>CAZNJW010000190.1:0-1502 GCA_964573455.1 uncultured Anaeromyxobacteraceae bacterium | reverse complement strand
TTAATAACGTAAGGCTTCTTCAGGAAAAGTCTTTCTCGAAGATCTCCCAGAACGTAAGGAACAGGGCCGCAACGACAGGTCCGATGATGAAGCCTGAAAAACCGAAAACCACAAGGCCACCGAGGGTTGAGAGCAGAACCACCCAGTCCGGAACTCTGGTCTCGCGTCCGACCAGACGCGGTCGCAGGAAATTGTCGATCAGACCGATCACGAAGAACCCGAACAACGCCATGATGATTCCCTTGACCCAGGCACCCGTCAGAACCAGGTAGATTGCGAATGGCAACCACACGATCCAGGTTCCAAGAACCGGGATCATGGACGTGACCGACATCACGACACCCCACAGAACCGGTGCCCCGCTGCCAAGTACCCAGAAGATCAGACCGCCCAGCGAGCCCTGAATAACAGCGATGACCAGAGTGCCCCTGATCATCGCATGAACCATCTGGGCGAACTTGGAAAAAAGCATGTTCTCGCGCCGATCCCCGATGGGGATAGCCTTCATAAGCACGCAGGTCAGGCGTGCGCCGTCCCGCAGCATGAAGAAGGACAGGTAGATCATGATGACAAGTGCGGCGGCAAACTTCGCGGTTCCCTGAACGGCGTTGACCGCGTTGCCTGCCACGAAGCCTCCGATCGCTGATATCCACTTGCTGAGCTGCGCGCTGATGTCCGCGGAATCGACCCCGAATCTGTGCAGGAACTCACGGATGGCGGGCAGTTTCTCGTTGACCAGTTCAACATAGCGGCTGACATCTATGGAACCGTTCTGGTACTGCTGGTAAACGGACATCACCTGGTCATAGAACGCCTTGCCGACGACGATCAACGGCACGACGCAGACAAGGACCGAGATCAACAGTGTGGCCAGGGCCGCCAGTGTCTGTCTGCCTCGCATCACGCGGCACAGCCGTTTCTGGATTGGATGGAACATCAACGCAAGGACGCATGCCCACAGGATCGGCCCGAAAAACGGCTTCAGCACATATCCGAACAATAGAGTCATCAGGACAAGGAGCGTCAGAAAGACCCTGCGTTCCAGTCTGAGGCGACTGGCGTCACGCACCACGCGTTCGGTTCGCACGCAATCCGAAACAGGGTCGCAGGAGCGCTGTTCGCCGGATTGGGCGTCCACGTCCTGGGCGGCACCGTCGTCGGCGGTCGTGTCATCACTCGCGATCGTGCCGTCGTCGGCGGCAATACCGTCAACTGGCGCGGTTTCGGGTGGTGTCGAAACGGGATCTTCGGTGTCCGGGTTCATCATCCACAACCATTGGAAGACGGGGATTAATGTCGGTCAGGCCGACGGTTCCGTCAAGAATCGAACCTGCGCCGCCGGAGTCCGCGCCAGAACATCAGCGCGAAAACGGAAGTCAGAAGCACCAGCGCCGTTGCAGGCCCACCACGGCCGCCGGCGGACGAAGAACTGCACCCGGTCGCGGTGACCGGCTGCCCGACGCAATCGCCCTCGGCAGTG
Organism: uncultured Anaeromyxobacteraceae bacterium; assembly: GCA_964573455.1. GTDB lineage: Bacteria > Myxococcota_A > UBA9042 > DTJE01 > DTJE01 > JAGOFO01. The sequence continues at coordinate 22 of CAZNJW010000190.1, read as the reverse complement.
CATTTGTCACCAGAAGTCATAA
>CAZNJW010000189.1:230-1575 GCA_964573455.1 uncultured Anaeromyxobacteraceae bacterium | reverse complement strand
CGGTTTCGGCGACGACAGCGTCGATTCCTCGGGCGGTCAGCAACGCAAGGGCAGTGTCGGCACCATCGCCGGAGAGTACAACAGTGCTCGGTTTGACGCGGGCGGTCAGGTTCATCAGCCCCTTCAGGGACAACAGGCCTGGAAGAACGATGGTCTGGTCGAACCGGTCCGGCGAATCAACGGAAGCCGCGGGGTCCCCGGCACGCCTGACACGAATCCTCCAGGCATTCGGTATCGACTGATCCAGAACGCCGGGACTGGCGTGGGCCGGCATAACGACAGCGCCACCGGCCGATCGTCCGCCACGAAAACCGACGCAGACCCCGGCATCGTATCCACGAAGCCGCCAGACACGGTTAAAACGCGCCACGCCCTTGTGTTCACGAACGACGATGCCGGCGACGGAAAGCGCCGAGCAGACGACCCGCGCAACGCCAAACGGATTGCACGTGACCACCGGAACCATGCCGGCCTTGATCGCGGTGCGGGCCGAGCCGACAAGATCCTCGAGCGCGTCCGCCTCGGAAGGAGACTCTTCGGTGGTCACGGAAACAGCCAGGGTCGAAGCGCGTGGCAGCTTCACCGAATCATCGGAATAGCCTGGACAGAACAGGGTTTGGCTATCCTGACTTTGCAGTAGGGCCGCGGCCCCGCCAGGTAACGGCCCCGATGGATACAACGTGATCGAAAACGAACCCAGGTTCATCGTCCGACCATAAGGCAGGACAAGCGGACGAAATTCCCTGCGAACGACCGACAAAAGCGCCGCGGTGACCTCCGTACAGACCGGCTTGTCGTATTTCCAGGCGCCCGGGACCTCTGCAGATGAGACCACTGAAAGGCCCGCACCCTTCCCTGTCGCGGAAAAGATCCCGCCGTTGAAGTAACTGAATGTTCGGTCGAAAAGGATCTCCATCAGGCATCCCGCCGCATCGGCAGAGTGAGATCAAACACCGTGCCGTTTTCCTCGCTGCTGGACACGGTCACCGTACCGCCGAAGTCCTCGCAGTATTGTACGGCCGAGGCCAGGCCCAGCCCGGTTCCCCGCGCCTTTGTCGTATAGAACACGTCGAAAATCTTCTTGAGGCTGTCGGGTGGAATGACCGGGCCATCGTTGGAGAACGTGATATGAAGTTGGCCCGTGGCCCCGGTCCCGACAGTAAAGGACTTGACGGATATGATCCCCGATCCGGCTACCGCCTCGACCGCATTTTTGAGTATGTTGATGGCAACCCTGGACAGACGCATCGGATCGCCGCTGACCACAACGCCGGGCTGAAGCTCCATCCTGAAGTCGTTCCCCGATGCCATCGGCAGCGCTCGCGACACCTGAACCGCCTGCGAC
>CAZNJW010000189.1:0-220 GCA_964573455.1 uncultured Anaeromyxobacteraceae bacterium | reverse complement strand
CGACAGGACATGCTCGACCTCGAATGACACTGCCTCAAGCCTTCGCGGTCTGGCGTACTCAAGCAGTTCAGAGATCCACTCGTTCAGGTGATCGGTCTCACGCACCACGATCCCGAGCGCGGCCTTGTCCTCCTCGCCGACCTCGCGAGACATCGCGACCATCTGCGCCGAGGCCGATATCGCGGCCAGGGGGTTGCGTATCTCGTGCGCGACCACGGCC
>CAZNJW010000188.1:0-1659 GCA_964573455.1 uncultured Anaeromyxobacteraceae bacterium | reverse complement strand
AGGCCGGGTCGTAGATCTCACCGATCCGGGTGCGGGCACGGGCGGCTTCGATCATCTTGTTGACGATGGTCTTGGCTTCCCCGGGCTGCTCCTGCAGGAACTCGGAGAAACTCTGATACAGCTCCTGTTCCACAGCTGTTTTGACCTCGGAAGACACCAGCTTGTCCTTGGTCTGGGATGAGAACTTCGGGTCGTGGACCTTGCACGAAAGCACGACGGTCAGACCCTCTCGCACGTCTTCGCCCGAAAGCACGCCCTTGAATTGCTTCAGAAGGTTTTCGCTTTCCGCGTAGTTGTTGATCGTGCGGGTCAGCGCGCCACGCAGGCCGGCCACGTGCGTTCCGCCGTCGCGGTTGATGATCGTGTTCGTGAAACAGTACATCGTTTCCTGGTAGCCGTTCGTCCACTGGAAGGCCACCTCGACGCTGACGTCGTCCCTGGTGCCGCTGATGAAGATCGGCTTTTCGTGCAGGCACTGCTTGTGGCGGTTGATGTGCTCGACAAACGAAACGATGCCGCCCTCGAAGCAGTAATCGACCTTCTTGACGTCGTCCTCGATCCGCGAATCGGAGAAACTGATACGCAGCCCGGGATTCAGGTAGGCCAGCGTTCTGAAACGCTGCGAGAGCGTCTCGAACGAATAGTTCGTGTCCGAGAAGATCTGGGAATCTGCCTTGAAGGTAACCTTGGTTCCGGTCTGCTCGCTGTCGCCGATCCGGATCAGATCACCGTCCGGGATGCCGCGCAGGAAGGTCAAGCTGAATAGGCCACCGTCGCGCTTGATGTCGACGCGCAGCCACTCGGAAAGACCGTTGACTACGGACACGCCGACGCCGTGGAGACCGCCGGAGACCTTGTAGTTGTTGTGGTCGAATTTTCCGCCGGCGTGCAGTTCGGTCATGACGACCTCGGCCGCCGAACGACCGGTTTCCTTGTGGATGGCGACGGGAATTCCGCGACCGTTGTCTTCGACCGACACGATGTTCCCGGGCTCGACCTCGATGTGGATATGGTCGCAGAAACCCGCCAGAGCCTCGTCTATCGAGTTGTCGACGACTTCATACACCATGTGATGCAGACCGGACCCATCGTCCGTGTCGCCGATGTACATTCCGGGGCGGGTCCTGACCGCCTGAAGGCCCTTCAGGACCTTGATCGATTCGGCGTTGTATCCGCCGGCGGTCTCGACAACATCGTTTCCATTGTGATCAGAAAGTTCGGTGGACATTGAGTATTCCCTGGTTGTGAAGTCCCTGAAATCAGGTGCCGGAATTGTAGCCTGAAAACGTCTCATTGTAAAGCGTCGACGCGATACTTCAGAGACATATCAAACCCAGTAAAATCAAGGGTTAACCTGCTTTTCGACAAGTTGGATTTTCTGGCTGGATCATCCGCCCGGACACAGGCGGCCGGATGGGGCGAACATATCCGCTCAAGATGGCACCGAATCGAATTTAGAGTATCCTCGCAACGATGTATTCCGGCCGTTTGATCGGGAAGTCGAGGCGGGTTTGAAGAGGCCAGTTATTGCCGTTGTCGCGTCATCGCCTGAATCATCGGAATGGACCTCCTCCTTCACTGTCGCGGCGGGGGCCCACGTTGATGTCAGAGTGACCGAGAATCCGCATCAGGTTTCGCCGGATGCCGAAATGGTTCTGA
>CAZNJW010000187.1:0-1775 GCA_964573455.1 uncultured Anaeromyxobacteraceae bacterium | reverse complement strand
ACCGACCCAGCGCAGCGCGTCGAAGATGGCCTGTTCGCTGGCTCTGGTCGATCTTTCCTGATCCGTGTCCTCGATCCTCAGTATGAACTGGCCGCCGTTCTGTCTGGCGAACGCGTAGTTGATCAAACCGACGTAAGCGGTCCCGACATGGGGATCGCCGGTCGGGCTGGGTGCTATCCTGACTCTGACTGGTCTGTCCGACATTGTGCCTCCGTATCTGGTGGGCAGCGGTTCGGCATCGCCCCGTGCCCTGAAAATCCCTGTTTCAGTCCTGGTCCGTCTTCTCGGCCACGAGTTCCCTGATCATCCCGGCAAACCTGTATGAACGCTGCCTGGCGGCGCCGATGATCTCGCGGACCTTCAAGATCGCGTCATCCAGGTCGTCGTTCACGACCGCGAAACCGTACTCGCCGGCCGTGGCGATCTCGACGCGGGCGTTGTGCATGCGCATCTGAATCGTCGCCTGATCGTCCGTTCCGCGTTCCACCAGGCGGTGCCTGACCTCGGCCATCGAGGGCGGCAGGATGAAGATGCTGACCGCTTGGGGGAAACGACGCATCAGCGAGCGCCCGCCCTGGTAGTCAACCTCGAAAACGACATCGATCCCCTGTGACGACAGGCGTTCCACCTCGGCAACCGAGGTCCCGTAAAGATTCGAATGGACATCGGCCCATTCGGCAAAACGGTCCTGGTCGACCATGTCCATGAAATCCTGTCTGGACACGAAGTAATAGTCCGTGCCGTCGACTTCGCCGGCACGGGGCGAACGCGTCGTGTGGGAGACGGCGAACCTGCAGTTCGAGTCCTGGGCCAGGATCCTGCGGATGATGGTGGACTTGCCGGCACCCGACGGGGCGCTGATGATCACCAGTATGCCCTTCAAGACAGCCTCCGAAATACGGCAACATGCGCGCCGGCCGAAATGGCCGGACGAACGATGTGCCAGTGGCCGGATGCTAGCCTGATTGAGGCCCGAATTCAAGGTGGCGGCACTCCTGACGGATGCTGCAGAAGCCGCCGCGCGCAACGATCACGTGATCCAGGATCTCGATACCGAGCAGATGGCCCGCGCGTATCATCGTCGCGGTGAAATCCAGGTCCTCCTGGCTGGGTTTCAGGCTGCCGGACGGATGGTTGTGGACAACGACAGCGCGGCCCAGCGACTCGCGCACAAGGATGCTGAAGATCTGTCGCGGGTGAACATTGATTCCACCCTCCCACCCACGTGAGACCTCCCAGCTTCCGACCACATGGTTCTGCGAGTCCAGCCCCAGCACCATCAGCACTTCCTCGCGACAATGGGCGAGCCTGGCCGCGAACGCGGCGACCTCGCGCGGCGTGGACACGCATCCCTGAATCGCCGATCCATCCGAGGCAAGCCTGACGGCCAGGTCGCGCGCGGCCTTCAGTCGTCTTCGCTCGCTGGGCAGCAGGCACGTGCCAACCGGCCCGCCGATCGATTCGGGTGTGGACACCAGCACGCTGGCGCTGCCGTATCCGTTCAGCAGTCGCGTTGCCCGCAGCACGGCCCGCCTTGAGCATCGCCCGTCCGAGATCACGTTTGCGATCAGATCAACATCGCCATCAATGGTTGACCGAACATCCTCAGACATTTCCCGCACCTCGACATCATAAGTCCGAGCCAGATCAATCAAGGTGCGTGCCATAACACCCAAATGCCGCGCAACTCGGACCATGCGCCAACAAAAACGGGCCGTTACAACCACAAATCATCATTTCCTGGTCACAGATCCGAGAGTTCCATACCTGGACAA
>CAZNJW010000186.1:341-1834 GCA_964573455.1 uncultured Anaeromyxobacteraceae bacterium | reverse complement strand
CGCGTCGATCATCAGTCCGCTGCCGCCGCAGATCGGGCACACCGCGCGGCATGCGTCGCAGGTACGCGCCCTGGCGTATTCACCGTCGGGCATGGTCACGTAACCCAGATCCTTGCATTTCGTGCAGTCCATCTCAGCCACGTCGCCCCTTCGGGTCCTTGAGGACCGCGTCAATGAATCCTGTGAATCCGGTGTGTTCCGCGACTGCCTTGCGCAGTCCGTTTCGCCGCAGGTCGTCGATCGCCTTCCTGCCCAGGCCGCGCGCCTCAGCGTCCTTCAAGCGTCCTTCGACCGCTTCCCTGATGGCCGCGAATTCCTGCGGCGGCAGCGTCTCGCCGATGGCCATCACCAGCATGTCCTCGACTTGAAAGAGCAGGTCGGCCAGTGGAACCGACGTGCGGCAGGACTCGAAGAACTCGATCGCCCGTTGCCACGCGGCCTTCCGGACATCGACCGCGTCCGCCAGGCCTGTCTGAAGAACCGCCAGTGCGCGGTCCGCCAGAGTAACCGGCCGCGTCTTTCCGGATTCCGATCCCCCGGCCGACGACGTCCGGCCCGCCTCACGGGACTCATCGCCAGTGCGCCTTGGCGCTTCGCGGTCGTCGGTACCCAGTCCCCGTGCGACCGCCCGGTTGTAGATCTCGAATTCGCGCTCAACGGCCGTCCGGTAGTACCGGAGGGATGAAGGCACTGGTGTCGAAGGTTCCGCCGAGGCGAGGAACGCTCGGATTCCATTAAGCAATCCGCGTGAAACGATGTTAATGGGGATGCCCCGGCGATCCCAGTCCCGCACCGTTTCCAGGTCGGCCGCCCGAAGGCACAACCCCTTCCTGACCGTGGACAGAAAGAGAGTCTCGACCTGTTCGATGTAGGACCCCATCGAGGAACCTCGAAATCGGGAATCAGACGTCAAGGTTGATGACGTTCAATGCATTCTCGTTGATGAACTCGCGTCGTGGCTCGACCGCGTCGCCCATCAGCAGGGTGAAGATCTCGTCGGCCTTGATCGCGTCGACGATGTTGACCTTGAGAAGGGTGCGCTTGGTCGGGTCCATGGTCGTTTCCCAGAGCTGGCTGGCGTTCATTTCGCCGAGACCCTTGTAGCGCTGGTAGCTCATGCCCTTTTGACCTCGCTCGAAGATCAGCGCAAGCAGGTCTTCGGGACGCTCGACGTGGATATCCCTGTCACCAAGCGAGATCGTGTATGGCCACTGCGCGATCCTGCGGATGTCGTTGGTCACGCGCCTGAACTGCATCAAGTCGTGGTGTTCGAACGCCTTCGAATCCAGATAGGTGCGGACCGGGCTGCCGTTCCTGCGGGTCGTGACGACCAGGGTCGCGGAACCGTCCTCGTGTTCGTCGCGTCTGACGGTGACCGGTTCCTGCTCGGCGCCGATCTTTTTCATGTAGGCGGCGATCATGTTGCCTACCAGAATGTCCGAGCCGGCGCGATTCACGTCCGCGGGCTGGAAATCCGCCTCGTCAAGAATCGC
>CAZNJW010000186.1:0-331 GCA_964573455.1 uncultured Anaeromyxobacteraceae bacterium | reverse complement strand
CCTTCAGAACCCTGCTGTCCTGGCCGAAGTCGATCTGGGCCGCCAGCTTGTTCGCGACCGAGATCCTGCCCAGGTAGCGCTTCAGGTCTTCCTCGGACAGCGGGAACATGTCGCCCGCGGCCAGCACGGACGTCCCGTTGCTGCCGTTGTCCATCAGGAACGACTCGAGCGCCGCGTCATCCATCAGGTACATTTCCTGCTTGCCCTTGCGGACCTTGTACAGGGGCGGCTGCGCAATGTACAGGTATCCGCGTTCAATCACCTCGGGCATGTGACGGAAGAAGAACGTCAGCAGCAGTGTCCGGATATGAAGACCGTCCACGTCGGCATC
>CAZNJW010000185.1:0-2123 GCA_964573455.1 uncultured Anaeromyxobacteraceae bacterium | reverse complement strand
TGAATTCCGGTTTTTCGGCCTGAAGGCCGATGCATGGTCATCGGTTACCGGGAATCCTGCCGGGTACCGCCTTTTTGAGAAGGCTGCGGGACTGGTCGGAGCTTCGCGATCGCTCATCCGTTCGCGCGCGTTGATCGAGCTTGGCCTGGTGGCACCGCATCTGGCTGGCAATGCGGCCCGGATGGCAATGGACTCAGGTTTGTCCGGGGTCTCGTGGGAGGCTCCGCCGGCATATCTGCCGGTACGTGGCCTTGCGACCTTTGTAGGCGAACTTGAAGCGTTCCTGGATTCCCGCATCAGATCGTCGCAGGAACATCCCTGACCGAGCGATGCATCCAGATCGGGTATGACCACATCACCCAGCCGTTCTCGGGCGTGGCGAATCTGTGATGCAGAAAATCATCGTGCAGGTTGATCGCCGGGATCATCCTGGCGACCCTGGATTCGAGCAGATCCTCCCGACCTTCCTGCGAAACGTCGCCCGTCCTGACCAGGAAAGTCTCCAGGCCCAGTTCGCCGAATTGCTTGAGCAGCCCCGGCAGCTCCTCGATGATTCTGTTCTTCAAGGCTTCCGAATGCACCGGCAGCAGCGGGTCCATGCCCTCGGGCGCCGACAGGATAAGCCTTCTGCCGCCGGCCCTGACGAGTTCCTTCAGGAGCGCCATCAGTTCGTCGAGGGTGAAACTGCACTGGTCGGTGAAAATGCTGTTGAGCACCATGAAGACCGCCGGAATCGGCGATGAACCGGCCTTCAGCCTCGACAGCAACCCGGTGATCTCGGTGATGTTGCCGGGGATCGACACCCTCGCGTCCGGCGGCCGCAGTTGCGGTGGCCTGACCAGCAGGATCAGTTCGCTGACGTTTCTTCTTTGACAGACCGCGATCAGGTCTTGTGCGCCGCACAGTCCGATCCCGCCAGAGAAAAGCACCGGGGTCGTGGCCCCGGCCTTCGCCAGTTCCCGAAGCAACAGTTCCAGGGCGGGCGCCCCGAGCAGATCGGTGGACGACAGCGATGAGATTTTCGGCAGCGTGAACGGTCGGGACGACATGATGTCGGTAAGGATCATCCTGACCATCGCGTTCTGTGAGATGTGCTCGACGCGCAGCCCGGGACAGATCGCATCGCAGGCGGCGCACTGGGCGTGCCGAAAGAACTGTCCCTTCACCGTTCCAGCGACCGACGAACCGTCCACCGGGTCGAACTCTCGCATGGTTCGCAGATGGTACTGTTGCACCTCGATGTCGGCCCCCATGTTCTGCAACAGACAGGGCGGGATGTTATAGGGTTTGACCCTGCCTGCCGGAAGGCCGCCAGTCAGCGCCGTCCTGATCCCGGAGACGATCTCGTCGATCCCCAGCAGAAACTCGGATCCTCTGGCCAGTACTTCCTTGGACATGATGAATGGCTGGACGATGTGAATGCTGGCGCCATGAATTTCTGCCAGGAGCAGGGTCTCGCGCAGGCGTGCTATGTTGCCTGGCACCAGGACCGTAATCGTGGTGATGCTGAAGTCCAATCCCTTGTCGATCGTCGATTCCTTCAGGCGCGTCATCCCCGCCAGCGCCTGTTCGAATGAACCTGGAACCGTGGTGAGTGCCTCGTGGGTCGCCGCGTCAGGCCCGTGCAGCGAAATGCTGACACCGGTCAATCCAGACTTCAGCATCAGATCCGCGAATCCCGGGATGGCAAACATCCGGCCGTTCGTCGTGAGGGATACCTGATTGAAACCGGTGGACCTTGCGTATCTGACCAGTTCCGCGATGTCCCGTCGTATGGTCGGCTCACCGCCCGAGAACGATACCTGGGTGCAGCCCTGGGCACGCGCCGTGTCGATCTTCTGGCGAATCTCCTGGAATGAAGGTTGGGTCATCCGGCCCGCGCTTCTGATCGACGGCTGCGGACAGTGCGCGCATCGGTTGTTGCAGCCAAGTCCGGTTTCGATGGTTACTACGGTGTCGGGCATCGTTCCTCCCACCCGGGTCCGGCTGATGATATGGACAAACCGTCGATGTATCAATGGCCCGGCATCAGGGGCCCGTAGGGGCGAATGACAATTCGCCATTTCTTCCACCCCAAACGAGGGGCGTAATCCCACAACGGCGCAGAGGGTACCCGTCAACCG
>CAZNJW010000184.1:0-2205 GCA_964573455.1 uncultured Anaeromyxobacteraceae bacterium | reverse complement strand
CCTACCACCTGGGACACTTCTTCATCGCTATCGACATCGAGCACTTCATCAACCTGGACATCTTCAAGAAGATCGCCGGCAACATCTGCCGTGACCTGCGGAATTCAAGGAAGGCTCCCGGTCAGGAACGCATCTGGACGGCCGGCGAGAAGGAACACGACGCCTGGCTGTTCCGCAAGGATCGCGGCGTTCCGGTAAACGCGCCCCTGATGAAGAACTGCAACGACATGCGCCGCGAGCTCGGCCTGTCCCAGTACAAGTTCCCCTGGGACGCCGAATAACCGAACGGCGCTTCGTACATTACTGCCCGTTGTGATTACGATTCACGCATTATAAAATCCGCTGACCAGAAACGGAGTCCCGCCCGTGAAAACCAGGTCCTCTGTAACTGTCACAAGGCTTGCACTTTTCTGCGCCGCATTCATTTTTGCGGCCATCCCGGTCATGTCCGGCTGCGGCGACGACGGTCCGTTTGATCAGGATGTCTCGATCAACGAGGATGTCGTTGGCGACGACATCATCGGAGACACCAGTCAAGACACTGCCGGTGACACGACCGTGGACAGAGTCGAAGACGCCATCGAAGACGCCAGCGAGGACACGGTCGAAGACCTGCCAGTCGACTCCGTTGGATCGGAACTGCCGCCAGAGATCGCCGAGTGCCTCCCCGAACCTGCCGGACCCGTGATCAGGGTTAACGTCTACAACGACACGAACGCCAGTTCAAAAACCGATTTGGCGCAGAGCCGCACGGACGTCGACACGCCGGTCGCCGGAGTGCCGGTCGTGATGCTGGCGCCGAACGAAGACGCCGGTGTGACCTGCGAAGAGGGATATCACTACTTCGCTCCCGAATCGGACACCACGTTCACGGACGGCGCCAGGGTCGTTCGAATCGATGCCCCGCCATGTCGGGTCACCTCGCACAATGTCGCCAGAAGAACGCCGATCGCGCTGGCTGACGGTCGCTGGAAGATGCTGGTAATGGGCGACAGCATCCCCAGGATGGGCTCGACCGAGGGCAATTATTTCTTCGACTATGTCGCGGAATACCTTCAGGATTTTGGCGATATCGAGATTGAAAACGTGGCCTTCGCAGGCACCGAATCGTCACACTGGCTTCCGGATCTGTCGAACTTCCAGACAAAAGTGCTGCCAAAGCTAAACGAAACGGATGTGGTGTTCATCTCTCTCGGCGGAAACGACGTCATGCATTCAATGTACGATGCCCCGCAGGGAGCGGATCTGCCGGAGCTGTTGAATATCATCGAAGAGGCCATCACCACGGTTGAAACGAACTTGACGGCTATTTTCGATGCCATTCGCGAACAGAATCCGGATGTCGACATCGTCTGGTTGATATACCCGAACTATGCCGAGTCAGACCTCTGGATGCAGAGTACCGGCAATTTTGCCGAGATGGTGTCGAGTTTCTTCGAGAACAAAATGATTGAGATCATGTCCTGGGCGTCCGGCATCGACGGCCTGCTGCTGGTGGATCTGTTTTCCAGGCTCAGCAAGGATGAACTGGATGCCTGCCTTGCGGACGAGCTTCATTACAACGCGGCCGGTCACAGAATACTGGCCGACGAACTGTTCAAGATCCTGGGCGGCGTTTTGATCTCGGGCGGCGAACCGACCATCGGCGGCGAGAGGTTCATCGGCATCAACTGTGACAAGTGACTCGACCGGCCCGACCCGGCCACGGGAATCATCAATGGGCGCGAAACGTTCCCGAATCTCAGGTTTTTTGGGTCGCAACTGGCTTTTCATCACCGGTGTGACACTGGCCGCGTTTCTCCTGACCGAAGTCCTTCTCCGGCTTCTCTTTGCGCCGACTTCGCCACTAGTTCCACTCGTGTTCGTACACGGTGACAAAAACTGCGTCAGACCTCGTCCCGACTCGGCCCAAACCTGGTACGCGGCAGGCATTGCCGGAAGACCGACAACCCATTCGATCAACAGCCTGGGCATAAGGTCGGATCTGCCTGATCAGCGCTCCGGATTCTCGATTGCCGTGCTGGGTGGCTCGGACGTCTACGGCGTGGGAATCGAATCCGACCAGACCATCGCGGGGATAATGCAGAGACTGGCAGACCAGGAATTCGAACCGGCGCGGGTAAAAGTCGTGAATCTCGGTTTCTGCGGTTTCAATCTCGAGGAGCAACTCAGGGAACTGGAAAGGCTGGCACCTGTCTTCAAACC
>CAZNJW010000183.1:0-2251 GCA_964573455.1 uncultured Anaeromyxobacteraceae bacterium | reverse complement strand
GCGTCATCGCACAGCCTGGTCATGGTGGAGGAACCTGCGGCCGTTCGCGCTATCGAGAGGGCCTCGAATAGGCTGAGGCCAGCCTCGAGTCCCTGACCGAGAGTGGACAGAGTGACTGCAAGCGCCTTCGAACGAAATGTCCGGCCCAGAAAAGGCAGCGACTCGCGCAGACGTCCAGCGACCAGCGCGGGACCGGGAAGGAGCAGGGCAAGCCGGGTTGCGCCCAGTAAAAGAACCAGCACGAACAACGGAATCAGCGTCCTGGTCGCGGCGCCGAGGTACGCAGCGGAACCGCACGATACCAGTTTGGGCAGTGGAAGAATGAAGGTTGCCGAAAGAAGCAGCAACAGCGGGTATGCCAGTCCGGCCAGTACCCTTCGCCGGACCTTGATTTCAAAAGCCATCGACTCACTGAGCCTGACCGCATCGATATCATATAACGCGATCTCAGGGCAGCCTGGTGGAGATGTCCTCCCGAGGACAGTACCTCGATCATCTTCTGTATTTGAATTTTCTGTCGTCCACCGGACATTGCTGCCATTGAGTTGAGGTGGGCGAGGATCGGGACTCCTGACCTCAGACCACGCTCAAGGGCCAGATAGAACGCGCGGCGCCGAGACGGAGGGAAGTCGCGGTCCCGCAAAGCCTGGCCGATCCTTCCGCCACCGCTCGCAGGACGCCTGTCGCTGGTTCCGGTAAGCCGCTCGAATCCTGACATTTGAGCTGTCATTCGTGGTAATCCTGATGGTCGGCGTTCGAAACGTTTTTGACGAACCGTCGGCCACGCTTTACGATCGTTCACGGCCCTGTGCGTTTCCGGGCAATGACGCATTATAACCCTTCGGCGGCTGTAACATGGGGATCTTGAAGAACTGGATGGCGCTGCTGCCGCTGGCCGCCTTCGTCTCGTGCGCGATGCCGATCCATTCGACCACCGCGGGGATGTATTCACGGGTCCCGACCGTTCTGCCCCAGTCCGGTCCGTTCGGGGACCTCCCGTATGTTCAGGGCGCCGCCCTGGCCGATGACACGATTCGCGCCAGCAAATCCGCCGCCGAAAAGAAAAAGGATCCCAGGGCCGTCGCCGGAAACAAGCGCGGCACAGGCAAGTCCCGTAGCGATACGAAGGCTGACGGGCGCGGGAAAAAAACTGTTTCCTATCCCGATGTGAAGGTCGACGCGACGGTTGATCGGGTTCCGGCCGCGCTTGTCGAGACCCCGGTTACAGGTAAGAACCGCGAGGCCACCAGGGTCTCGATGGTGCCTGCGTCGGGGGCACAGAGAACCAGGCTTGCCCGTGCAGCGTCGCGACTGGTGGGAATTCGGAATTCGTTCGAGGCGAGGTCTTTTCTAGGACATCTGCTGGCAATCTGCGATCTGCTTCCCGAGAAAGCGGATTCGGCAAGCTGGAACTCGATGTCCCAGATGGAACGGGCCGGCAGGCTTGGCACTCTGCACGGTGTCGACCACGAGCCGGTGCCGGGCGACATAGTGTTCTTCAAATGCACGAATGGATGCGGCATTGATTCCAGCGGCGGGATAGGCGCCGGCGTGGTCGTGCAGGATGGTAAAGGCAGGACAAGGTTTATTGCCTATCGCGACGGCGTGGTAGGCATGTTCGAGCCGGACAGGGGATTCGAGGTGACAGGCTATTCGGCTCCTTGAGCCGGGAGCCTGGCCGTAACCACGTCCAGGACCTGTCGGGCGATCGCGTCGATCGGTTCAGTGCCGTTAATCACGACAAGGCGCGACCGATCGATTTCCGGAAGGACTTCATGGTAGTTCCGCCAGACCGCGCGCAGCGTGTCCGGTACTTCGAAGATCTCGCGTTGCACACGATCGCCGGACAGTCGCTCCCATGCGACCTCGGGTGTGACTTCGAGAAAGAACATGATGTCCGGTTCCGGCGCCTTCGAGTTGATAGCCTTGACCCATTCCATCGGCATGGACAGGGCCTGGTAGGCCAGCGAAGAAAGTTTGTACCGATCCGAGATGGCAACCCCGCCATGCTCCAGAACCGGCCCTATCTCGCAGGAATAGTGATCCAGCCGATCGGCAGCGAACAGCAGCGCCAGCGCACCCGGGTCGAAATCACGGTCGACGCCGAAGCAGTCCGTGCCGCGAATGCGTTTGCGAAGGACTTGTCTGATCACGGTTCCCGCCGGTCCGCCAGCCGGTTCGGCAGATGCGTGAACCATCAGGTCGGGTCGGATGCGGGCCAGCGAGGAAGTCAGAAGTCTGGTCTGCGTGG
>CAZNJW010000182.1:0-2283 GCA_964573455.1 uncultured Anaeromyxobacteraceae bacterium | reverse complement strand
GAGCGTCGGTCGCGACGATCAGCTTTCCGCAACGCTCATGGCGGATGCCGCGTTCGGCCAGAAACGAATACAGCAGTTCGCGACCGGCCACGCAGTTGGCCGCCTTCAGACTTCCCGGCCGATAGTAGATCCCGGAATGAATCACTCCACTGTTGTGACCGGTTTGATGGAACGCCAGTTCCTTCTCGGCCTCGATGACAAGCACCCGCAGACGTCCCTGATCGGACAGAGCCATCGCCGTAGCCACACCGACCACACCGCCACCAACCACCACCACATCAAACGAATCGCTTGCAGCAACCATAATGTCCCTGATTTAACGCACCCTCCGCGGGCGCGTCACATCGAAAAGCCCGGATGACTTTTACTATCCCGGCCATTTCACCGCAAGATCTCTGCCGCAATCCACAACCGCCATTTGACATTGATTGTCTGACGTTCACGCGCTAATTTGTCGAGTGATTCGACGTTGATCGGCGGCACGGACATCGGCATGACTAAAGATACTGAAACAATTGTGGATTTTGGAGCAATTCTGGGCTACGCGGCTCAGTTTCCCGAAATCAGGATGCTGGGGCGACGCGGTATCGACCAGTCACGAATCCACCACGACAATGCACCGGTTTCAACAAGCGTCGAGTCTTTCACCGGTGTTCGTGAAGGCGCGCGCTTCGGCGACGCATGGGTCGTGCGCGCAATCTCCGTCCGGGGACGCGAGGCCGACGTGGAATGCGCCCACCCGCGTCTTCCATCCGTGTCATTCTTTGTTGGAAAACCGGAAGACGGGCCCGGATGTCCATTCGATCGTCCGGGTTTCCGAATCGGGTATCACGGGACCCGGATCCCCTGGGAGACGCTCCAGGTCGTCGGGAACGAATTCGCGGACATGGTTGAACAGACCACGATCCAATCGACTATCCGGCAAGCGACGCAACCATCGCTCGACGCCGACCGTACACTGGAAATCAGGCCCGACGGCAAGGTGTACATCAGACTGACCAACGACTGTCAGGAACGCTGCGTGTTCTGTTTCTTCTTCGGCACGCCACAGGAACAGGGAAGCGGCCCGGTTCCAGCCGAAGCCATAATCAGGGCCATAGACTCACTGGACCCGGCCGTGGTCAACCAGGTCATCCTTACCGGTGGTGAACCGGTGCTTGCGGACGACTTCCCTTCACACCTTCGCAGGCTGCTGGATCGTGGATTCAGGGACATCGTGGTCCAGACAAACGGACTGTTCCCCGACAAAGGCGGGTTTCTAGAGATGTTCGCCGGGTTCCGGGACCGCGTCTCGTTCGGATTCTCGCTTCACGCGGCCACCAGCAAGACGAACGCCGCCGTCACAAGAGCCGGTTCCGCCAGCAACCTCGAGCTGAAGATGTCGGCCATCCGCAAGGCGGTTTCACTGGGCTACATGACCAAGATAACCTGTGTTCTGACAAGGATGAACCTTGACGAGCTCAAAGACATAGTCACGTTCTGCGCCTCGACAGGCGAAGGTTCGGGCGTGCCTGACAACGTCGTACTTCAGTTCTCGATGCCCGTTATCCGGGGGCTGATGGAAGACTCGCGTGACGCGTGCCCTACCCTGTCCGAGGCACAGGCGGCGCTGACTCCCGCGATCGATCTGGCGGTAGGTCTAGGACTGCGCGTCAGCATGAGTTCGATGTGTTCGCTGCCGCCCTGCCGCATGCGTGGATATTTGCGGCACCTGGAATCGATGTGGTATGCCGTCAGCCCATCTCAGTGGTGGGAAAGCGAACGCGCTTTCGGACATGCCTGTTCCGACTGCGTCCTGAAACCCTGGTGTTCCGGGGTCAGCCCGCGTTACCTGGAATGGTTCGGTGACAATGAACTGCTTCCGTTCCCGGAATCGGGGACAGCCATCATCGCGCCGAAGGCCGATGGGAGGTCAGGATGATTCACGGCCCGATACGACGGACAACACCGCTCTTGCTGATCTGTCTTGCGGCGGGGCTGACGGCCACGACCTGTGGGTCCAGGGAACCGGCGTCCAAGCCGGATTCAGGTTCCGTGGCGCCGCCGGTTACCCACGAAATAACCTTCGCCCATCCGTATCAGGGAGTTGCCGCCGAACTGCTTGAAGAGCTGATCGGGGAATTCGATGCCGCGCGTGACGATGTCACGGTCAAGATCATCCGCCTGGACAGACCGGGTCTGGAAAACAAAATTGAAGATTCAATACTTGGCGGAAAAGGTCCTGACCTGTTCGTGGCGGGCGACGCGTTCGCCAGGGAATGGTTCGAACATAAACGCATCGTC
>CAZNJW010000181.1:0-2363 GCA_964573455.1 uncultured Anaeromyxobacteraceae bacterium | reverse complement strand
TGCGGCGCGATGGGCCTGTCGTGCCTGGACGGCCGATGCACGCTGGGTGTCTGTTCGACCCCGAGTTGCGATGGCGACTCCGTCGTCAACTGCGATGTGGATGGAATCCGCCACGAATTCCGCTGCGGAAATCTCGGTCTTGCCTGCGGCCACGGAGCCGATTCCTTCCAGTGCATCGGCACTGGAGTTCAGTGTTCCACGACCACCACGGCCCCGATCTGCACGGGAAATATCCTGTCCTGGTGCCTCGGTGGCCGCCTTGCCACTCTCGACTGCGCCGCGATCACAGATGCAAGACGTGAATGCAGTCAGTCGTGGCTGGATGAGAACAGCGACGTGAAGCCGGCGGAAATCGTCACTTCATGGCTTCACAAAGTGTGCGCGCCACGTTATTCGGAATGCACCGACGGTGCTTCGATCTGCAGCGAAGAGGCCGCCTACTACTGCCAGGATGGGCTCTTCGAGGAGGTCTACTGCCCCGAGTTCGGATTTGCATCGTGCACCGACGCGGGCCAGGGAATCGACTCGGCGATGTGTACCGGATTTCCCGCCCCCGCATCACCGTGACGGGGTGATTCAGGTTTTAATGGACTCGAACAGGAGCTGCACCGATGACCCATTTCAAGAAAACTTTCAGAACAGGATTTCCGGTCGCCGCATTGGTCGTGGCGTCGATCGCGGGTTCAATGGTTGCCTGCGGTTCCGACGAACCTCTCTTTTCCGTGCGCGGATTCGTTTCCGCCTCGGATGATCTCGCCGACCCGATCGAGGGTGTGACGGTATCATGCCCGGGGACGGAAACCGCTGACCTCACGGGATCCGACGGCTTGTTTGAACTGACGTGTCCGATGCCGACGGCACCAGCGGATGGTCCGGCTCCTGCCGTGATGATCTGGATCAGCCACCCCGGGCTCGCTCCGGTCGCGCGTACCTTCGTTCCGGTCGCGGACAGTGTATTCACGGTCACTGCCACGTTGAACAAGGAGCGGGTCGACGCCAACGTGAACATTCCCGCCGGAAACACCAGCGTCCCGGTGCTTCTGGACGCACTCACGCTTTCGTTTGAACGCGAGACGCTTCTTGACGCGGCAGACACCGCGGTCGCCGGCAGTTTCCAGTTCCAGGCGGCGGCCTGGGACAACAGTCTCCCGGTCGAGGTCGACGAATCCTCCGGTAAAGAAATCACCGACGCGCTTTTCCCGCCGCTGACACGCCTTGTTCTCGACCAGTCGGGGACCGGCGCATGGATGCGCCCGGTCGCGGCAAGCTGGTTCGACCTGGGCGAAGCAAAAATCAACCCGGACAAGCCCCTCGAAATGAAGCTGCTGTCCAGGTTCGCCAACGAGGTTGCCGGCCGTGACATCGGCGGCAACGAGGATGCCAGTCTATTCCTGATCGATGCCGCCACCCTGCTCCCCGTACCAGCCGACGGGGCTGCCATGACCGCCGTCAACCAGCTGTCCCTCAATGCCTCGTCAGATGGCCTGGCGGTCTGGATGGTGCCTGTCTCCGACCACGCGTGCGTGAACGTCACTGTTACGAAGGGGGAACACCCGGTTACTGGCGCCCAGGTTACTCTCTACGAGACGTTCGGCGGTGAACTCGAACTGTTCTCCGACGAGCAGATCGGGGCTACGGACGGAGTCTACTGTCTGGCGGCCGCACCTGGAAAACAGGTCCGCGCGGTGGTGTCCCTGGCTGGAGCGTCTGGAATTTCCCGTCTTGAGGCGGATCTGCTGTCCGGAGGAGAAGCGGCGTGCGGTGGACAGTGCGCGACCGCCTCCTTGAATTTCCCCTGTGAAATCAACGAGGACTGCGTTCAAGGCAATCTCTGCGACAACGGTTCGTGCGTCCCTCCAGTGGCCGGTTAACCCTCGATCCCGGATATTTCCGAAGAAAGACAGTAACTTGTGCGTTCGCGCCGGTAACCGCTTGAATTTACAATCGGAAACCACAGAAGTCTTAAAATGTGGGACGTTAGCAAACTCAGATCAATCGACTCCGGGTGGGGTTTGCCGGTTAACATCTTGAATCCATTGAAGATCAAAAATTCTTCTCAAAGAGGGTTGTATCGTTTGAAACAAACAATTAGTTTCCTTTTCACCAAGAGCCATTTGAGCTCAGTAACTGATGGAAGAACCAAGATTAACGGTGCGTGGGCGTAGTGTATGCATAACCTCTGGGACAAGGCTCTCTGCCTCCTGAAAAACAGAATTGAACCTGAGCCCTTCAGCAAGTGGATCGCCATCCTGCGTCCGCTGCCGGGAAACGACAGCAGGCTGTTGCTTGAGGTGCCGGATTCCTACACGGCGAAGCACATTCAGGACAATTTCTCGGAAAAAATCAAGGATGCCCTCTGGGAC
>CAZNJW010000180.1:0-2442 GCA_964573455.1 uncultured Anaeromyxobacteraceae bacterium | reverse complement strand
TGAGGCGCGCAAGGTGTTCGAAGCTCTCCTGGAACACGATCCTGACGATGCCCAGGCGCTGGACACCCTCGAGGTCATCGTCATGCAGCAGGAGGACTACACCGGACTCGAGTCGGTGCTGCGACGCAGGCTGGCGGTAGCGACCGACCCGGCGGCCAGACAGAGCGTGCATCTCAGGCTGGGCGCGTTGTACGAGGACCTTCTGAACGACGACGAAAAGGCTTCCGAGGCCTACGAAGCGGCGCTGGAACTGAAGGGCGAGCCGGATCGAGTGGCGCTGGGTGGCCTTCACCGCACCCTGGAAAGGATGGAGTCCTGGGAACGGCTTGCCGGAGTCATCCGGCAGGAGCGCGAAGTCCCCGCGAACGACAGCGATCGTGTCAGGCTTGACACCGAACTGGCGCAGATACTGGTCGACGGACTGGACGAGGTCGACGAGGCCTTGTCGATTCTTGAGGGCGTCCTGTCTTCCGAGGGCGGCGAGGCCGCGCTCGGTCAGGTGGAAGCGATCTTTGAGTCGGGGCGCGACACGGACATCGCGGGGTCGATACTTCAGTCCTGCTACCGCCAGAACAACCAGGTGGACAAGCTGGTGCAGGTCCTTCAGACCAGAATCGAGCGTTCGACCTCCCCGGGCAGCCGCGCGGCGCTGCTGGTGGAACTGGCCGACGTCAGGCTGAGCGAGACCTCGGACGTTCAGGGAGCCTTCAAGGCCGTCGCCGATTCAGTGGGCGAATTCCCGACCGAGGAGAACGTGTCGCGGATGATCGAACTGGCCGGCCAGGTGGACGGATACGCGACGGCGGCGAAGATGCTCGATTCGCAGCTTGAACGCGCGGACAGTCTTGATCCGGAACTCGAGGCGTGGATGTCGGCAAAGCTGGGCGAGTTGTACGGGCATCGCCTGGGTGAACCGGAACTGGCGGTGATCGCCATGGAGAGGGCGCTGCCGTTCATGGACGCCGACGCCTCGTTCCTGGCCGAACTGCTTTCGCTTTACCGGACGACCGGCAATGTCGACGCCGCGATGCTGACCTTCCTGCGTCTGGCCGACTGCCAGAAGGACCAGGAGCGCAGACAGACCTTGATCGAACGCTCTCTGTTCGCGGTCGACAACCACCTGCTGGACGAGGCGGTCACGACCCTGCGCGGGCTTTCCGAACTTGAGTTCGACCCCGAGGTCGACTCGATGCTGGAAGAGATCCTTGAGGAACACGGGCGTTTCGGCGACCTGATTACTCACCTGGAACGAAAAGCCGGCCGGGAAGGGTACGAGGCCGACATGGCCGCGATCCATTTCAGCATTGCCGGGATTTACCTGGATCACATGAAGCTGCCGGCGGACGCGGCCAGGCACGTTGGATTCGCTCTGGACGCCGCTCCCGGAAGCGACGCGATAGTGGCGTTCGCCGAGGCGATGGTGTCGGAAAGAACAGCTCGCGGTCGCGCGGACTGGGCCCCTGGACTGATTGATCGGGCGATCGAGTCTCTGCGTTCGATGCCGGGCGCCGAAAGTCGTCTGATCAACATGCTGCGCATGAGGATCGAGGGCTGCGACTCTCCGTCGGTTATCGCAGCGGCGCTGGGAGAGATCGCCAGGGTCGAGTGCGCGCGTGGCAACACCCGCGAGTGTTTCGATTCGATGATGGGAGCCCTTCGGGCAACGCCTGACGATCCCGAGGCACTTGATCTGGTCATTGGGAACGCTCGCGGTGCCGGTTTCGTCGCCGACGCGGTGGAAGGTATCGTGGCGATTGCCGAGCCGATGGCGCGTTCGGACAGGCAGCGTCTGCTGATGGCGGCAGCCGGACTGGCGGCCCAGGACGGAAACGACGTGGCTACGGCCGAACGTATTTATGTCGGTCTCGCCGACCGTTACCCGGACAGCGTTGAGGCGCTTGTCGCCCTTGATGGACTTCACGCGGCTCGTGGCGATGCGGCCAGTCGGATTCCAATACTGGCCCGCATGGCCGATCTGGCGGATGACACGGATGAACGACGAGATATCCGCTTCAAGGCCGGTCTTCTGGCGGCCGAGGTTGCGGACTGGCAGGGCGCGCTGGAACTGTTGGGACAGGTCATCGACGAACGTCAGGACGCCGGGGTGGCTGACGCCCGGGCAATCGCAGCGGCGGCGACGATGGTCGACGCCGCGATGGCGCTTGAGCGTTTCGAGGTGGCGGCGGGAACGCTCATGCTGGTGGCCGGTTCGGTCGAAGGCGATGCGCGGCGCGAGCAGCTTATCAACGCGGCCGCCATCGTGGCGGACTCCATCGGTGACGGGCATCGCGCGCTCGGGTTGCTGATGCAGGTTCTTGATGACAATCAGACCGACGTCGAGGCTCGTTCCCTGGCCAGGGATCTGGCCAGGAAGGTCGACGACACAACGGCTTTGCTGAGCATCCTGCGCGGCGATGCCGAGATGGCGACTGACGCCGCTTC
>CAZNJW010000179.1:245-2503 GCA_964573455.1 uncultured Anaeromyxobacteraceae bacterium | reverse complement strand
TATGGCGGAGGTAGCGGTTCATGGCGATATCGTCCGCGGTCGGCTCGTGGCGGATGTCCACTAGGTGCAGCACGTGCTCAAGCAGCGTGCTCTGCCGGAAGTACTCCTCCATCATTTCGCCCCAGCGCTGCTTTTCCGCCTTGTTCACCTTCGCGAAGGAAAACAACTACCTGGTGAAGAACACGGCGCAGTTGAACAAGTGGGGGCCGCCGATCGACTTCACGAATCCTGCCGCCTATCAGTGGTTTCAAGATCTGATCCGGCAGTACACGGACATGGGAATCGAGGGATTCAAGCTCGATTACGGCGAGGATATCGTCGTCGGGCTGCTCGGCCTGGACGGTCAGAACACGCAATTCTTCGATGGCAGCACGGAACGCACGATGCATGCGAAGTACCAGACCTTCTACCATCGTATCTATGCGGAAACACTACCCGCGGACGGCGGCTTCCTGCTGTGCAGGCGCGGCGTCTGGGGCGATCAGGCGAACGTCAGCGTGATCTGGCCAGGTGACCTGGACGCCAACTTCGCGACGCACCGCGAGACGGTTCAGACCGAGGATGGCAGCTACGTGGCAGTCGGTGGACTGCCCGCGTCCGTGATCTACGGTCTAAGCCTGGGCGTGTCGGGGTTCCCGTTCTTCGGCTCCGACACCAGCGGCTACCGTCATTCTCCGCCCAACCGCGAGGTGTTCATCCGCTGGATGCAGCAGACCGCGCTGTCGAGCGTGATGCAGGTCGGCAACAGCAGCAACACGGTCCCGTGGGATCTCGCGTCCGGAACGGATCTGGACGTCGATTTCCAGAACATGTACCGGGAATTCGCCCGGCTGCATCTGCGCCTGTGGCCTTACGAGTGGACCTACGCGAAGTCGATCGCGACCACCGGTCATCCCATCCAGCGTCCGATCGGTCTCGTGTGGCCCGACGCTGGTGTGCATCCCGACGACCAGTACATGTTCGGCGAGTATCTTCTTGTGGCTCCGGTGGTGACCGAGGGCGCGGTGGGTCGCGACGTTTACTTCCCCGAGGGCGAGTGGATGGACTGGTTCACCGGGCAGGTCTTTGAAGGTCCGGGCACGATCCATGTCGACGCGGCGCTGTCGAAACTGCCGTTGTATCTGGCCAGGTCGGGCATCGTCCCGATGCTGCGGCCTACGATTGACGCGATCGCGCCTGTTGCCCAGGAATATCCGATCGATACCTATGCTGATGACCCGGGGCTTCTGTATGTAGTCGTTTTCGCGGCAACTTCCGCGTCATCCTTCGAACTGTTCGATGGCGCCAGAGTCGAGCAGGCCATGTCGGTGGATCAGCTTACGGTGTCTATCAAGGCAGGCGCGGAGTTCAATTCGGGAGCCGTCTTCGATATTCGCGGTCTTCCCGCCGGGGTAACGGGAGTGGTCGTCGATGGTTCCTCGATCGGTCCGGCCGCCGCTTCAATCGAGGACTTCGAGGCCAGCGGAGGCTGGTTCCATACGGTGGACGAGTTCGGAGGACACCTGCGGGTCGCCGTCGGGCCTGGCGATCACACATTGACAGCCGATCTGACCGGGCCGGCTGAATAATCATCCAGACGCGGTGACTCTGACCCCGCCGGTTAAGACTCTATTACCCTGAAAAGCCAGTTTCCCCTAACAATCACTGTTTTTTCCGTAATCGGTTTAATGTAATATTCGAGGAAGTACGAAATTCCGGGGGTCTGCATGTCCGGTAAGTTCAAGTTTGGGCGGACGTTGTCCACGCTGGCAAGTCTTGTCATTCTGGCGCTCATGGCGTCCTGCAACAGCGAAGGCGCCAGGGATGTCCTTAATTACGACTTTGTCGTCGGTCTCGACATCAGGTACGACAACGATGTTCCGGTCGGCGTGGATATTCCGATGGGCGACGAGTGCGACAGCGACGACGACTGCAAGTCGGATCGTCCCCATTGTCTGGTGGCCCGCGGTGTCTGTGTCGAGTGCGTGACGCAGTCCGACTGCCAGGGCAGGGGATTCTGCCTTGAAGGGTATGTCTGTGGCGTTACGGAATGTCAGCCGAATGAAAAGCTGTGCGTCAAGAACGTCGCCAAGGTCTGCAATGCCGAAGGATCCCAGATGCAGGAAACCGACTGCAGCATCGAAAACAAGTACTGCGTCGATGGCGCCTGCTATCTGTGCCCGCCGAACCTGGGCGACTGCCCCTCGGACAAGCTTGCCCGCCGCTGCAAGGAAGACGGCTCCGGCTGGGTCGAGCAGACCTGCACGGGTGAATTGACC
>CAZNJW010000179.1:0-232 GCA_964573455.1 uncultured Anaeromyxobacteraceae bacterium | reverse complement strand
ATCCTGCATCCCCGGCAAGACCATCTGCGACGGGTCGACCAAGATCAAGAAGTGCGCGATGGACGGCTCGGGATTCGTGGCGGACGTGGACTGCTGGGATCTGCACGACGGCGACATCTGCCACATGGGACAGTGCATCAATCTTTGCGAGTTCACCTCGAAGTTCTACACGAACAAGGGTTGCGAGTACTACGCGATCGACATGGAGCAGTACAAGGACACCGATCCGCCC
>CAZNJW010000178.1:0-2594 GCA_964573455.1 uncultured Anaeromyxobacteraceae bacterium | reverse complement strand
GTGGCCGGGTTGTAGGAACTCTTCGTCATCGCGGAGACGTCGCTGTACATCGGTGTACCATTGACCGAAAGGGTCGCGGCGTTGGTCTTGTCCAGGTTGACGAAGCGAATGGCGCACTTGCCGTTCATGGCGCTGGCGGGATCCTTCGGGTATCCCCAGTCGGGAATGGTAACGAAACCATCGGGTCCGACGATGGCGGTAAGCGCGAGCGAATTGTAGAGCGGCCTGCCGGTGGAACCGAGGGGCAGCATCGACTTGTTATCGACCTTATCCGGGTCAAACATCATATCCGCCACGGCGTGGGTCGCGCAGTCCGCGTTCGTCTCACAGGCGCGCACCCTCTCGGAACCGTGAATCATTCCCTTTTCTTCCCAGAAATACAGCCATGCGACGGCGTCCTTGAATCCATCGGACCATTCGCTGGCCATCGAACGGGTGGCGGGCCAGAAATCCTCGGGGAGGCTCTCGGACACGCTGTAGACGATGGGCCTCAGACCACGTTCCACATACGGCCTGGTTTCACGGACTACGCAGGTGCCGTGCTGGAACCAGCCATCGGCGCGGCAGAATTCCTTGGAGCCGTCGACCAGCGTTGTGTCGCAGCCGGTGTCATCCATGTCTTTGAAACAAGGTTTGGCCGTCGTGTAGGTGGTGCCGTCCTCGCCGGTCACCGGCACCTCGACTTCTTCCTCATTGAAGGAGTTGAGCCACAGGTTCCAGCGGTTGGCATACTGGACCTTGCCGGCTTCGGTGAGACCGTAATCCTCGTCCCATGAGTATCGCGAGGTCAGGAAGTAACCGAACTGGGTTGCTTCTTCCTCGTTGGCGTATCGCTGAGGTTCGTAGTTCTGTTCGACGTCGGCCTTCCGGAAGGCGGTGCGGATCTTCATCACCGCCGACGTGCAGTCGCCGGAAGAGACCGCGTAGATGTCGCAGCTTCCGGTGCTCTCGGGTTCGCCGAACACTTTGGTTACGAGGTCAATGTAGTCCTCGTTGAAGGTCGGGGAGTCCGGATTGTCGGTCTCATATTCCTGGACGTAGTAGTCGACCGGGCTCTGCTTGATCATGCGGGCCATGAAGGTGAAGTCGTTGATGTTGTTCTTCGTCCAGTCGACGCGGAACCACTTGCGCTGCCACCATTCCTTGTCGTATTCGTTCTCTTCGAGGACGTTGCCCTGGTACCCGGTACTGGAGTTGTACTCGCGCTGAACCTCGAAGTGGCTCTTGATGTTGAAGGCGGCCAGCGGCTGACCGACGTAGACATCGACGAAGCAGCAGAGTCTTTCCGGATCCCTGAGGTTGTCGATGCCGTCAATGCATTCGTGCTGCTCTGATTCGGAGGTCATGCACCGATCGTCCCAGTAACGGAAAATCTGGTGGCGTTGGTATTCCTTTTCGGAATCCTGGATGTACTCGGTCACCGGGTAGACAATCAGCATGTCCTTCTGAATGTCGAAGACGACCTTCGCGTTAGCGCCGAAGTTCATCTCGCCGACGAAGCTGAAAGCCCCGTTGTATCCGATGTCGATGACTTCCTGAGTCATAAACCAGATACCTGCGAAGAGCTTCTTTTCCAACTTGTCGGACTGCGTTCTGTCGATTGTTCCGACTTCCGTCGCGCAACTGGCGGCAAACAGCACGCCAATGAGCGATCCGATCAGGAGCCAGCGGGCCTTCATCATGAACCTCCAACCACTGAGATCAACGGGATACACTTTATCCCTTATAGAAACCGCCAAGTTTTACATCCTTTCGCCGCCGATGAAAAGCGAAATTAAGGCATTGTAAACATTATTCTGA
The DNA here is from genome assembly GCA_964573455.1 of uncultured Anaeromyxobacteraceae bacterium. GTDB lineage: Bacteria > Myxococcota_A > UBA9042 > DTJE01 > DTJE01 > JAGOFO01. The sequence goes on along the minus strand of CAZNJW010000178.1, from coordinate 794 downwards.
GCAAATCTGTCCTCGAAGGAGTCTGAGCTGTCGAACTCCTTGTAGTTACAGTGGATTTCTGATTGTGTCGATTTGTACGAACTGATGGCCGCATCAGTCTGGGCGTGGCGAATCTGTCCGGTGGTGGCGAAGGAGGGATTTGAACCCCCGACACGGCGGATATGAGCCGCCTGCTCTGACCAACTGAGCTACTTCGCCAGCGCAAAAGCGGGCGAATTGTAATGGAGTCCATGCGCGGGTGTCAACTGGATTTTTACTGGCCCGACACCGGTTCGATGCCCTTGAACCAGTCCGGCGAGGCGGCCATGAAGGCCTCAATTTCATCTGCGCTGCGGGGTACGTCGTCCGTGAGAATTTTTCTACCTCTCGGGGTAACGAGAACGTCGTCTTCTATCCTGACTCCGATGCCCCTGAGTCGTTCAGGCACCTCGGGCTGGTTCCTGAAGTAAAGGCCGGGTTCGATGGTCAGGACCATTCCCGGTTCAAGTCGTATCGACTCACTGTCGACGAAGTACGGGCCGACATCGTGGCAATCCAGACCGAGCCAGTGTCCGATGCGATGCATGAAATATGGGCGGTACGCCGCGGACTCGATGATCTGGTCGACTTCGCCGTGAAGCACGTTCATCTTGACAAGACCGAGACAAAGCACCTCGAGTCCGGCCCTGTGGACCGATGCGTAGGTGGCTCCCGGCTTGACCGCGCGGACAGAAGCGGCATGTGCCTTAAGAACCCAGTCGTGGACCTCCCGGGCCGCGGGTTCGAAGCGTCCTGATGCCGGGAATGTCCTGGTG
>CAZNJW010000177.1:0-2627 GCA_964573455.1 uncultured Anaeromyxobacteraceae bacterium | reverse complement strand
CCTGGCTCGCGGCGCAGCAGGCCTGCGAGGCCCTTGGTGAAGGCTGGCGTCTGCCCGACATCTGTGAAATGCGCAGCGCGATTGTGGGATGCCCGGCGACCCAGGCGCCCGGTGAGTGTGGCATCTCATATGAGTGCGATGATTTCTGTTCCGGCGACTGTACCGGCTGTCAGCTCGGGGCGGGCCCGGGAACCAATGGGTGTTACCTGCCTGGTGACTGGCCCGGGCCGTGTGGTTATTACTGGACGTCCACGGCGCACGGGTCGTGGGCCGGCAAGGTCTGGGTCATCAGCTCGGAAAGGGCTTACCCGTTTGCCACGGACAAGACCGGCAAGGTGAATGTGCGCTGCGTGAAGTAAGCCCACGCACCGACAAAGAGGACAACGGCTTTTTAGATTTGAGCGGGATACGGGAGTCGAACCCGCGACGTACAGCTTGGGAAGCTGTCACTCTACCACTGAGTTAATCCCGCACTGCAAAGAACAGCGCGGTTCTCCACACCAGGCGAAATCTTGTCAAGTAGGGGCGAATCTGAGAGATCCACATTATAGTTGTCGAGGTGCGGTCCTGCGGCTTGTACGGGCGGATGAAAATCCGCCCTTCTGTGCCCACGCTCCCTGCCCTGACTATTCCTGTCCCTGAAGCCACATGCGGTTGCGGATCGTGCAGTACCCGTAGAGGAATGTGCCGTCGTCTTCCATGATCTGAACCTCATCGCCTGGGTACTGCAGTTCGATCAGGTAACGGCGGCAGTCGCCGACCTCGATCGCCTGGGATGTCTGTCCTGCCGTCAGCGATACGAACCAGTCGCCGTGGCCCATCGAGGTTACTTCGCTGCCTTCCGCCTGGGTGTAGCACGCGAACTGGCCGATTATGGCGCCACCGGCAATCCGCATCGCGTGGTCATGCGGGATCCCGGGCGCCCAGTTAAACGTCAGGCTGTCGTTTGGCCCGATCAGGCTGTTTTCGGCCGGGGTCACGAATTCCAGCGCGGGCGGGCAGGTGACATGCAGGGTCTTCGTTTCCTGTGGATCGGCGGTCGTCACCACCACGGTCACGGTCGAATCCGGTCCAAGTCCCTGGATGTCCGCCGCCTCCACGTCGTACAGGCCTTCGGTCCAGTGCGGAATCGGGGTGCCGTTCAGGGTTACCGTCGCATCCGTGACGCCCTCCGACCCCTTTGATACCAGAATCGTCCCGGAAACCTGTTTTTCGCCCGATGTAGGAAGGTCATTTACGAACAGCGGTGTCAGACCGATGCTCAGGGGTGCCGAGTACTGGTACGAGCCGGCGTTTCCGCGGTTTGAAAGCGGATCCTGCCTGACCTTCCAGCCGTTCCTGAAGATCACGTCCTGTTCCATCTTGACGCGGCCGTCGTAGGTGTCGAAGACGTATACGATGGCGGTCGAGCCGGAGTCGTCCGAATCGAAGCGCGAAAGCCACGCCGTGTAACCGGCGTCGGTCAGGGGCTTGACCGCCTGCATTTTCATGAAGTCGTAGGCGTGCTTTTCGGTCGTGAAGAAGGTGTAGCGTTTCCCGCCGGCGAAGTCGTAGTCCTTCTGGGTGTATGGATCGGTGAAGGTCGACGAGCCAGCCGTCAGGTGGAGCGGACGGATGTATTCTTCGAAGTGGATGCCGGCGAGGCCATCAGGGTCGATCGACGTCCAGTACACATGCACCATCGGTAGATTCGCCTGCGCCGAAGTGATTGTGATGGTGGCCGCTCCGGTCTGCGGATCGCTGCTTCTGGTGCAGGAAAAGCGGTAGTCGCCGCCGGCGGATGTTTTTCCCGCGCCGTCCCCTTCGAAGTCGCAGGACGCGAGGATTTCGGCGGTGCTTTCCTCGACCAGTTCAATCCAGTCGACGTGTTTGTCCTCGCAGATCTCGACACCGGGGGCGCCAGTAACGGGGATACAGTGCTGGACGGTCGCCGTGACCTCGTAGCTGAACTGGCCTCCGCCGACCCCGGACCCCGATCCAGCCGGGACGTATACGCTGAAGGTGTCGGTGGCGAATTCGATACAGGTGTCATCGCGATCGAGTCTGGGCACCATCTGCCAGTGGGTGTCCGAGGTATCGTCCAGACGCAGGACTGCAGAGGGCGGTGTGGTCGCGGGCAGGCGGATTGTCACCGGTTTCGCGAATACCTGTCCGTGCGGGGTAAACGCGAAGGCTGGGCCTGCGTATGGTGCCCAGGCAGGTTCGCCTGCGGCCAGCGAAGACGTGTCGATATTTTCGATGGTGATTTCAACAGGAGATTCCAGGGCGCCGGCCGGAACGGTCAGGGACAGTCCGTCGGTCGTGACGACAGTTCCTCCCGCGGGTCCGATGACGGTGCCGAGCCCTTCACCACCATCACAACCTGCCGTCAGGCACAACAGGAAGCATGTGCTGATCATCGCGGCGGCGAATTTTTCAGGAAGAACAAATCCGGCGGGTTTGTTGCTGTGTCTGCTGGACATAATCTGAGTGCCTCGACAGTTGACTTCACCATTGTGCCACGGTGAAGCTGATCAAATCCAGTCATTGCATTAACGGATTCTTACGGTTGCCAGTACCAGTCTCCCAACAACCCCGTATCCGGACGTTGGCTCCCGGACTCCGTGGTCGTCGAGTGCCCAAAGGTC
>CAZNJW010000176.1:1947-2650 GCA_964573455.1 uncultured Anaeromyxobacteraceae bacterium | reverse complement strand
CGTGGCCGTAACTGCATGAAACGTAATATCTCCTGAGCGGCCGCGACCTGCCGGAGGCCTGGATGCGATACGCGGTTCCAGAAATCGACCAGATCGTCGAGCTTGTAAGGCTCGCTTCGTGCGAACTGCCCTCCGACGTGCTGGCGGCCCTCCGGCGATCCCGCACAGATGCGTCTGGAAGCGCCGCCTCGACCATTGACGACATCCTTTCAAACTGCGCCATCGCCGCCGGTCGCTCGGTGCCGATGTGTCAGGATACCGGTCTGCCGTCGTTTTTCGTCTCAGGTCCGGGGCTTGATCACGTGGATCGTATCGCACTGGCGGACAGGTGCCGTCAGGCGGTCGCTGTCGGCGTCAAGTCCGGTCTTCTGCGCCCGAACGCGGTTGATATCGTGTCCGGATGCAACACCGGCGATGGAACAGGTTCCGGAATTCCCCAGATCCATTTCGACGACCCGCCGGTCGGTGCTCCGGCGGCTCCGTTAAGGATTGACCTTCTGTTGAAGGGCGGCGGCAGCGAGAACGTCGGGCGGCAGTACAGCCTGCCCGAGGATCTCGCGGGCGCCGGACGCGACATGGATGGCGTGCGTGCCTGTGTCATCGACGAGGGTCAGGATATCCGGGTATGATTTAGCCACAAAGTACCGGTGAAATCCATCAACTATGATATACTTCTTTTTTTCTGGGTCGTAAACCGTAACGA
>CAZNJW010000176.1:0-1937 GCA_964573455.1 uncultured Anaeromyxobacteraceae bacterium | reverse complement strand
GCTCCTCGGGCGCGGTTTGCGCGAAACGTCAGCTTCTGCGGCGTCTGGACGGGAAGCGCGGGCCTTTTCAGGACTTCGAGGACAGCCTGCTTGAAGCGATCAATTCGCTTGGAATCGGCCCGATGGGCCTTGGTGGAATTCCGACCGCGCTCGGAGTGTCGGTCGCGGTCATGTCCAGGCACCCGGCCTGTTTTTTTGTTTCGATATCTTATGGATGCTGGGCCACCAGGCGGCGTGCGATGGTAGTCGGCCCTGACGGCTCGTGCGTCTACGAGTGACTTCCCCCGGAGGCGTGATGGATTCACCCGAACCGCGCATGCTGTTCGTTCCCTGCACCCGTCAGGATACCACATCCCTCAGAAACGGCGATCGGGTTCTGCTGTCGGGACGGATCGTGACCGGCAGAGACATGGTTCACAGACGCCTTGCCGAAGGCTCCTGGGAGGATCGTGACGGGCTCCTCAGGGATTCATTCATCTATCATTGCGGCCCTGTCATCGTTCCCGATGGTGATGGTTTCCGGGTCGTTTCGGCCGGTCCGACCACCTCCATGCGCGATGAACAGTATCAGTCCGACGTGATAGAGCGGTATGGACTCAGGGGAGTAATCGGCAAGGGCGGCATGGGCGACAAGACGTCCAGCGCGCTTGTCCGTGCTTCAGGCGTCTATCTCAGCGCCACGGGTGGGGCAGGCGCCGCGCTCGCGGCGTCGGTGGTAGAGGTCGTTGACGTGCACTTTCTGTGCGAATTCGGGGTTCCCGAGGCCATGTGGGTGCTGCTGGTAAAGGATTTCCCTGCCATCGTCACGATGGATTCGACCGGTCAAAGCGTTCACAAGTCTATTCTTGACGAATCAAGGATGGCGGCCGCGCGATTGTCCCGCAGGGACTGACGACCCGGTTCACTCACCTGCCGGTTTGCGCGGCTTCCTGGGCGCCGGTTTTGCCGCCGTCTTCGGAGCCGATTTCCTTTCGGCGAGCTCAGCCTGAAGATCCGCGATCTTCTTGTCGTAGATCCGCTGCATGTCTTCGAGCTTTCTACGCAGTTCGTCGTTCGCGTCCCTGACCTCGGCGATCTCGGAGATGGTCTGCGACATCACGACGTTGCGCAGTTCGTCCAGCACCGATTCCGCGGTTTGCGTGAGCTTCTCGCGGTTCACGTGATCGGTCAGCCTGGAAACGGTCTCGGCGCCAACATGCGCCTTCTCGGTAGCCACGGTCTTCGCCCTGGTCGCTGCTTCGCCGGCCCTGGCGCGGGCGATGTCGGCGGCGATCTCGGCCTTCTCACGTGCCTTGCGGGCAGTCTCGCCAGCCTTCTCACGTGCCTTCTGAGCGGCATCGCGGCCAATCTCGGCCATCTTCGAACTCTTCTTTTTCAGCGAATCGAGCTGTTCCGAAAGTTTTCCAGCCATGATGTTTTCCTCCTGGTTGATGGAGACAAAATAACGCGCCGCGTCAGAATGTCAATGGCTCGGGATCACGAATGTTTCCAGAGCTTGACCGTCTGCGGCCCGATTGCGTCAAAGAGCGCGTCTACGGTACCGGACAGTCGCCGTCGTTGATGTAGTTGTGAACCACCTTCGCGCCGACCGCGCTGAACGAGCCGGTCTTGTCAAGGCCGTTCGTCACGCACTGTAACTGACCGACGTACCACATGTCACTGGAGGAGAGCTGCTGGGTCTGGGAGTAAGCCAGCGTACCCTTGACATACACCTGGACAGTGGCGAACACGTCTCCGTATCCATGGTCGTCGAAGAAATAGGCACCCACCTTGAACTTGCGACCGTTTGGACATTCAAGACCCATGGAAAGGACCTCGGGTTCCTGCCCGTCGTCGTTGTCGTTGCGCAGGGTGACGCGGTCGTTTGTCCAGGGAAGCGCCTCGCCCCACAAATCCTTAACCATTACAAAATTCAACCAATAACAGTCCCAGGGATC
>CAZNJW010000175.1:577-2833 GCA_964573455.1 uncultured Anaeromyxobacteraceae bacterium | reverse complement strand
GGCGACCAGGAAGAAGTTGTCGCACTTCCTGAGCACAGCAACCTCTTCGGGATTCCTGATCGAATCGACCACCTGGTTGACGCCGTCCGAGAATCTTTTGACGACGCGGGATGCAAGGGCACCGGAGCCTTCCTCGTGGCGGATCCTGTTTCCTTCGGCGGTCATGGCGTCGCGTCCAGGGCTTATACCCTGATCCGCAAGAGATATCCGGATCTCATCGGACAGCGAGAAGTATTCAAATCCACCCTTTTTCAGGATTTCCGCGACACTTCCCTTACCCGAAGCGATCAGGCCGGTGATCCCCAGAATCATCGTCTTCCCCCTTATAGAACAGGGTTTCTACCATCTGCATCCTTGACGGTTTCCAAACCGTCCTGAATAATCTACCACCAATCCGGGCTCCCCGTGCGGTTTGGAGTACAAGGAACTTTGCGAATGATGCCGAACGAAGACAGCAGAAAGTCACAGTTGAAGATGGAATCCCCTTTCTTTTGCAGAACGATGCAGTCAGAGATGTCGGTCAGGCAGTGTCTCGACCTTTTCGTCGAGGCGAACGCCTTCGGACTGAAGGAATCAAACTGCTTCAAGTGTATCGAGGGGCAGAAGATCAGGCAGCTTCTGGCTCACGAGTGACACGAGCCTTTGCGGATTTCAGCCGAGCAGTCTGTCAAGCTCGCGATCCGATTCTGTCCAGTTCTCGCGGGTCGCCACATTGAGTGTCAGCATCACACGCGACTCGGACATCTGTTCGATGTCCTGGCGTGCCGCCGTTCCAATGCGTTTCAGCATCGCCCCTGCCTTGCCTATCACGATTGCCTTCTGTGAGTCGCGCTCGACGTGAATCGTCGCCGTGATCTTTGTGGCGCCACCTTTTGCGCCGTCGACCCACGAGTCGATGGTCACGGCCGTCGAGTAGGGAACTTCCTGATGTGTGAAGAGCGTGACCTTTTCCCTGATGATCTCTGCGGCAAGAAAGCGCATCGGCCGATCGCTGATTTCATCTTCCGGATAGAGCGGCGCGCCCTCTGGAATGCATCCGACCAGTTCCTTGACAACAGCCTGGACCCCGCTGCCGGTCTTCGCGCTGATTGGTACCACGGCCTTGAAAGGCGCAGCCTTGGAGTATGCCATGATAAGTGGAAGCAGCAGCGGCTTATCGATCAAATCCACCTTGTTGATCGCCAGTACCAGCGGCTTGTTGGCGGCAATCACCCTTTCAAGTACCTGCGCGTCATCCTTGGTCGCGGCGATGGGACGTTTCGCGTCCGTCATCATCAGGATTGCGTCGGCGTCTTTGCACGCCTCAAGAGCGGTCGCGATCATCCGGCGGTTTAGTGGACGTTCCGACTGGTGTATGCCAGGCGTGTCATGAAACAGGATCTGAGCTTCTTCGTCCGACCAGATCCCGAGGATGCGGTCCCTGGTGGTCTGCGGCTTTGGTGTGACGATGGCGATCTTGCTGCCCATCAAATGGTTCAGGAAAGTCGACTTGCCGACGTTTGGACGGCCCGCGATCGCAACGACCCCGCACCTGAATCCTTCTTTCAATTCGTTTTCCCCCTGGATTGGTATGTCTTCGGCTCCGACGCGACGTACCCGCGCCGGAAACCACCCGGATCCTTGATTCCGTTCACATGACCGAATGAGTCGTTCAACCTGTCGGCGACCAGTTCAGACTGGCGCGGCGAGCCGACCTCGAGGATCAGGCTGCCACCCGGTGCGAGACGGGGTATCGCCGCGTCGATGATCGCGAAGGTGCAGTCAGTCCCGTCCGGACCCGAGAAGAGTGCCGTCTCCGGCTCGAAATCGCGCGCGGCCGCGTCCGTGATGTCGCGTTCAACGAGTGCGATGTAGGGTGGGTTGGACACGATCAAATCGAAGCTTTCCGGTTCAATCACGTCCAGCAGGATATCGGTCCTGACGAAGGTGATTCGATCGTCCACTCCAAGTGCCCTGGCGTTCATGCCGGCCACCTCGATCGCGGCTGTCGAGGTGTCTGTGGCGGTCACGGCGATAGCGCTGGATTTCGCGGCCAGGACGCATGCGATCGCGCCCGAACCGGTGCCGATATCGGCGACCTGACGCGTCCGTGAAGCCTGGCTGGCGTTCAGAAGCTCAAGTGCCGCATCCACGATGGATTCGGTCTCTGGGCGTGGTATCAGCACGTCCCGGTTCACGACGAAATCGAATCCAAAGAACTCCTTGCGACCGACAAGATAGGCCACCGGCTCGGCCTTGCCACGTCGGACGAGCAAT
>CAZNJW010000175.1:0-567 GCA_964573455.1 uncultured Anaeromyxobacteraceae bacterium | reverse complement strand
TTCCCTGAGTCGGTCGCGCTCGGAGACGGTCAGCGGTCGATCCGGCGTCAGATAGAGGTCGAGCCTGCGAACGCCCAGCACATGGGCGATCAGAATCTGCGAGTCCAGGCGTGCGCTTGGCGAACCCTTTCGATCGAGGAATCCCGTGGACAGCGTCAAGGCGTCCTTCACGATCAGGCTGTCAGGTCCTTTCAACGCAACCTCTCCGTCAGAGCGTCCAGTGTCAGAACGTATCATCGGGCCCGGCGGCCGAAAACACAAAACCGCCGGCCTGTTCAGAGTGCGACATCAGCATGGCCAGGGCCTCGGTCATGCTCTCCCGGTCATTGATGCCGGCCAGCCCTTTTCGGAACAGCGAACCGCCGACCATGCCACGAGTGTAGCGGGCCAGATGCTTTCGAAACAGTCGTGCGGCCGTGTGTTCGTCGTTTTCTACGAAGGCCACCAGAAGGTCGAAGTGTTCCCAGAGCGTTTTTTCCCACTCGGACCTGTCAATGACCATCGGAGCGCTCCCGCCTTCCAGCGCATCCCGAATCTCGCGAAACAGCCAGGGATTCCCGATCGCGC
>CAZNJW010000174.1:0-2836 GCA_964573455.1 uncultured Anaeromyxobacteraceae bacterium | reverse complement strand
AAGAAATCCAGCACGTTTTCCTTCGTTGCGGCCCCGATGTCCTCCATCGACCCGATCGTCAGCCACGAATACGGATGCGAAGGCGGGTACAACACGCGGGCCATCTTTTCCCAGACCGTGCCGTACGGCCGATTGTCGTAGTTCTGACGTCGCTCGTTCTGAACCACCGATTTCTGGTTCGCGAGGCTCTCGTCCGAGATCGCCCCGGGCAACCATCCCATCCGATCCGACTCCAGCCACAGCGCGCGTTCCAGGTAGGGGGACGGCACGATCTCCCAGTAACGCGTCCGGTCCGTGCCGGTCGCGCCGTTCACCTGGCCGCCGATATCCTGCAGCGGTTTGAAGTAGTCGTCGTTGTAGTGTTCCGAGCCCTGAAACATCATGTGCTCGAACAGATGCGCGAATCCCGTCGACCCGGTCTTTTCGTTGCGCGAACCAACGTGATAGTTCACGTCCACCGCCACCAGCGGGGCCGTGCGGTCCACGACCATGAACACCTTCAGGCCGTTCTGAAGCGTGAACGTCTCAATCGTCGGTTCCTTCAGCATGTTCTCATGGGCTGAACCGGTCAGCGGACTGGACTTCATCTGGACCTCCTGGCAAGCGACCGCGCCGACAAGAAACGCGCAGGCCACGAACAGCAGCGAACTCGACTTATTCAGCATGAATACAATCCTATGAATACCAAACCGACCAGGACGGCCAGAATACCGGTGATGCCCCATGCGTACAACCGAACCTGTCTGTCATGCTGGTGCTGGCGCCACGTACTGGCGACTTGCGCCGCCTCGGGAAGAATCTCGGCAAGGCTCTCGATCCTGGACACCACCATCGACTTCTCGCGGTGCCGACCGCCCTGCTGGAGTCTGGTCTTCATCAGGCGCAGCGCCGTCTCGGCCACTGTCCGACGTGCCTCGTCATTCCCGGCGCGATTGACGACCAGGCCGGCGATGTCCGAAATCGACTCCCAGTTCGCCGGAGCCTTGATTCCCTGGGCGCGGACCCACCTGTGAAACCAGTCGGCAATCATCAGGTCCGCCTCGGGGTCGCCCTCGCACCACTGGTTCATCCGGACGATCCTGTTGGCGAGTTCAGCGGCGGGCAGCTTTTCGGCATCCCGGTCGTCACCGGACAGGACAAGCTCACGCAGGGCGGCGCGCACCGTGTCGTCGAAAGGCCTGCCAATCCGTTGACCCAGAACCATGCCCGCGCTGAGCAGCAGCGAGTCAGCCTTTCGACCGGCCGACTTGGAGGCCAGACCTGTGAACCAGTCGCCCAATGACCGTCTGGTGTCATCGTCCGGGATGGAGTCAAGGATCGCGTCAAGAGCCGGAATCCACAGTCCCCTGGCAGAGTCGTCCGCCAGGATTCCCATCGCGGCTATGCGAAGCTTGCGTGCAATCCGCGCGCCGGAACCGCCTCGCGACGCATTCCACAGGCGCACGCCCATCGACAGCATCTTCTCGCGGTTCATCAGGCAGCAATCGCCATCCGTCACACGATCGAAGAGGTCGGCCAGCAGCCCGGACGGAACGTTGTCCAGTTCGACATAGTCGCTGATCACGCTGTCCAGCGCGGACTCGCTGTGCTGCTTCATTGCTTCGTCCAGCCGCTCCATGGCAACCGCGGACGAATGAGCCCACGCCGGCACCAGCCGCGCCATCTCTTCAAAACCGAGGCCGAACGAGCCGGTCAGTTCAAAAAGCTGGTTCACGACCTCGGATACCGGCGCTCCGCCCTGACTGGCTTCGTAGAACACATGTCTGGCGATGGGCGGCAGGCCGGGAATCTGGTCCAGGCAGCACTTTACCGGAAGATTCGCGGCCAGGCGCAGCGTGCGGCTGCGGCCAACCTTGACCAGATCGAAGTCGCCAGGCTCGAGTTCCTTGCCGACCCCTTTCAGCAACGTTTCCTTCCTGCCACGCCAGAAACGCTCGACCGCAAGTTCCTGTTCCGCCGCGAAGGACTCCCTGAACGACGTGTCGATCTGCGCGCGCAACCCGCGGCACTGCTCAACCAGGCGTTCCATCGGGAAGTGACGCGACAACGCGGCCGGATCGCCGCCAGCCCGTCTGTAGGCACCCGCGGCGGTCCCAAACGCCTCGCTGAAACCGAACGGGACCGCGTGCGCGGCCACCAGTTCCTCGATCGCGGCACGGGCCGCCTGGGCCATTCCGACGCTGTTGGCCAGATAGGCTATGTAAATCGCCGAATCGTACGGGGCGAATCCGGCCTTGAATGTTTGCTGGAAGATGCGCATCGCGTGTTCCGGATTCCCGGTTCCCGCCTCGACGCGCCCCATGATGTATTCGATGTAATCGCTGAGGAACTGGTCATTCATGTCCCATTCGGACTTGGCCTGAAACACCTGTCTGGTCAGGATGTCCCCGATCTTCTGGATGTCCTCGCCCTCGATGTCCACGAAGAACTCGCTTCCGAACGTGTCCGACACGGACTCGTCCATCCGGCGCAGCTCGGCCAATGCGTCGACAGCGGTTCCCGACCTGCCCAGCGACACTTTCAGCAGCTGACAGTCCAGCCTGGACAATGTCCCGATTGCAAGCGCCAGTTCCTGGGGGAATTGAGCGAATTTCTGAAGATAGTCGACCAGCGACGTTACCCTGGTATCCATAAGACCCAGGGACAGCATGCGGCGCAGAATCACCGCGGCTGTTGCCGGAGCGGGATAAGGAGCCTTGTCGATGTGTCCAAACCCGGCGGTGATGACATCCTCGTGAAGGTGACCCGAGATGATGGCCGCGTACAGCCCGTCGATGGCCTGCCACGCGCGGATCGCGTCGTCGGCGTCAAGCAGTCCGATGCATGGAGCCCACGT
>CAZNJW010000173.1:0-2927 GCA_964573455.1 uncultured Anaeromyxobacteraceae bacterium | reverse complement strand
GGAAGGCGTAAGGTACGTTGAGCTGAAGATCCCGAAGGTCGGCCAGGTTCCGGATATGTTCAAGCCGTTCTTCAAGGACTGGAAGTGGCTCGACGGCGCCACCCTGAAGGTGGCTGTCGCACACGGCACCGCGAACGCGAAGAAGGTCATGGAAAACATAAAGGCTGGCGGCGAGCTGGCCGGCTGCCACTTCATCGAGTTCATGGGATGTCCGGGCGGCTGCATCGGCGGCGGCGGACAGCCAATTCCGACCAGCCCCGAGATCCGCGAGGCGCGGGCCAAGGCCATCTACGACGAGGATTCGGCCTACCCGATCCGCAAGTCGCATGAAAACCCGGCTGTGCTGGAACTGTACCAGAACTTCTTCACCGAAGGTCCGTGCGGCCACAAGAGCCACAAGCTGCTGCACACCCACTACACGAAGCGCGGCAAGTACATCGCCTGATGACGGTGAAACCCTGTCCGTGATTTTCATCGTCTCCCCGTGAACAACTATAAAATCCGGGGGTTAGTCTGTCGCGGAAAGTCAGTCCAGGCTGAAGCGGCACAGCACGCCCAAGTGGTCCGACACTCAGACTCAGGTCGCGCGTCCGATATCCTTGAATCACGACGTTGTTCTGCAGAAGTCCTTTTTTAAGGATATTTATTGTGCTTTGTCTTGCTTTAATCCTTTTTCAAGAACAAAATTGCAGCAAATAGTGGGCGGTATCCTGATTCAAGGATAAGACGTCGGCATAAGAGGTGGTCAGGGTGGAAGACAGAAAAATCAGCCAGGAATCAGTCGCCCGGTCTTCGGCAATTGGGCAGTTCCTGCGGGCCAGGCGGAAAGAACGCGGCATCACCCAGGCCCAGCTCGCCCGGTACGCCGACGTCAGTTACACATTGGTCAACCGCATCGAAAATGGCGACATGAACGTCCAGGCGGGTTCACTGAACAAGCTGCTTGCCGTTTTCGGATATCAGATCGGGCCGGTGCCAGCCCAAGGAAACACCGAGGTGACCGATGCCTGACGTGAATTTCCAGCAGATCACCCGGGCCAGTGTTTACCTGCGCGATGCCAGGGCGGGCGTCCTGGAAAAGCAGGCCGACGACAGGTTCGTGTTCCAGTATGACCCGGCTTACCTGGCCGCGCAGGGGACCCCGGACATATCACGCGCCATGAAAAAGCAGCCCGAACCTTTTGTCGAACGGGCGCTACACCCGTTTTTCGACAACCTGATTCCCGAAGGCTGGCTGCTTCAGAACACTGAAGCCTTGCTGCATATCGACAAGTCGAACCGTTTTGCGATCCTGATGGCGACCGGCCGCTTTCCAACGGGCGCCGTCACGGTGCATGCTGTCGGGCAGGACGGGCATGAAATTGACGCATTTTCCGGAATCCTGGGCGGCATGCTGGACGAAGGCCTCGTCGAGGTACCGCTTTCGGGACCTGAAGGGTTTTGTCCGACGTGCTTCAGACCCCTGGAACCGGGGGCGATCCACCGGAAGTGCGTGTCCGCGATGTGGGGTACCACCAGGAAGCTGAAAGTCGCGGTGGATCCGGACAGACCATTGACGTCGTTCGCCCATGTCATTTACGGCGGTTCGATATCCGGGGCGCAGAAGAAGGGCGCTTTCAGACTGGACCGCGGTCGAGGGGTTCTGCGGGCCACACCGGTCGGGGCCGAATACATCCTCAAGCCAGACGGCGATTTTCCGGAACTGCCCGAAAATGAACATGTGTCCATGGCGATCACCCGGGCCGCCGGGTTTGAGACGCCGCCATTTTCACTGGTTAACATCCCCGGCCTGGGAAATGTCTACGCAACGCGGCGATTTGACATTACCGAATCCGGCGCCCGCCTGATGATGGAAGACATGGGGCAACTTATCCGGGTGCGCAGCAACGACAAGTACGATTCCACGTTTGAACGTGTCGTCGCGGCGATTCGCGCGTATTCATCCGCCCCTGAAATCGACATCGACGACTTCTTCAGGCGGCTGGTTTTCTGTTTCCTGATCGCGAATGCCGACATGCACCTGAAAAACTGGACTCTGCTGGAAAATGAAAGGGCGCTGGGGACCTTCAAACTGGCCCCGTGTTACGACATGCTGAACACACGCCTGCCGATACCGCGCGAGCAGGTGGAAACGGGCCTGAAGATGCAGGGACGCGACAGGAACCTGAATGCGTCGTATTTCAGGCAGTTCGGCAGGACGATCGGCATTTCGACGCACAGGATCGAAGCGGTATTCGCCGGCCTGCCCGGCTGGCTCGAAATCATTGAAAGGTTCGTCGGCCAGTCCCTTCTGAAGCCTGAATCGAAGAAGCGCTACATCGAAATCGTCCGCGAACGCTTCGATATTCTGATGTCGTAACCGCCGTATTGCCCATGATTTTTTTGGGGTATGGCTGGGGTGGAATCCATCCATCGGGATATCGCCTCCCGGCGGCGGACAGCCGATTCCGACCAGCCCCTGACGGTGATTTTCTGCCGGCGGATTGAATCGGACGTCTGCCTTTCAGCGGACGGCGAAGAAGATGACCATTCCGAGGATGGCGGAGAAGATCGAAATGAGGTGCATGCGCCAGGAGATCTTCGTCTTGATGGTTGTCGCGCCGCCGAAACGCTGGTTATTCGCCCACTTCAGCTGATAGTGGTGGTGGATCGGCGCCCTGAGGAAGAGACGGCGGGGGGTTCCAGTAACCCTTCTTGTCAGCTTGAACCAACTGGTCTGAAGCAGGGACGAAGCAGCCTCGACGATGAAGATCAGGCACACGATCGGCAGGAAGAGACCTGCCTGCACCAGGATGAACATGATGCCGATGGCGGCCCCGAATGCGACCGAGCCGGAGTCTCCCATGTAGATCTCCGCCGGTGGACTGTTGAACCAGAGGTACGCAAGCACGCATCCGGCTATTCCGGCCGCCAGGGGCGCCAGTTCG
>CAZNJW010000172.1:0-2987 GCA_964573455.1 uncultured Anaeromyxobacteraceae bacterium | reverse complement strand
AATATTGGGTTAAAGGGAGGTAGGTATTAGTGAGAACGAGGAACCCAGAACAAGGATGGTCCCGAACGCAAGGATAACGCCACCAATGTTGTTGCCCTTGAACATGGGCAACACGAAGGCGAATGTCAGGTGACACACGATCAGCAGCAACGAGCCGATCATCAGCATCGAAGCAGCCTTGCCCTTGTTATCGACGTACTTTCCGATGATCGGGGTAATCCCGACGGCCAGCAACGGGAACACGGCAAAGATCGATTCGGCCGACTGGCGCATGTAAGCCATGACGCAGAAAACAACCAGCAGCGCGACCGCGGTTGCCAGCAGGGCGATCCGCGGCCACGTCTTCTTCTGGAAATTGCTCATGAACGCGCTGATCGCGACGATCAACATCACGCCGTACTGAATCAGCATTATCTGCGTAGACGCCCAGATCGAATCCTTGGGCACCTCATTGAATGTCAGGTTGCACTGCAGCATGTTGACTGCGTACTTCTGGAACGGGAAGATCGCGGAGTAGTAAAGCACGCAGAGAAGCGCGACCAGCCAGAAACCCTTGCTGGTAAGGATCGCGCCAATGTCGCGGATCCGGAACGGGTCGTCCTTTTCCTCGGTTTCACCGATCTGCTTTTCGAGCTTTCTGTCCATGAAGAAGTAGACCGCGAACATCATGAACGCGATCATCAGCAGCACGACGCCGAACGCGACCGAACGCGAGACATCGATATCGCCGCCCAGCTTGGCGACCGCAGGCGAGAAGATCATGCAGGTAGCGACGCCGAGGCGCGCCAGGGCCATCTCGGACCCCATCGCCAGGGCCATCTCACGTCCCTTGAACCACTTCACGATACCGCGCGAGACGGTGATGCCCGCCATTTCGACGCCACAACCGAAGACCATGAAGCCGATCGCCGCAAACTTGGCCGACGCGGGCATCCCTTCGTAAAACGGGGAAACGCCCAGTTCATCGAAACCAGGGATGTAGTTCAGGTTATTGGTGAACCAGGTCTGCAGGGCCGAAGTCTGGAAGGCCTCGGTGACCGCGTACCAGTTGATCAAGGCGCCGAGCAGCATGACCGCGCCGGACAGCAGCGCGGTGAACCGCACGCCCATTCGATCCAGGATGATCCCGGCGAAGATCAGGAAGAAGATGAAGACGTTCAGGAACGTCTCGGACCCCTGGTAAGTTCCGAAGGCGGCCGAGTCCCATCCTCTGGTTGTTTCCATCAAATCCTTGATGGGCGACAGGATGTCCATGAAGATGTACGAGGAAAACATCGCCAGCGAAAGCAGAAGCAGTACGGTCCATCTGGCCGCCGCGCTCTCCCTGAGGTTGGCTATCTGTGTGGTCACGGTGAAGACTCCTGTGAAAGGCCGCGTCAATATACCCAAAATGCACTTGGCGAACTCAAGCCAGAGGGTACACCAAAACCCGGTCCCGGCAACAAAAATCAGCCGGTCAAAGTACCACACAAACCCTGTCGATTACTAACACACGGAACTCTGCGCAAGCCCGGCGATCCGCCGGATCTCGCGGATCTCGGAGGCGTAGTCGGCGATGTCATCCACCGGCGTTTCGAGACAAAGCGGCAGGCCACCGATGAATTCGTTCGCGAGCAGCGCGCGCAAGCCGGATTCGCCGATCAAGCCACGTCCGATAAGTTCATGACGATCCTTGTGGGACGCCATATCCGTCCTGGAATCGTTAAGGTGCATGCAACCGACACGCGACAGCCCCACACCCGCGTCGAACGCCAGGAGCATCGAATCGATTCCGGACGGTGTGATCACGTCGAATCCCGCCGCCAGCAAATGACACGAATCAAAACACGTCCCCAGCCAGTCGTGGCCGCCAGCGGCGGTGATCAGGCCGGCGATGTCGTCGATGGTCGAGCCCAGAACGGTTCCACCACCAGCCATCACCTCGAAGAGAACCTTTGTGGGGCCGTTGTATCCTGCCAGCGCGCGCTCGAACAGCCGCCCCACCCTCTCGATGCCGGCCGCTGGCCCGTCGCCCATGTGCGCGCCCGGGTGCAGAACCACAAGATCGGCACCCATGGCGGCCGCGAAATTCACGTCCTGTTCGATCACCATCCTGGCAAAGTCCGAGATCCTTTCGACAGGTGACGCCGGGTTGACCGTGTACGGCAGATGGCAGATGACCGTCCGGATGCCATAGTGTTCGCGGGCGGCGCGACCTTCGTCGATCTCGGACTGCGGTACCACCCGCCTGGCACCGCCACGCGGGTTGCGCGGAAAAAACTGGAAGTTCGTCGCGCCCAGGTCGTAAGCCATCTTCATGGCGGCCGGTATGCCACCGGCGATCGTCAGGTGCGCGCCTATATTCAGTGACAAGGTTCGTTTGTCGAACATTCCCATGCTTCACCAGCCGTCAAGGATTCACGTCAAGGAAGTTCGTTATACCCGACACGTTGCCCAGTTGAACAGAAAGTTTCGGTCACAGGAGGGAGAATTCGGGGACGGGGACGGGGACAGGGAGACGTTGACGTGCGGCCCGTTGGGCCGGCCGCGGCGTAGCTCGAACCTTGATCATGGCCGATGCCAGAAGCACCAGATAAGAAGCAACAAGCAAGGAACTGAACGATCTGAAACTCATGACAAGCACCGACCCAGACCGCTCGAGCCTGGACAAAACAACACCGGTCAACCGGATAAATTGATAATTGTCGTATCACATATTCTCCTTTTATTGACTCCACCCATTGAGCGCATGAACATACAATCACGACGTGGCCGCTTTCAAAAACAGGGGACGGCGATGCTGATGTTACTGATGGCACTGATCGATTTTGGCCGCATGCGGATTCACGCGGCAACAAGATGGCTGTGGCTGGCGCTGTCGGGCGGAATGTTCGTGGCGGCGCCCCCAGGCTGCGACAAACCCTGCGAGTGCGAGTGCAAGTGCACGTTCCCTGTCCCTGACCAGAAGGGCGAATGTGATTCGCCCCCACAGGCCCCCGTCCCTGACC
>CAZNJW010000171.1:0-3046 GCA_964573455.1 uncultured Anaeromyxobacteraceae bacterium | reverse complement strand
ATATCCGTTTTCGATGCACCACAGGTCAGGTTTGCGCGTGCCGTCTTCGTTGTACAGCAGGTCTTCCTTGGCTACGTAGTTTTCCTTGACGCGGTCGATTGTCCCGACGTCCTGTGCGCAGCCGGCGAACATCGCGAGGCCCACTAGCGTCAGCAGGGCCGTCCTGGCAGTTGTCTTCATCGCAGCTCCTCCCCTGATCAGGTTGATGACAATGTTGTTTACTTTCGTTTTCATCACGTCATCCCCCATCAGATCTTGAGTGCGCTGTATATCTGGTAGATACCGCGCATCATGTCGAGTACTTCGATCGTCTCCCGGAGCTTCTGTTCCAGGGCCGGTTTGTCGTCTTCAGCCGCGGTCTCCCACTCGGCCAGGAGCGTGTTCGCCTTGTCGACGATGGTCTCGTTCGGCGAGAACCAGTTGGTCTGGTAGGTCGGACCCCAGACCTTGTAGGTCTTGCCGCTGAACGGATCCTTGAACGTCTTGGGCGTGATGCCCGACTTCGGACCGATGTCGCGGCACTCCGGCGTCCCGTCGATGCAGATCAGGAAGGAGTCGACGAAGGACGGGTCGAAAGAGGCGGGCAGATAAGCCAAGCCGTAGAGCATCGAGTACAGCTTCAACGTCAGGTTGTCGATGGACGGCCGGACTCGCTTTCCGTCGGTGCTCTGGAGCGGGGTGAAGTACGGCTTGCTGGGCGACATCGTGTAGTAGTCGTCAGATGTGTTGGCCGGGTCGCCCTCGACCAGCACGTAGGCACCCGAGTTGGCCACGTCGAAGTACTGGTGCGGGGCCGCGCCGGCGCCGCTGCCCTGGTAGCCGAAGTACTTCGGTTCGTCAGCCGTCAGACCGCCGAGAAGCTCCACCAGCAGCTGCGGGTACATCGTGTTGAACCCGAGGCTGGTGCCGACGCCGATGTCGAGCTGCTCGCCAACGTAGTTCGACGTGAAGTAGACCGTCGAATCGGTCAGCGTCATCAGTGCCGCCATCTTTTCCCAGAACGAGCCGTAGTACTGAGCGTGGTCGAAGTAGTAGTAACCGGCTCCATCCCAGAAGGTGGTGTAGGGATACTTGCCGTCGCCGAGCGCGATGTTCAGTTCACTGCCGGGCGCATCCTGTTCGAAGCTGATGTTCTCGTACACGTTCGTGTCCAGGTTCAGCTTGAACGATCCCGGCGCCGGGGACGCCATCGAGTTGGCCAGGATCTCGAAGCCGTATTCCGATGCGCGGCGCAGCCCCCAGCCCATCAGCGGAGCGTTGGCCCACAACGAGCGCCAGCCCATGTTCTTCAGGAGATGGGCGTACAGCGCGTAGTACATCGCGGCGCCCCTCATCGGATCCATGTATCTTTCCTGGATCCTGGACATGTAGCCGAGCGGGTTTCCGCCAAGACCGAAGCCGTAACGGCCGCGCTTGAACGCGTCCATCAGGTAGTAGTCATTCAACTGGATGTTCATCGAGTGGATGATCTCGAGGATGTCCACGCCGGTGTCCCAGGTGTAACAGCCGACATTGCCGCGCCACTCGTCGGCCATGTAGTTGTAGGGCACCTTGATGTAAGACCAGTCCTGTTCCTGGCGGTAGTTGTTCGTTGTCAGAAGGTGTTCATCGCGAAGCAGGTCGTACGGAACCGACGCGCGGTTCATCCAGTAGTCGCCGCTGGACTTCGACGCCTCGGGGCCAATCCGGTTGTTCAGGTAGTAGAACTGGCTGAAGTAGATACCGGCATTCCAGTACATCGTGTCGAAGTCGCTGACAGTCTGGGACGTCTCGTAGTCGTACGTCTGCGCATACATCTGAGATGCCCTGTGCAGTTTGGACACGTCCGTGTAGACCTCGACCAGGCGGCCGTAGCCGTACTTGATCGCCGCGCGGTCGTACTTTCCGATACCCAGGATATCGGAGTTGAACCTCTGGCCGTAGTCCATGATCGACGTGTACTGGTAAATGGTCCTGTTCAGGTCGGCCTCGCGCTGGGTCATGGCCGCGCGCGGCTTGAACTGCTGGACCACCTGCTCGCCGCCGACGACCGGCGTGGAGTCCCAGTCATTCGTGCCGTCGTTCAGGCAGACTCTGGATTCACCGTCGCAGTGCGTTCCGACAGGGCATTCGCCATGAACACCACAGGTTTTCACCTCGACGCAATTCCCATCGAGGCACTTGAAATGGTTGAAGTGGGTCACATTGCCGGTTGAATCGATTTGGCCGCAGTCGGTGTCGAACGAGCAGGATTCGACCTTTCTGTTGACGCAGTATCCGTTGCTGCAGTAGTTCCCGGCCTCCTCGTCGCACTCGGCGCTGATCACGCAGGGCAGGGGTTCCTTCTCGCGGATGTCGTAGTAGGGATCGTAGAAGTTGAACACGTCGGTCGACGCGCTGAAGTTGTGGCGCAGGCCGACGGTGTGTCCGACTTCGTGGATTACCGTGCCTTCGTACATGCGGTATCCGACGACCTTGCCCAGGTATTCCGGGTCATCGATGCAGCAGGAATTCGACGAGAAATTGTCGCGCAGCATCGGATCGAAGGTGGACGTGTCGCAGATCGGCCTTGTGTCATTCGGCATGCAGGCCCAGGCCTTGACGATGCCGATCAGACCCTCGTCATCGAAGTCATAGAAGCAGTAGTTGTTCTCACCGAGGATGCGGTGACGCTCGATCTCCGCCTTGTTGATCGTTTCAAGGTTCATCCAGTCGAGCGGGCTTGACTTGCCGAGCGACTCGGTCGCGTAGCGGACTTCCTCGTTGTTCAGGAGCTCCTCGTATTTCGTTCCCTTCAGCAGAGACAGTCTGTCGCGGCCGAAACTGACTGGCTGGGTCGGGAGTCCCTGCATCAGGTTTTCGTCCTTCTGGAGCCTGCGGATCGTGGCGATCATCTCGTCGAAGGAGATGTTATTCTGGCCCTGGACGCGAACGTCGTCCGCGTACTGGCGGCCGATGTCGAGCGCCTTCAGGTGAGCGTTCATTTCACGAGCGGAATCGGCGAGGGACACGACACTGGCCTTGCGGTTGATCGTGCCGCCCTCTTCATCTTCGACCCACTGATCCT
>CAZNJW010000170.1:0-3052 GCA_964573455.1 uncultured Anaeromyxobacteraceae bacterium | reverse complement strand
TGCCTGATGGCGTTTGTGTCGTGTCGCATGCGACCGCCAGCACCATCGGGATCAGGATGATCGGGATTCCCAGGGGCATCAAAATGTGTCGCATTTTCATCACGTGCTCCGTTCGCGTCGGAATTGTCTCAGAACCTTAAGGAATTTCCCAGCATCGACGGTCGTTGAATTAATTGAGGATTAAAATTATCCGACTTGCTCTGAGGACGTTTTCGACTTACTATTCTGAAGGCATATCTGATTCACGGGAGTTTCCGGTGGAAAAGAGGCTCGGTACCGTTTCGATCATTCTGGATCCCCAGGTGACGCCGGTCACGACAGTCAACGAACTGATCACCCAGTTCGGCGACGATGTAATCGGCCGTATGGGCCTTCCCTACCATGATCGCGGCGTAAGCATCATCACGCTTATCACCGATACCTCTGTCGAGCGCCTCAGCGCACTTACCGGCAAACTCGGAAAACTCCCCGGTGTGCAGGTCAAATCGTTGATGGCAAAGACTCGCCAGGAGGTAGAGGCAAAATGATCCGTCCGGACAGCACAGGGCTGACAAGTTTCATTCCACAGGACTACATCGAGGAGCTGCTCGCGCGTCCGGAAGCGTCGGCCGACGAGGTTCGCAGGATTCTGGCGAAATCGATGGACAAGAAGCGGCTTGATCTGGAAGAGATGGCCGCGTTGCTTTCGGTGACGGACCCGATTCTGCTCGAGGAGATGTTCCAGGCGGCCCGGACGCTTAAGAAGACCGTGTACGGCAACCGGATCGTGCTGTTCGCGCCGCTTTACGTCGGCAACAAGTGCGTCAATTCCTGCCTTTACTGCGGGTTCAGGGCGGCAAACAAGGACGTCGTCCGCCGCACGCTGACCGATGACGAACTGCGCGCCGAGGTGAAGGCGCTGATCGACAAGGGGCACAAGCGCCTGGTTGTCGACTTTGGCGAGCACCCGGACTACGACGTGGACGTGCTGGCGCACACCGTCGAGATCATCTACTCGGTCAAGCACAAGAACGGCGAGATCCGGCGCGTCAACATGAACTGCATCCCGCTGGATGTCGAAGGCTACCGGAAGATGAAGAAGGTCGGCATCGGCACATACCAGATCTTCCAGGAGACTTACCATCTGCCGACTTACAAGGCGATGCATCCGCACGGACCGAAGTCGGATTTCCTGTGGCGTCTGTACGGTCAGGACCGAGCGATGGAAGGCGGCTGCGACGACGTCGGGATTGGCGCTCTGTTCGGTCTGTACGACTGGCGGTTCGAGGCGTTGGGGATGCTGGCGCACACGATTCACCTTGAGCAGAGGTACAACGTCGGCCCGCACACGTTCAGCTTCCCTCGTATCAAGGACGCCAGCAACCGTGCCTTCGACCCGAAGTACGCAGTGTCCGATGCCGAGTTCAAGCGACTGATCGCCATTCTCCGTCTGTCGGTGCCGTACGTTGGGATGATCCTGACCGCGCGCGAACCGGCGGAATTGCGGCGTGAACTGATCGAATTCGGATGCAGCCAGATCGATGCCGGAACCAGAATCGGGATCGGCGCGTATTCGTCCGCAGACGAAGAGCAGGACCTGAAAAAGGAACAGTTCCGTATCGGCGACTGCCGGGCGCTGGACGAGGTGGTCGGCGAACTGACCGACATGAACGAGATCCCCTCCTGGTGCACGGCCTGTTATCGCAAGGGCCGTACCGGCGAACACTTCATGGAGTTCGCGATTCCCGGGTTCATCAAGCGCTTCTGCACCCCGAACGCGTTGCTGACGTTGAAGGAGTACATCTGCGACTACGCTTCGCCGGTGGTCAGGGAAAAGGGCGAAAAGCTGATCGCGGAAGAGTTGGCGAAGATCCCCGATGGCGAACAGAAGGACGAACTGTTAAAGCGGCTCGAACGAACCGAGAAAGGTGAGCGCGATCTGCAGTTCTGACGCGACGACGGATATGGACGTCTCTGGTCAGGACCCGAGCGCCCCGCATGTGCCTGTGCAGACCACGCCGAGCAGAATCAGGAACACCAGTATCCCGATGATCCAGCCGCAGCCGCGGCCGGCGCAACCGAATCCCTCCGCCATCCCCTTGAAGAATCCCATTCGTCACCCCTGAAGACCATGTCGGCGTCTGGATTATATTCCTGTGTCGCACGGCGTTATCAACTACAAAGTTCAAACAGGCGTGATACATCCGCGGTGTTGCATCGCGGCCGGGGGCCGTCTAGAATCCGCGACCATGAAGATTCGGGAATACATACCTTTCCTTGTCGGCCAGTTCACCGCGATTGACGAGTTCAAGGGTCAGGGGCTCGACAGGCCGCGATCGCCCGAGTTCAAGACGAACGTTGCCGCGCTGGTGGGTGCCCTGGTTCTGTTTTGCAACAGCTTCTTCGTGATCGGCGGGCCAGCGTCGAAATGGGTGCAGAAGACGGCGATCGACCTGATCCTGAGGCTGCCGGAGGGCTCAACGCGCGCGCTGATGCTCGACGTGTCGTCGATCTCCCGTCATGCCTACTGGTCGCTTGGGTGTCTTTTCTTCTATTTCGTGGTTCCCGTTCTGGTCGTCAAGCTGGTTTTCCGCGAGCGACTTTCCGAGTTCGGAATGTCCCCGCGCGGGTTCTTCAAGCATCTGCCGATCTATCTGCTGCTGTTCGTTCCCGTGATCGTCGGAACCGTGTTCGTCTCGTATTCCGATTCTTTTCTAAGAACTTACCCGTTCTACCACAACCCGCATTACGTCTGGGACATGCTGTTGTGGGACTTCCTGTACTGCGTCCAGTTCTTCGGGCTGGAGTTCTTCTTCCGCGGGTTCTTGGTGCATTCGATGAAACACCGGCTCGGATCGTCCGCGATCTGGGTCATGGTCATTCCGTACCTGATGATTCATTTCGGCAAGCCGGCTCCGGAGGCATTCGGCGCGATTATCGCCGGCACTGTGCTGGGCGTCTTGTCGTTGCGCACGAACAGTATCTGGGGCGGCGTGTTCATACACTGCATGGTCGCGATCTCGATGGACTGGCTTTCCCTGTGGCATCGCGGCGCGCTGCCATGGATGCTGTG
>CAZNJW010000169.1:0-3058 GCA_964573455.1 uncultured Anaeromyxobacteraceae bacterium | reverse complement strand
CGCAGGTCAACGAAGCGGTAAAGAGCAGGATCATCAGGCGGCTGCAGGAACTGGACTAGTCATCACTTCTTCCGATCTCGACCGGCCGGCCCCAGTCCTGCCCTGGTTCTTGATTCCTCGATCAGCCTGAGTATCTCGGGCTTGAGCGGCTCTATCTTGCCGACCGAAGACGAGTTCATGATTATGGTGGCGATCTCCTCGACCTGCTCGATCAGGGCGAAGGCAGTAACCGGAGAACACGCCCACGCGAGGATGCCGTGTTTCTCGAGAAGGACAACATCGTACTGCTGGAGGCAGGCCGCCAGGTTCACCGACAGGGTCTCGGTTCCAGGCATGGCGAACGGCACCACTGGAACGATGCCGCCGGTCATGAACGTGAACTCGGGTGAAAAACGACCGTCGATCGCCATATTGGCCGCGGCAAAGGTCGAGGCGACCCTGGGATGGGCATGAACAACCGCGCCGGCGTCAGGCCTGCCACGGTAAACGGCCAGGTGCATCGGAAGCTCGAAAAATGGACGGCCGTTGCCGGACAGCTTCTGTCCCGCCCGATCGACCCTGATCAGATCGCGCTCGCCGACATCGCCCAGAGACATCCAGTCGGGGGTCGCCAGAATCGTTCCGTCGTCGGCGACCGCCGTGACATTGCCCCAGTGTCCAGCGACCATGTGGCTGGAGTACATCCTGGTGGCGACGCGGGTGATCGTTCTTTCCAGCTCCGGCAGCGTTACCCTTGAACTCATTGGACGCCCCACCTGTTACATAACATTGATCTGGTCGACGATTCCGACGATGACCGCCCTGATCGGGAAATCCTTGCGGCCAAAGATCTGACGCGCGCCGTTGCCTTCACGTATGGCCAGAACCGTATCGCCGACGCCAGCCTGAACGTCATCGACCGCGATGAACGAATCGCCGTGCGCTGCGCCATCGGTACCGACAGGTTGAACAACCAGCAGCTTGAGCCCTTTGTATTCAGGGTGTTTTACCGTGGAAACGACGGTTCCGATTACCCTTCCAAGGATCAAGGCTGCTCCTCCAGATCAATCGAGTCGACAACGCCGACAATGGCCGCATCAAGAGGCACGAACTGGTTCTCGAACGCCAGGGATGCCTCGCGGCTTCCGACCAGATGGACTATGTCTCCAGGACCGGAGTTGACCGCGTCCGCGGCCACGATCATGGTCGACCGCGGAGTTCCATCATGGTTGATGGGCATCACGGCCATCAGACGCAGCCCTTCCAGTCCCGGCGATTTCCGGGACGCGACAACCGTGCCGATGACCTTTCCCAGATACATTGCAAGTCCCCGGGTACCCCTGAAACGGGGTTGTACCCTCTTGGAATCCCCATGTCAACCGCGGCCGCGACACATCACGGGATCCCGGAGTTCCAGCTTTCCAGCAGTCCAGGCGGACGACGGAGCCTGTCGATAGACATCCGCCTGGAACCGTCTCAGGTCGCGGACCTGGACGAACCCGGCG
This sequence comes from uncultured Anaeromyxobacteraceae bacterium, assembly GCA_964573455.1. GTDB lineage: Bacteria > Myxococcota_A > UBA9042 > DTJE01 > DTJE01 > JAGOFO01. The sequence goes on along the minus strand of CAZNJW010000169.1, from coordinate 1,574 downwards.
ACATCGTTGTCCACCCGTTCAAGCCGGCATCAGCCGTTGTAGGGCTCGAAGTCATCCTTCGAAACGCCGCATTCCGGACAGGACCACGTATCGGGGATGTCCTCGAAGGCGGTTCCAGGGGCGATGCCACCATCCGGGTCACCCTTTGCCGGGTCATAGATCCACTGGCAGACCACACAAATGTACTTCATGGAAGATTCCTCCGGATTCAATGGGTGTTGAAATGCCCAACGCGAAACCGCGGGCCCAGTGTCGATTCTGCCACAGCGATGGTCTGCAAGTCACCGCAAAAGTTTATCCGGCCCGGCTCTGACTTTTCGGCGCAGTAGTTAATCAGATGAACCTGAGAAGACGAACAACGTTCGGCACGTGACGGAAAACCAGCTCGGTCGAATCGCCCACCAGATCGCCACCCCGCTGATAGGGACTGGGCGACGAAAGCTCGACCCGGACCTCGGAACAATAGAAATCGTGAAGCTCCGGATCCCGATATGTTCCCTTCCAGACCGGGCCCAGATTGGCGACGATCCTGCCGGGGCTCATCTGGACAAGCCTGAGCTGAAACGCGTCGGACCTGAGATCCGCGAACGGCATGACCTTCATTCCGTATCCGTAGTAGGGACACGTTCCGGTCATCAACATCGTGAAAGGCCCTTCGTAAAGGAGTTCCCCGGGTTTGTATTCCTGCCCGGGAGCGCCATCGCCGACCACCTTCCAGCTTGATCTGCCGAGATTCGTGATCCTGACGATAGTGTTGCGACCGGTCAGGACGTTCGAGATATGCCTGGGCGCGGTCAGACCGAAGAAGGCGAAAAAGTAACCGCCGACGGTCTGAAAAATCGGCTTGAGCACGCCCGAACCAAGCCCCTGCTTGACCGAGATGTAGTCCGAAAGAATCTGGGCGTCGACCCCGAGCCCTCCGAACGGGAAGAGTTGTCCCTCGGACTCGACCATCCCGATCGTCACCGTATCCATGGAGGGATTGGCAACATAGGACTTCAGGTCCTTCAATGGGCTGCCCGAGGAAACCATGCCGGCCATGGCGTTGCCCGTTCCGAAGGACAGCAGCCCGACCGTCGGAATCGCGGAACGCTCGCCGCCCGCGGCCGCCCACATGTCGTTAATCAGATTGACCGCGGTACCGTCGCCACCGCCGGTGAAAACGGTCGGGTACCCGCGCTCGATGATGGTCTTCGCCGCGGCAGCTCCCTCTTCAAACGAATTGCAGTAGAAGATGTCGTCCGGGTATATCAGTTCCTCGACCAGAGAAACGACGTCCGGAGACATCTTCTTGGCGTTACCGTTCAGGTATGCTGCGAACTGGCCTCTGGCCATGGCGACCTCGATCCGCACCCGGGCGGACGGATTCTAGCACAAAGATCCTGCACCCGACTGCAGGAGAATACACCGAGCCAGCCTATGGGAACACAGGTTTCATACTGCTATAATGCGGCGGGAACATCCCGGAGGCCGGTGTGAAGCGCTGCCTGCAACCCGCAATCGCCGTTTTGTTTGCCATTGGCGTGCTTGTGTCCGTTCCAACGGGGGTCATTGCCGACGACGCCGGCCCCGAT
>CAZNJW010000168.1:0-3130 GCA_964573455.1 uncultured Anaeromyxobacteraceae bacterium | reverse complement strand
ATTCCGGCGTAGGGGCTAGGGAGTAGGGGCGAATGACAATTCGCTCTTAATAGGCGAACTCGTAGGTGACGTACATCGCGCGGATCAGCTCGAGCTTGCCGATCAGGAACTGGAGCTCGTGGAACAGGTAGCTGGCTCGCAGGTCGTCGATCGTCAGGTCCTGGATCGGAATGGTAGTCCTGGCGATGTTCTTGCAGGCCAGGGTCTCGTCCGCGGTCAGCAGGTCGTTCTCGTCCGGATCATAGCAGCGGTAGATCTGGTTGCACTGGTGGACAAGGTCGTAGCCCGGGTAGTAGCCGCCATCGGGCAAGCGGTACGCCTGGTAAACCTTGCCGGTGAACCTGTCCTCGCACTCGACGACCTCGGCTTCGGGCGGTGTTGCGATCTGGAAGGAATCACCCTTCAGCCAGATACGTGTCGCGTCGATGAACGAACGATCGTAGCTGCTGATCAGCATCGAGTAGCCGTAGTACGCGGCCAGCATCGGGATACGGAACTGGGTGGTCGGGAAGGTGTACTGCTCTTCCGGTTCCAGAGCCATCCCGGTGACGTCCACGAACAGCTCGTTCGCCGCGCATGGATTGGTGGTCACGTCGCCACGGTGCACGGACACGAGCTTGTCGGCCGTGCCGTTCGTCGCCTGGGTGAAGCAAGCCTTGTACTCGTTGGCGCATCCCAGGTTGAGACCGTCGGGGGAGGTGAAGTCACGCGGGCCGAAGCCGACAGGTATCTGTACGCCTGGTGTGGAGAGCGGGTGCAGGATGACGCACCATCCGTATTGGTCCGGGTTGTTCGCCATGATGCCGCCGAACAACTGGTTGATCTCGTTGCGGAACACCGAGCCGTAGTTGACGTAGTACTTCTTGACGTCTGACTGGTCATCGACGCCCACGAAGAAAGAGGTCGGATCGGCGATCATCTCGAAGGCCGCAAGACGGTCGTAGATCGTGCCGGAGGCAGTCACGACAGGATCGTAGTAGTCGTAGTCCCACGTGGCGTACAACGGGCGCGCGCCATTTTCTTCCATAAGGAAGATGCGATTTGGGTCGTACGCACCACTGTTGACATCATCGTATGGCTCCCAGCGTTTCTTCTGGAAGTTGTGACTGTACATTGCCGGGATGGGGCGTCCGAAGGTACCGGCGAACACGTTGAACGACAGGTGGGTGGCCAGAGAGCCCGTCAGACCGCCGTTCAGATCCTTTTCCCACGGCGTGCCGAACCTGGTCTCCCAGTAATCGTTCCTGTTGAAGACGTTGAAGTCAACGGCCCAGTACTGGAACTGGCCTTTCATGATGTAGAACATCGCCCTGACCCAGTTGTCGTAGTTGGTCGGCCAGAACGTGGGGTCCTGGTGCCAGTAACCACGGAATACCCAGTAGTTTTCGTAGGTTTCCTGCGTGTTGCGAACGATCTCGTACGGGTCGACGCCCTCGTCCCACATGTTCACCGTCGGCAGCGACCAGGCCAACTCGTCCGAAGCGAAACGGTACGGGACAACGGTGTGATCGGCAGAGCAGAGCAGACCTTCGTAGAATTTTCTGCAGGTCTTACCCTCTCCGCAGGACGCGCCCTCGGTTTCACACTTCTGACCGTAGACATCCTTCTTCTGGACATCGGTACGCTCGTACATCTTGTCGAGTTCACCGAACATATTCGGCCAGTTCGTGTGGTGCACGCGGCGCAGCGCAAGGCCGAATCCCTCGCCACGGTCCTTGAAGGACGGCGTGTTGTCGGGCATTCCCGCCGTTGGATCGACATTGATGTAATCCTCGTAAGCCGAGGTGTCAGGCTTTTCCTTGTAGACCTCGACCAGATTACCGTAACCGTATTTGATGGCCGCGATGTCATACAGGCCGAGACCCTGCCACGGCATGTTGAACTTCAGATAGTAATCCATGACCGACGAGTACTGGTACGAACGCATCTCACCAGCGACCTGCTCGGGAGTCTCCTGGAAAAGACCGATCGGCTCGAAGTTGTCGCCGACCTTCTTGACTTTCATGTCCCAGTACTTGCGCGGGAAGTTCATCGCGTCGGTCGATGCCTCGAAGTTGTGGCGCAGACCGATGGTGTGTCCGATCTCGTGGATCGCGACACCGAAGTATATGAGCTGTTGCAGTTCGTCCACGAACCCCGGCCGGATGCTGGCCAGGATGTCCTTCATCGCCTTCTGGGATGCGGCGACCTTCGGATCGTAAACGGACAGCTCGAGCGGGGTGACGATCGTCGCCTCACCGTACTGGGCAGGAGATGCCTGGTTGGCGACGACGATGGCTCTACGGAGCTGCTCGATCAGTTCTGCCGTGGTGCACTTCCTGGAGTCATTAAATTCGCTGAAGTCGTAGATCATTCCGCCCTGGCCGTTCAGCGCGTCACAGATGATTTGGTCGTAGCGGGCCTTGTAGGTATTGGCCAGTCCCATCAGCGCGCCGTCGTAGAACTCGGCCCTGTCGATTCCGGAAGCGGCCATCTTGCGGTACTTGTTCAGCACCTCACGGGTGCCTTCGGCGTTCGCCCAGTTGCGCAGCAGGTACTTGCTGGCGATGCTGGTCGTTGCGGTCTCATCGCCCGAGAATCTGGACGAATCGGCCTGTCCTTCGCGGGTGAACAGGGACGGATCCTTGAACAGCCAGCGAACGTCCCTGTTCACGAACAGACTCTCGACATCCGGGAGGCTGTTCAGGATGTTCATGCGACCGGCGATGGGCGACTGGTCGGACTTCTGAACGCCCGTGGTGGTCAGCGCCTCGGTGACTTCTGGAGTCACCAGACTGTCGACGAGTTCCTGCGCGTCTTCGGTCGTGTAGCCGTTCCGCCAGTAGCTGAACTGGCGCAGGCGTTCGTTGCGCATGACTTCCTCGATGTACGCCGCGTCCGCTATCTCGCGGAATGATTTCACACCGGCCAGCAGTTCGATCTGATCCAGGGCACGAACAGCGCCCTCGTGGAAGGCGGTGTTGTACACATAGGCGTTGCCGGAAACGATGCGTCCGCTGATCGGATCCCAGGCCGGCGGGCCATAGCCGTAAGGGGTGCCGCCGCCGGGAACGTTGACCGAGAAGATGAAGCTGTAACGCAGATCGCCGTTTTCCTTGACGTTGTCCAGCGAACCACAGATGGCTTCATT
>CAZNJW010000167.1:0-3169 GCA_964573455.1 uncultured Anaeromyxobacteraceae bacterium | reverse complement strand
GAGGCTGATCCCGGCCAGCGAGTTGTGGCGCGTTCACAACAGCCGCAAGGAACGGTTGATGTTCTTCGTGAGGCGTCATCTGAAGGCGCAGTTTGAACGGCAGGGCGCCGGTGTGGCGACGCTGGCGTCCGTCGAGGATGTCCTGAATCCGGACGCCTTGACCATTGGGTTCGCGAGGCGGTTCGCGACGTACAAGCGGGCAGGGCTGCTTTTTCAGCAGCCTGAACGTCTGATCGAGCTGTTGACCGCGCGCGATCGCCCGGTGCAGATAGTGTTCGCGGGCAAGGCTCATCCCCAGGACATCCCCGCCAAAGAGATTATCAAGCGCGTGGTGCACTTCACTCGTGACCCGCGCATACGCTCGCGCATCGTGTTCCTTGAGGACTACGACATGAACGTTGCCCGCTACATGGTGCAGGGCGTCGACGTCTGGCTGAACACTCCGCGGCGTCCGCACGAGGCATCCGGCACCAGCGGGATGAAGGCGGCGGTCAACGGTGCCTTGAACCTGTCGGTGCTGGATGGCTGGTGGGACGAGGGCTACGCGCCGGAGTGCGGCTGGCAGATCGGCGGCGCCGAGGTATCATCCGATCCGGTCGAGCAGGACCGTGTCGAGTGCGAGGAACTGTTCGACATTCTGGAACAGGAGATAGTGCCCCTGTTTTATAACACCGACCGTTCCGGTCTACCTGGTCACTGGATCGAGATGATGAAGAATTCGATATCGCGGCTGGGCCGGCAGTTCAACACCGCCAGGATGGTGTCGGACTATGCGTCCCGAGCGTATTGGCCCGCGCATCTGGCCGGTTGCGTTGGAAAGAATCATGACTTCAAGGGGTTTGTAGACCTGGCGGAGTGGCGTCGTTCCATTCCGTCCACCTGGTCGGGCGTATCTATCAAGGTCATCGATTCCGGCGCCGCGGAAACGGATCCCTCGTCCCCGATGACGATCCGACTGGTCGCGTCGATCGGCGCGCTTCGGCCCCAGGACGTCTCGGTCGAGGTGTTTTCGGGACCGCTGGGCGCTGACGACCGGATTCACGACGGTTCGGTCACGCGCGCGATCCTGACCGGCGAGTCCAATGGCGAACTGCATTACGTCGCCCAGGTCCCCGGTGTCGATTCCGGCCGTCACGGCTATGCAGCGCGCATCGTGCCCGTCCACAACGGCGTGGTGCCACCCGGCGTGCCGCCGGTCATCACGTGGGAAAGGGACTGAGGCGCTGATGAAGGAATTCCTGCTGGTCTGCCTGGGTGGAGGAATCGGGACAGGCGCCCGTTACGCAGTTGGAAAGCTGGCTGTTGCGGCCAGCTGGTCCACGTTTCCCGTCGGCACCATCCTGATCAACGCGCTCGGGTCGCTGCTGCTGGCGACCATCGCGGTTGCCAGTCTGCGCACGCAGCGGGTGCCCGATGCCGTCGTCCTGATGCTCACCACCGGAGTGATGGGCGGGTTCACGACCTATTCGACGTTCAACCTGGAAACACTGCATCTGATCCAGCAGGGCAGGCCCGGGTCGGCCGCCCTGAACGTGACGATCACCATCGTCGCGTGTCTTGGCGCCGGTGTCGCCGGCATCTATCTTGGGAACAGACTCCCGTAGCACGTATAGCATCTGCTTTACCAAAAATCCGCGGTTCGATGTAATCTTGTATTCATCCGTTGCGGCGGGACCGGCGACCGGCCGTTCCCGTCATCGGCCCTTTCAAACGCAGGAGTACCGATGAGAAGAAAACTTATCATCAACTGGTCCCCGGCACATGACCGTCTCCGCGAGGCAATCGAGAACGGCGTTACCAATCCCGGCGAGGTCGGCGTGACATCGAAGGGGTGGTCATACTGCACGTTCTGCACGTCGAAGTGCGGTCCGAACGAACTGCTTTACGACATCGACAGGATTCAGACCATCGCGCGCGACAATGGATTCTATCTGCCCGGCGACGTGGTCCGGCAACACAACAAGGTGCTCGTCATCGCACACACGGCGGCTCAGGATCCCTCGCCCCAGCTCTTCGGATTGTGGCGCTTCCTGACCGAGTTCGAAGCCAGGTTCAACAGCACGCGGGATTTTCCGAAACATAATTTTTTCGGTAAGTTCGGTGGTAACTTCGAAAGGTCCGAGAAGGGTCGCGTCCTGGCGATCTACAGCAAGGCCGGCGATGACGCGCTGGTGTCGATATATGAAAGTTGCGAGGAACTGGCGCACTCGTTCAACGTGCCCGGGGTTTCGTTCGAGGTCGGTGTTTCGGCTGGACTGTCCGCCATTCCCAGAATGCTGGCCGGATTCGACGACCCGGAATACCGGGCGACCGGCGTCGACCTTTACCGCATCAACAATCCGGTCGAGTTTGAGCAGATGCTGAACACGGCCAGGGACGATTTCCCCAAATACCCGTTCTACATCCCGAAATGATCACTTCTCGATGACGTAAGCCTTGCGGATGGCCACGAGCTTGGTCGGCCATGCCTCGCTGATTTCGTTCCTGACGGTCGGGATCTTCGCGGCTTCTTCAATGAAATCCATTCCCTGCGTGACGGTGCCGAACACCGCGTAGCCCACGCCGTCGGCCGCGTTGTCGCGATCCAGGAAGTCGTTGTCCGCCAGGTTGATGAAGAACTGGGCGGTCGCGCTGTTCGGGTCCGAGGTGCGGGCCATCGCGACGGTGGTGCGCCGGTTCTTCTTGCCGTTGCCGGCTTCGTTGATGATCGGCGCGCGTGTCGCCTTCTGGCGCTTCGCAACGTCGAATCCGCCGCCCTGGGCCATGAATCCGGCGATGATGCGGTGGAAGATGGTTCCCGTGTAGAAGTTCGCCTTGACGTATTCAAGGAAGTTGGCGCAGGTCACGGGCGCCTCTGCCATGAACATTTCGATCTCGACGTTTCCGATGGTCGTCTCAAGCACGACGTAGGTTTTCTTGTCCGCCATTCTGGCCTCCGAATTGAACAGGAATCGTGTTGCCCGGCTTGCGCCGCGGTTGCTTTATACCATGATTGAGCCAAAATCCCCTTGTTAATGATCCGTTTGCTTTCTAAACTCATGCGGCGTCGCGTTTATCGGTTGCCTGCAGTTGCAGGAAACGCCGCGTCACTGTTTGATTTCTGGAGGATTCCAATGCGTCGTTTCGCGTTCGCCGTCCTTTTTCTTGCGCTGTTAGCGGGTTGTGGTTC
>CAZNJW010000166.1:0-3175 GCA_964573455.1 uncultured Anaeromyxobacteraceae bacterium | reverse complement strand
CGCGGGCATCGGCCGGACTGTCCACCCGGGCATAGAATGAACGGCCGAAACGCCCCTCGATACCGGTGTACAGTTCGCCCGGATCCCGACCGGTCACGGCGGTTATCTCGGCGGCCAGCAGCGCCGCGATGATGCCATCCTTGTCGGTGGTCCAGACCGTGCCGTCACGACGCAGGAACGAAGCGCCCGCGCTCTCCTCGCCGGCGAACCCGAAACCGCCCGAAACCAGCCCGTCCACAAACCACTTGAAACCGACCGGAACCTCGACCACCCTGCGGTTCATCGACGCGGCAACGCGGTCGATTATCGAACTTGAAACCAGCGTCTTGCCAACGGCCGAACCTGGTTTCCATTCCGGCCTGTGCTCGAACAGATACTCAATCATCACCGCAAGATACGCGTTCGGATTCATCAGACCCGACGACCGCGTGACGATGCCGTGGCGGTCCGAATCGGGGTCGTTGCCAAAAGACACGTCGAACCGGTCGCGATACCTTATCAGGCCAGCCATCGCCCACGGCGAGGAACAGTCCATCCTGACCTTGCCATCGTGATCCACTGTCATGAACCGGAAGGTCGGATCCAGCACGGTGTTCACGACCTCAAGATCAAGGCCGTACACATCCCGGATCCTGGCCCAGTATGGCAGGGACGCCCCACCGAGCGGATCAACACCCATCCTGACCCCGGCAGACCTGATTCGTTCGATGTCGACCACGTTCTTCAGGTCAAGGACGTACGCGCCCAGAAAATCGTGACTCGCGACGTTCGGCATGGTCAGCGCGCGCTCGTATGGCACGCGGCGCACCTCCCCCAATCCACGGGCAAGTATTTCATTCGCGCGACGCTGAATCGCACCGGTTTCGTCGCTGCCCGCCGGCCCGCCGTGGGGTGGGTTGTACTTGAAGCCACCATCGGAAGGAGGATTGTGCGAAGGCGTCACCACGACACCATCGGCCAGTCCGGTCAGGCGTCCCCGGTTGTGGCACAGGATCGCGTGCGACACGGCCGGTGTCGGCGTGACCATTCCTTCGGTGGCATAACGCACCTCGATCCCGTTCGCGGCGAAGACCTCGATCGCGGTTCGATGCGCCGGGGCCGACAGCGCGTGCGAGTCCATCCCGATAAACAACGGCCCGTCGATGCCACGGCCGGCGCGGTACTCGCAGATCGCCTGGGCAATACCCAGCACATGCGCCTCGTTGAACGTCGTGTCTTTCGACCTTCCCCGATGCCCCGAAGTCCCGAAAGACACGCACTGTCCCGGATTATCCGGATCCGGCCGCAGCCCGAAATAGGCATCGACCAGGCCAGCGACATCCTCGACCATCTCATCGGGCACCGGCAGGCCCGCAAGACTGGAAACCGCCATTTCAACCACCTGTGAAGACGACGAATGCCGGATTATACGATAGATGCGGGTCGACGGGACCGGGTCGGCTCATTCAAGCGGGTAGTCGCAGCAGAGACTCCAGTCACCAGTGTATTCGGAGTTCTGGAAGATACGGGCGGAAAGGGTGTACGTTCCGGCGTTCTGATCGTCGTCGGAATCGAGAACTATCGTGTACCAGCCCTCTTCTTCCGCAGTCATGGGGGCAATCCGAAGGGACTCGACGTTGCCCTTCCCGGAATGCTTGTTGTCAATGCATGAAACAAGCCTTGTTCTGTCGAGAGGGCACTGATTCCCGCGATACACCTTCAGCATGAAGTCAATGTTTTCACCGAGCCGTTCATAGACGATGTTATCGGTGACCGTCATGGTGAAAAGGTCGCCCGGAATCAGATAGACCTGAAAGAAATGATCCAGGCCTGAATCGCTGCACTCCGACTTGCACCAGAGATCGTCCCCGTCACCGAAGATCGGGCATCCTTTGGTGCTGACATCGTCGGCGTTGTCGTTATTCGGCGGATCGTCGTTGTGGGCCATGTTGAACGTGTTGTAAGTGAATGCGACGGCGTTATCGGTCGTAAGAATGGTACGACCGAAAACACTCGCGGTCTGGCAGGTCTTCCGATCCGCGCTTGAACTGTTGCACGCGGCCTTGCCCAGCGAACAACGCGGGGCGACATCCTCGAACATGTCCTGGCCTTCGTCGGTCGGTTCGACCGTGTCATTGACGTTCGTGTCCGCACCGCCCTGATCAGGTATCGAGACGTCCAGATCGACCGTGTCGTCGCCAACTGACATATCACGGTCGTCGCCCTGGTCGCCGGAAAACCCGTCGGTAACGAGCGCATCGGTCCTTCCCGAATCGGGAACAATGATCAAAACGTCGTTCCAGTTCCCGACATCGTCACCGCATCCGGCCATGGCCAGCACAAGAGACAGCACGGACAGCTTCGATTTCACATTCATCGTCATCACTCCACAAATTGCATTTTCGCAATCCCTGGCCGAACGGTTGCCACGAGTCGCCAGGAACGCGGCATTCTAAGGTAACCCTTTCCGTTTTTCATTCACCGAAATGGCGGCCTGGTCGATTTCCCCCTTTCACTCAAGACATTTATCCCTATAATTCTCCACGGAAAAGCCACCTTACCCCACAGAAAACGAGGGTCTCGATGAACAAAATCAACCGATGGCTGACCGGCGCGGTCTTCGCGCTGCTCACGTCGCTGCTGATCCCGACCACCGCCCTGCCATGCGGTCCCGGCGTTCACATTCGCGAATCTGACAGCATCTGGCCGGCTCTGGTCGAACAGTACCCGAACCTTGCGGATCTGCGGGACACGCCCATGTTCGAGACCTATCTGCATCTGGGCGCCATCCTTCCCGACTTCCAGTGGTTCCTGCCGGTTCAACAAGGCCATTCTTCCGAGTTCTCCCTGTACCTGATCTCCAAGGCGATCGACGAAGAACCGCGGTTCCTGGTGACGGCACTGGGACACCTGATGCACAACTCGGTCTCGGACCCCCTCTGTGAACAGTTCTGGACCCCGACCCTGTTGGCATCGGCCCCCCTCGGCATGGTCTATCTGCTTGAAGGATACAGCAACGCTCGCGGCATGTCGGAGGGCATCACCGAGGTTCTCGGCGACCTGCTGGTCGGCGACTGGGACGCCCTGATCGACATGGTCTTCGACATCTTTCTGGAAGACGAAAATGCCGAGGCCCGGGGGCACGAGATGATCGTCTGGTACGTGGAACACATGAACGATTATTACGCGAGCGAAA
>CAZNJW010000165.1:0-3524 GCA_964573455.1 uncultured Anaeromyxobacteraceae bacterium | reverse complement strand
GCCGGCATCCAGTCTCCCGGCCTGACGTCCGCGCCGGCCATCGGTGAGTATGTCTGTGAGATCCTGGCTGGCCAGGGGCTGCCGCTGAACGAAAAGGCGAACTTCGTGGCCGCGATCGACGGGCCGCCCCGGTTTGCCAAACAGCTTCCGCGCGATCAGGAGAAGATGGTCGCCGCGAATCCGGCGTTCGGCCGGATCGTCTGCCGGTGCGAACTGGTAACCGAGGCCGAGATACACGACGCCATTGACCACGGAGCGCGGACCATCGACGGCGTCAAGTTCCGTTGCCGCGCCGGCATGGGGCGTTGCCAGGGCGGATTCTGTACTTCCCGAATCATCAATATCCTGTCCGAACGCCTGGGAATTCCACCCGAGGCCGTTACGAAGCGGGGGGGCGATTCCTGGCTGATGACTCCGATGACCGACCCGGTCTTCCGGACGGTCGGTGAAAAGGAGGATTGATACCATGCTTGGACGGATGGAAGGACCGTACGACGTGATGGTCGTCGGTGGCGGCCCGGCAGGACTGGCGGCCGCGATAGGGGCCCGCGACGCGGGGGCGCGCAGGGTGCTGGTGGTCGACCGCGAGGCCGAGGCGGGCGGCATATTGCTGCAGTGTATCCACTCGGGGTTCGGTCTGCATTACTTCAAACAGGAATTGACCGGTCCGGAATACGCCGAGCGGTTCGTGACCGAGGCGATCGACCACGAGATCGACATCCTGCCGAATTCGTACGTTTCCGGGATCGGTCTGGACAGCGACGGAGCGAAGCGGGTCAGGATTTTGAGCGACCACTACGGCCTGCGAACCCTGACCTGCCGGTCGGTCGTGCTGGCGATGGGCTGCCGCGAACGCACGCGCGGCGCGATACGTATCCCTGGCACCAGGCCGTCCGGCGTGTTGACAGCCGGACTGGCACAGAAGTTCACGAACATGATGGGCTATCTGCCCGGAAAAAAAGTCGCGATCCTCGGGTCCGGCGATATCGGGTTGATCATGGCCAGGCGCCTCGTCCTTGAAGGCTGCGAAGTGGTCGGGGTGTTCGAACTGATGCCGTATTCCAACGGCCTGACCCGCAACGTGGTGCAGTGTCTGAACGACTTCGGCATTCCGCTGAATCTGTCGACCACGGTTACCGAGATCATGGGCGCGGACCGGCTCTCCGGAATCAAGGTGGCTCCGGTCGGCCCTGGTTTCGTTCCCGACATGTCGAAGGAACGCAGGATCGATTGCGACACGCTGCTTCTGTCGATCGGGCTGATCCCTGAAAACGAGATGTCTCAGAATCTCGGGATCCAGCTCGACGTGACCACGCGCGGGCCGATCGTGTCATCGACGCTGGAAACCAGCCTTCCCGGGGTGTTCGCGTGCGGTAACGTCCTGCACGTGCATGACCTGGTCGACTTCGTCACCGGCGAGGCGATGCGCGCCGGTCGCCATGCCGGCGAATACGCGCTTGGTATCAGGCGGGCGCAGGACAACATCAAGCTGGTGCCAGGCGACAACGTCAGGTACTGCCTGCCCCACACCCTCAGCACGGGGCATGAGCACCAGATTTTCATGCGTTGCAAGGAGCCGATGAAGCCGTGCGAGATCATCATCGGCGACATAATGCGCAAGCGGCTGTCGTTCGTGGTTCCGGCCGAGATGATCATGTTCAAGATCAAGCCGGACGCGCTTGACCAGTTCCAGGGGGATACGCTCAGGATTGACATCCGTCCGCTTCAGAATTGACTCGGCCGGGGATGGTGAAACAAGATGAGTGACCAGAAGAATTTCACATGTATCGGATGCCCGATCGGTTGCCCGCTGCAGTTGACCCACGAAGGCCTCGATGTCCTTGAGATCGAGGGAAACCAATGCAATCGCGGCGCGAAATACGCGCAGCAGGAGTTCCGGGATCCCAGGCGGTTCATGTCTACGACGGTCGCGATAGAGGGCGCCAGACACAGGCGACTGCCGGTGAAGGTTACGGCTCCTGTTCCCAAGGATCGCGTGGTCGAGGCAGCCGTCGAGATCCACCGGATCAAGGTGACGGCGCCGGTCCACCTCGGCGACGTTCTGATCCGGGACCTGCTGGGCGAAAAGGGCGTGGATGTGGTAGCCACCAGGACGATGGAACGCGTCTGAACCGTCCCCGCTTGCCTTGACTAGCCCGATTTCCCCCAATATGCTTCATCCTTCGTTTTCCCGGAGTTGATTCATGGCAGCCGGAAAGGACAAGCCGACCGTTCTGATCGCGTTGGGTGGCCACGCCTTCATCGAGAAGGGCGAAAAGGGCACGGTTCATGATCATGAGCGGAACGCTGCGAACATCTGCGCGTTTCTTCAGACGCTGGTGGAGCGCGAGTACAACATCGTCATCACGCACGGTAACGGACCGCAGGTAGGCAACCTGCTGCTGCTGAACGAGACCTGTGGCGACGACAAGATTCCCAAGATGCCGATGGACGTGCTGGTGGCCGAGACAGAAGGTTCGCTCGGGTACTTCCTGCAGCAGGCAATGCTGAATGAGCTGCGCCGGCGCGGGATCCAGCGTTACGTGGTCACGGTGGTGACCCAGGTTCTGGTCGACCCCCAGGACGAGGCCTTCCGTAATCCGACCAAGCCGGTCGGACCGTTCCTTTCAAAGGAAGAGGCAGAACGTCGCCGCGATGCGATGGGCTGGCAGATCGTCGAGGACTCGGGTCGCGGCTGGCGTCGCGTCGTTCCGTCGCCCAGGCCGGTCAAGGTCATCCAGCGTCACATGATTCGTGAGTCGGCTGCCGCCGGTCACATCGTCATCGCCTGCGGCGGTGGCGGCATCCCGATCATCAAGAAGCCGGACCGTTCCTACGAGGGCGTCGAGGCGGTGATCGACAAGGACCTGTCGTCGTCGATGCTGGCGACCCAGATCGGCGCGGACATCTTCGTGATACTGACCGAGGTTCCCAAGGTCTTCATCGGATTCAATACTCCGAACCAGCGCGCTATCGACGCGATCACATCCGAGGGATTGAAGGAACTGCTGGATGCCGGCGAGTTCCCTCCAGGATCCATGGGCCCGAAGGTCGAGGCGGTCTGCGGCTTCCTGGAACGTGGCGGCCAGCGCGCCATCATCACGGACCCGCACAGTCTGTCCGCGGCACTCCGCGGCCTGGGTGGCACGCATATCATCGGTGGGTGTTGAATTTGTGGAGCTAAGGGGATTCGAACCCCTGACCTCTGCGATGCGAACGCAGCGCTCTCCCAACTGAGCTACAGCCCCAATAATCAAACGCCGGTCAAAACCAGCGCACGGATTATGGTGTAACGCCGGAAATTAGTCAAGAGTCCCAGGCCGCCTCCGCGTAGGGGCGAATGACAATTCGCCCTTCTGGACAGGGATAGAATTGACTCGAGATGATGGTTGGCGTTGGGCATATACCTCGGTTGCCTGAAATGTGGTACAACGTTTGCAAACGAGTCCGGTATGATTTTTCGGGACGGTTCCGGGGGTTTTGATGGGACATTCTGGTCTGCTTGTTCGTTGTTTCATGTTGTG
>CAZNJW010000164.1:0-3693 GCA_964573455.1 uncultured Anaeromyxobacteraceae bacterium | reverse complement strand
GTGAACAGACCGAACCGCCCGCCGTCATCATTATCGACGAGATCATGATCGACACTACCAGCAGCCCGGATACCGACTCGTTCGTTGAACTCTGGGGTCCGGCCTCGACGGATCTGACCGGTTGGCGCCTCGTTGGAATCAACGGTTCGAACAACGACGAGTATCAGATCATCGAGTTGGTCGGCTCGATCGGTTCGGACGGCAGGTTCGTGGTGGCGCATCCGCAGTCCGCGGCGGCGATTCACGACACCGGCGATCAGTTCACCGTGGACGTCGACTACCAGAACGGCCCGGACAACATCCAGCTTCGATATGGCAACACCATTGTCGATGCGATCGGCTACGGTACCTTCGGCGTCGGCGACTTCTTCGCAGGCGAGACGGCGGCGGTTGGGAAACCGCTGGCGAACCACAGCCTGGCCCGTGACATCAATCATACCGACACTGACGATAACTCCAAAGATTTCAAGGAGTTGTCCAACCCGACCCCGGGTGCCGCGAATCAGGACGTGAATGAACCGCCGGTGGCCGCCCTGCAGTGTCCGTCATCGGGCAATCTTGGCGAATCACTTACGTTCGATGGGTCCGGATCGGATGACCCGGATGGTTCGCTTGTGACCTTCTCGTTTGATTTCGGAGACGATTCCAGCCCGGTCGCCGGACTTCAGTCATCGGTCCAGCACGCGTACACGGTCGCGGACACGTTTACTGTTACCCTGACCGTCACGGACGACCGCGGCGTCTCGGACTCGGCCGCCTGTCAGATCGTCATCGGTGACGACAAGGCGCCGGTCGTCACGTTCATCAAACCCGCAAACGATACCCAGGTCACCCAGGGTTCCGTTGTCAGCGTGATCGTCAACCCCGAGGCGTATCCGGGACGCAACGTCACCAAGGTCGAACTGGTCGCGGACGGCACGCCTACCGGTCTGATGGATGACGCCGCTCCTTACGAGTTCAGTTTCACCGTCCCTTCGGACCACCCGAACAACACATCGCTGATGTTGCAGGCCAAGGCGACCGACAACGTCGGTTCCGTCGGGTTCGGAACGGTGCGGCTGCAGGTTCGCAACGATCTGCCCGTTGCGGACTTCACGGCCGTGGTCAGCGGCGACAAGGAAATCACGATGGATGCCTCGTCCTCGCGCGATACCGAGACGGCGATGGCCGACCTCGAGGTGCGCTGGGATTTCACGAACGACGGCACGTGGGATACCTCCTGGTCGACCGATAAGGTACTGATTCACACGTATCCGGCCGATGGCCAGTACACGATCAGGATGGAAGTCAGGGATGCGATCGGTCAGACGGCCAGCATTTCGCGCACCGTTACCCTCAGTTCGCTTCAGTACATCGGCGGAACAGTCACGACCACGACCTGGACCGGCACGATCGTCGTCACAGGCGACATCACGGTGCCGGCCGGCGAGACATTGACGGTCGCGCCTGGAACCACTGTGTTGTTCACCTATGTCGACGCTGACGCCGACAGCGTCGGCGACTTTGACATCACGGTAAATGGCACGCTGATCGTTGACGGCACCGAGGCGAAGCCCGTCCTTTTCACGGTTTACGGCACCGACCATCGTCATCCCCGTGCCTGGAACCGGATCATCATCAATGGAGCCGGGTCGCAGGTCAGGTGGGCGACGTTCGAGCACGCCGATATCGCGTTCGACGTGAAAAATGGTCTGTCGATCTATGATTCTACTATCCGTGGATGCAGAAACGGCCTTTCTTCGAGCGGGACATCCGCGGCGCCGATTTTGACCAGGGCGATTCTGCGCGACAACTCCCAGGATGGGGTCAGCATGACGAGCGGCACGGTCACCGTCACCGACAGTCTGTTCGAGGACAACGGTGGTCGGGGCCTGTACGTCAACGGTGGTACCTTGAATCTGTCCGACAGCTCCGTTCGTGGAAACGGTGGCAGCGGCATCGAGTATCTGCGTTCGGGATCCGGCCTTATCACGCGTAACCTGATCACCGATAACGCGTACGAGGGTGTCCGTGTCTGGACCGACGGCGCCAGCGATCCGACGCCGGTCATCAATTACAACAATATCGTCGGTAACTCGACAACTGGCGCACTGGTCGTCAAAAACGTGAATATTTCGACCAGCACGGACGCCGGGTATTACGGAACTTCGGTCAGTCAGACCTGGACGAATCCGGCAGACACGGAGATTATCCGGGTTCGCATGTCGTATTCCGAGATCGACGGCGGCAGTAACTACATTGGTGGCGCGGTGAAGAAGGATTCGTCCTCGGGTCCCGACATCGCCGTCGCCGGCAGCACCGCCAGCCGCTGGTTCACCACTACTGGGTTTGGCGCCACGAAGATCGTGGCGGTCGTCAACGACTACAACAGCAGTTCGTACAGCGGGTCGATTTCCGTCTCCGCGGCGGCCAGCGTCGATCCCGGCGTGGCGCGCGAGGTCTCGGCCGTCACCTATTCCGGCACGATCGACATGCGTCACAACTACTTCGGCGTGTTCCCGAATGTTCTCGATCGCGTGACGCTTGGTTCGCCCACGGCCGCGAATATTCAGGGCTTCATCGGCGTGCCGTTCGACGAGACATGGTCCAAGGGCGTCTATTTCGGCGGTGAAACGATCACGCAGGCGACGGCCTGGCTGGGAACTGTCTATGTCACCGGCGATCTGACTTTCAGTGGAACCGAACTGACAGTTCAGGCCGGCACGAATGTCCTGTTTGCCCCGATCGACCAGGACGCCAGCGGGCAGGGCGACTACCGCCTGACCATCACGAACTCCAACCTCACGGTCGACGGAAGCCTTTCGAGCCAGGTGTTTTTCTCAACGGTGGGAAACGTCGAGAAGGGTTATCAGGAGGTCAAGGTTCTTGGCGGTACCGGCGATGTCGCGGGCGCCGTTTTCGAGAACGGATACACCGGCCTTCACGTCGAGACTGGAACCCACGCGCTGACCGACTGCACATTCAGGAAGAACGCCTTCCAGGGGCTGTGGTTGAAAGCGAATGTGGCCGGGGATTCGGTGACCATCAATGGCGGTTCGGCGAACTTGAACCGGCGCGGCCTTCACGTCGAGTCCTTCAGGAGTCTGACGATCGACAGGATGATTGTCGAGGACAACACCGAGGACGGTTTGTGGACGACCACCAGCACGAACGCGGTCGCCGTGACTAACTGCCAGATACGGAACAACGGCGCGAACGGCGTGTTGATGAACAATTCGTACATTGCCATCGATCATTCGAACATCCAGTACAACGGACAGGCCGGTCTTCGTTACAGGGGCACCTCGACCGGTACCCTGACGTCGTCGAACGTGAAGTTCAACGACCTGCCCGGCATCGTGCTGGAAAGTTCCGGTGGAAATCCGAACCCGGTCATCAACAGCAACAACATCTACGGGAACTCGGTCAAGACCGGCATGATGGTGTCTTCACCGGCGCTGACGGTTTCAACCACCGCACAAAACTATGGCACTTACTGGTCGACGGTCTGGAACACGAACGCCGGCCAGCCGGTCGTCTGGATTCGGGCCGCCTATTCCGAGGTTGACAGTGGCAGCGATTACATATCCGGCATGGTCGCCACCGATAATTCGGGCAGCAATGTGGTCTATTCAGCCAGCGGCGCGGTGTCCGCCAGATTCGTCAATATCGAGTCCCAGAACGTGTCGTCACTGGCGGTTGGAGTCCAGGACT
>CAZNJW010000163.1:0-3709 GCA_964573455.1 uncultured Anaeromyxobacteraceae bacterium | reverse complement strand
CGAGGCTGGCGCCGCAGGCGACGCCGAGGCCCTGGGATCATGGCGCCCCCCTCCCTCGACGGCGAATGTAATTCGCCGCTACTGACGCCAGGGTTCGGTCCATCAGGGCGGCCCAGCCACGGTTGGCGGCCGGGTTGGCGGGGCTGGGATGCGGGGCCGTGACGATTTTGATGTTCGTCAGGCCGCTCAGTGCCTCGAAAGCTCGCGCGCTGGAAACGCCGCCGAGACCGATCACCAGACGCGGTTCAAGGTACTCGACAGTGGCGCGCAAAGCGTGGTCGCATGCCTGAAAAAGCGGCAGACGCTCGGCGGACGGCAGTTTGTCCGGCGTCAGATTACGTCCGGATTCCTCCATGAATACAAGCGGGCAGTAGTTGGTGACAAAGAAGCGTTCGAAAAAGGTCGAGGCGTCGCCAAACGAAGCCTGGGCCCAGCCCCAGAGCCGCCTGCCGCTGACTTCGGAGCGCCGGCAATCAAAGCCCTGGACCGGACGTTTCGGATGTTCGACGGGGGGCCGGCCGATCGAGGCGGTGATCCCCATCCAGTCACGAACCGCCTGGACCTCACCGAACGGGACGCCGGTCTGCGCCATGCCGAAAGGGCCGGGGTTCAGGCCGACCATCAGTATCTCGCGCGGGGCAGCGCCAAACCTGCGGCAGTACTCGTCCCAGGACGGTCTGGCGTATTCGAGCGGGTTGTATACGGTATGCACCGGTGCCGTGAACGGGAGTCGTGACACGGCTTGCACCAGTTCATCGGTGATGTCGGAAAGCATAGGTCAGTCCTCGTTGTCCTTGAACCCTTCGCGGTTTACGACCACGATTCGTTCCTTGCGCGAGGATGTCAGGCGCGAAAGGATGATGAAGGACAGGCCGCGGAATCTGGGCAACAGCAGGATCAGACCCGCGACGTCCGTGATGAAGCCGGGGACCAGCAGCAGGACGCCGGATATTATGCGCGTGGCGTCGAAATAGGACTGCATGGTCGGAAAGGTTGAGAACTTGTCGCGCGTGACGCTTTCGGTCATGAACTTCGGGATATTCCTGATCAGGATCACCACTCCAATCGTGGTAGTCACGAGCGACGGCACGGCGATCGGAATCCAGCCGGCCAGATCGTACAACGTCGCGAAGATCAGGACCTGGAGCATCGGCACGACCACCGACAGGATGACGATTATCGCGATCATGGTTGGACCTCTTCCGCCCCTGCCATTCTATTACAAAACGTCGTTGTCCGTGCCTGTCCGCGATGAAGTGGATCAGTTGTTAGGATTGTGTTAGAAAATGCCAGCCCTTATCGATACGGCGGGTGTTCATGTTGATTGGAAGATCGGTCTTCTGCTGGCGCGTCTCCCTTGGTGGGCTTGTCGTGTCCGCCCTGGTTCTTGTGACAAGCGCATCCGCGGCCATTTCCGATACAGCAGCGCCTCTGCCTGAGGATCCGGCCCCCGTCGGTGAAACGTCGACGCTCGATCTGGACGCAATCAGGTTGAACCAGCAGCAGATCCTCGACAATCAGCGGGTGATTCTTAAGAATCAGCAGGACCTTGAGGAAAAGTACCGCGAGGTCGAGCGGCTTAAGGCCGAGATCGAAACTCTGAAGGCGGCTCCGGCCCGGCAGCCTCTGTCGTTCAAACCGACGTTTTTCCTGCGGATCCGTCCCGACTTCATGCACAACGTCAAGTCGCTGGGCGCCGCGGTCAGGCCGGATCGCCCCGGAGCACCGGTGACTTTTGAAGACGATGACTGCTTTTATGTCGGATCGCGGTTGATGGTCGGGCTCCAGATTGAACCGCTGCCCGGGTTCCGCGCCGTGGTCACCATCCAGGATTCCAGGAAGTGGGGCGAGGAAACCAGTTTCCGTTCGATCGGGAACGGCACGCTGGACATCTTCGAGGCGTACTTCGAGTTCGCCAACATCTCGGGCTCGGGTGTCGATTTCCGCGCCGGTCGCTTCACGATGGACTACGGCAGCACCATGCACGTCAATTCGGGCGGTTCCGGGGCCACCGGGCAGACCTACGACGGCGCTCGTCTGTCCTGGCGCAAGCCCGGACTGCTGAAGGTCGACGCGTTCACGACGCTGGTCAAGACCGGCCTCGGCCCGATCTTTTCGGCCGACACCAAAGAGGACTACGAGTCCTTTTCCGGGCTCTATATTGCGACCGATTCCCCGGTCAAGTGGATGGACGCCGAGCTTTACGGCTTCTATCTGGACGATGCCTTCGCGAACTTCACGCAGCGCCTGGGAACGGTCGGCGGCCGCGTGATCTTCAGGCCGATCCAGGGGCTGACCATCACGGGCGAAGCGGCCGTGCAGTTCGGCCAGGTCAGTTCGTGGGACGCGGATGCCACGCTGAGGACTTCGGACCATCTTGCATCGATCTATCTGGCCGACCTGATGTACGAGTTTCATTTCGCGCCGGCCAAACCCCTGATTGGAGTGAGATTTCTTTACGCGTCTGGCGACTCGGATCCGTGGGACCAGCAGAGCAGGGCGTTCAAGCCGACCTTTGGTTCGACGCACAACTTCCTTGGTTACATGGACCTCTTCCGCGCCGGGGGGATATGGGACATCGCGCCGACCTTCCGCCTGAAGCCGGTAGACGGTCTCGACATATGGATCGACTACCACATCTTTTCGCAGACGGCGGACGGCGGCCTGTATCAGCATTTCAGCACCCAGTCGGGAAACGGAACGCGCAACGGCACGTGGACCATGGATCGCGGGTTGTTGATCCCCGCGGGCAACAGCCAGTTCATCGGCCACGAACTCGATGTCACCATCTTCTGGCACCCCCTGGACTGGATCGAGGTCGCCTTTGCCTACTGCTACTTCATCCCGGGCGCCGCGCTGGACGGCGCGTCGATCCGCGGAGTCGTCGAGCGGCCCGACCTTGATCCGATCTGGGTGGAAGAGACTCCCCTCGGCGGCCTCGTCGCGCACAGAGCTCTGGTCTGGACCACCTTTTCGTATTAACATGCGTCAATCGAATCGCGCCCCGGCGCGGAGGTTATCCATTGAAACTTGTCTCAGGCGGACTGTCTGATACCGGTAAGGTCAGGCAGCGCAACGAAGATTGCATCAGTATTGAACCTGAACTCGGCCTTTTCATCGTGGCCGATGGCATGGGTGGTTACGCCGGCGGTGATGTCGCCAGTTCGATCGCCTGCGAGACCATCACGTCGCAGGTGCGAGCCGCCGGTGACCTGATAGACCGTTTCGGTCAGGTTTCCTCTGGCACAGACCCGGATCCTTTTGAGTACCTCAGTCTTCGTCAGCAGATAATGTCCATGGTCTCGGACGCGATCGTGGCCGCCGACGTCGAGATCCAGAGGGTCGCCGCCGTCGATGCCGCAGCCGGGTCGAATGCGCTGACCGGCATGGGTTCAACGGTCGTGCTGGCCCTTGTCGTTGGCGCCCGGGCATTCGTGGCGCATCTCGGCGATTCGCGCGCGTACCTGCTCGGTCGCGAGGGCGCCGTCCGTCTAACCCTGGACCATTCGCTGCTTCAGGGACTGGTCGACGGCGGACAGATTTCGCAGGCCGATATCGCGCGCTTCCCTATGAAGAACGTGCTTACCAAGGCACTCGGCGTGCCTGGCGGCGTGTCTCCTGACGTCATGGATTTCCTGCTGCGGCCCGGTGACCGCATCCTTCTTTGTTCGGACGGGCTTCACGGACTCGTTCGCGATGACTTCCTGTT
>CAZNJW010000162.1:0-3746 GCA_964573455.1 uncultured Anaeromyxobacteraceae bacterium | reverse complement strand
TCCCCGGTTGTCGCGAATCTACATACACCAGCTAGAAAAACATCTGTGCCTGCAGCGTCAGCGTCGTGTAGAACGGCGCGACATCAAGGTCGCCCTGCTTGCGCACGGACGCGTCGACCTTGATGTTCGTGTTGTGCTTCGAGGCCCACCAGACCAGGCCGCCGTGAATCACCATCAGATCCTGGCCGGCGATATCGCTCTTGAAATAATCGAAGCCGAAGACGGGAGAGAACGACTTGTACCTGTATCCGAGCTCCCCGAACACGCCCAGACCGGAAGCCTTCGACGCGGCGCCCTGCCAGTACCGGTAAAAAGCAGCCTGCACGATGATTTCGTGGTCTTCGCCAAGGAACGGAACCTCGGCAAAGACGTCGGCGGCGACGGCCATGTATTCTCCCAGCTCACCGGGCGTGTCGATCTCGTCGGTATCCCTGCCGGCCGGGTCCTTCCTGAAGGTGGCCGCCCTTTCAAGCCCCGCGTCCTGCTGGTAATCAAAGCTCATGCCCAGGGACAGTATCGGCTTCGGCGAAAAGTAGATGCCCTTGCAGAAAGGATCCGTTTCCGTTCCGAAGATGTTGTATCGCAGGTGCGCCGTGACCCTGGGATAGTCCTTCGGGTTGGTCAGCACCACGGCCTTGCCGTTCATGTCCTTTTGCAGTGCGTCGTTTTTCGAGCCGTTCATGATTGCCAGGCGGTACTGGAGCCGGTTCTTGAAGATATAGCCGCGAATCTGGGCGCCCGCGTCGCGCCACAGGTTTGTGGCGTCAATAGGATACTTGATGAGATCAGAGTGGTAGTCCAGGGCCAGGAGGGAGGCCGCGCTCTGGTAGCCGTGGCGGGAAAACGGCGCGATTATCAAACCGCCGTCCACCATGAATTCATCCACCACCTTGAACGTCATGAACGCGTCCTGGATCACGAAGTTCGGCGAACCCCAGGAATTGCCCCTGCCCCAGTTCGGCATGTCGGTGTCCACGAAGAAGCTGAGCCACTTCGTCACCTGGCCGCTGAGGATCAGGCGTGTCCGTCGCAGGAAGAATTCCTTTCCCCAGGACGTCTTGTCCGGGGCGCCTTCCTGTATCACCTGAACCTGGAACTGCATCAGCATGTTGAAGTTCAGGTACATGAATTCCGACTGCTCGACCCTGAAGGCCGACGCGGGAGCGCTCAGCACCGTCGCCAGCAGGAATACGGCAATGAATATCCTCTTCATCTTCACCTCGATCTCCCGGGTTCGTGCCTCCACGTCCCGTGCTGTAACAGGCTGACAGTTTGGCCGTGACAGTATCACAAGGTGCGGAAACCGGCTTAATTCTTGAACCGGGTGTTCCGCGCGCTGCGACCGTACCTGCGGTCCGGCGACTCGACAGGCCTTGCGTCATCCGATCCAGACACGATCGTCGAATCGATCTGGTCCGGGGACGCGCTTGTCGTGCCGGTCATCACTGCGAAGGCCGCGATATCGCATCAAGTCGGCGTGACCGTGGCAACGGTCGCCCATTTCAATTCCCTGCGGTGGCTGCTTTCGGACACGGTCACCGACATCGTCCTGGCCGCGGACAGCGGCGTAAACCAGAATCCACAGGTCAAGGCGCTTGAACAGGGGAAATTCAATCCAGGCGTTTTGCCGGAGTGACGGGCGTTGGGGTGACGATCCCAGCTATCACATCGGAAGTCGCTGGTTGATGAACGACGAATTTCTTGAAAAACACTGTTTTCGAGGAGCGCTGCTCCTTGAAATATGCTGTTTTCGAGGATTAGAATACGAACATGGACAGTTTTCGGGGGATGAAACCGTCATGATTCCCAGGATTTTTGATGACCTGAACCGGCATCTGGCGCCAGGAAAGGTACTGGTGATATTCGGCGCGAGGCAGGTCGGTAAGACGACGCTGGTCAGGAACTTCCTGGCCGGGACCACGCTGAAGTACCGTTTCGATTCCGGCGACGACGCCCGCATCCAGGAACTGTTCGCGGCGGGCCGCCTGGATCTTCTTAAAGAATATGCGGCCGGATACGAACTGGTCGTGATTGATGAGGCGCAACGGGTACCGCAGATCGGGCTCGGGCTGAAGATGCTGGTCGACGCGATCCCGGGACTGCGGGCGATCGTGACGGGCTCTTCGTCGTTCGACCTGGCTGGACAGGTTGGCGAACCGCTGACCGGCCGCAAGCGGACACTGACCCTGTTCCCGGTTTCCCAGGGTGAACTGGCGTTGATGCACAATCGGTTCGACCTGCGCAACAGGCTCGAAGAATCGCTGATTTTCGGCGGTTATCCCGAAGTGGTCGTCGCGGCCGCCCGGGACGAAAAGATCGGTCTGCTGAATGAAATCACGTCTTCGTACCTGTTGAAGGACGTGCTGGCGCTGGACAACATCCGGAACAGCCGTTCGATATTCGACCTGTTGCGCCTGCTTGCCCTGCAGGTCGGCAGCGAGGTGTCCCTGACCGAAATCGGCGCCCAGATCGGCATCAGTTACAAGACGGTCGACCGGTACATAGACATTCTTGAAAAGTCGTTCATCCTGATGCGCCTGCCCGGGCTGGGGCGCAACCCCCGGACCGACCTGCGGAAAAAGAACAAGTACTACTTCGTCGACACCGGCATCCGCAACGCACTGATATCCAACTTCAATCCAACCAGCCTGCGGGCCGACTGCGGCCAGTTGTGGGAAAACTTCCTGTGCGTCGAACGCATGAAACGCCAGTCGTACCTTGGGGTTCCGGCCAACATGTATTTCTGGCGCACAAACCAGAGATCGGAGATCGACATGGTGGAAGAAAGCGGCGGCGGTTTCGCCGGCTTTGAATTCAAGTGGGACGCGAAGACCCGATCCCGCCCGAAAGAATGGACCGACTTCGCCCCCGACGCGTCATGGACCGTCATCAACCGCGACAACTACCTGGATTTTGTGCTGTAGACTTTGGCGACATTGTCGTCCAGGCCACTGAATCAGCGCACGCCTGATCCGGTTCATCGTGGCCTCTCAGCCAATCCTTGAAGGCATTGCAACGATTACGAAGTATTGATTTGTGCCCAGGGACGGAGTTGAACCATCGACACGCGGATTTTCAGTCCGCTGCTCTACCTACTGAGCTACCTGGGCTGCTCAAAAAAGCCGTGCGATTTTTTACCACCGGGGCGCTGTTGTCAAGCTCAAATGAAGGCGCCGGATATTCCGAGTCGAAAAATCCGCAATTTTGTCCACGAATCCAGTTGAAGCTCTTTTGATTCACGGATATTATAATTGGCCTTTGAAAAGCGGGGAGTGGCGCAGTCCGGTAGCGCGCTTGCTTTGGGAGCAAGATGTCGCAGGTTCGAATCCTGTCTCCCCGACCGAATTGACAGGGTCGCTTGACTCGCAACAACACGCGGTCAATAATCGATTTACTGATCCGACAATTCTGACTGAATCAAGGGGTTTGAACATGGCAACAGCAACGGCTGACGGCGAACTCAAAAGACTCACGAAGAAACAGGTTGCCGAACTTAAGACCGAGCTTCTTGCAAAGCGCAAGGCTCTGATAGTTCAGGCCCGCGAGACGGTCGCGGAAACCGAGGAGCAGGAGATCCGCGAACCGGACGAGGTTGATCAGGCCTCCAGCGAGTATGACCAGTCCTTCGAGTATCGCATGCGCGATCGGGAAAAGTATCTGCTGCGCAAGATCGACAAGGCCCTTCAACGACTCGATGAAGGGGAATACGACCTTTGCGAGAGCTGCGGTAACCCGATTGGCTTCAA
>CAZNJW010000161.1:0-3776 GCA_964573455.1 uncultured Anaeromyxobacteraceae bacterium | reverse complement strand
TTTCGTCGACTCCGTTGCACTCGATGTCCGTTGCGCCCGGATTGAAATCGACGTTGCTGTCGTTGCAATCGGTTCCCGTCGGGCAGGCATTGGCGTCGTGGTTGTAGAAACCGTCCATGTCATGATCGACGCACACGATCTCGTGGCATTCGTCCACCAGGTCACAGTCTTCGTCGATCCCGTTGCAGGGGCTCTCGGGCGAATTGGGGTGGACGGCAGCGTTGTCGTCGTTACAGTCGGTTCCGTCCGGGCAGAACAGCCTGTTGTAACCGTCGTACCCGTCCGAGTCGTTATCCGCGCACGCGGTGCAGTACAGATTGAGTTCAATCTCGAAGGCAGGCAGGGCTGTGTCCAGCGACTCGACCACGACGAACGCGGCCCACCCGGACGACACTGTGAACTCGTTGTGGAGCGTGTTCAGCGGCTCGGTCATCTCCTGGCAGCTTTCGGGAGAGCAAGCATCCACTACCAGAACGTGAACGCCGGAAGGCGTGAAGCCGCCTGATAGTCCGTCAACAACGAGGTCAAGGGCAGCGACACCGTCGCAATCAGCCTCGGCAAAGAAGACCCGTTCAGGTCCTTCGAGAGGGTATTCCGGGTCGCAGGAGTATGTGGTCCAGATCGAAGGCGTGGCGTCCGGAAGGGCCTCGACCGCCAAGCGTTGGCCGGGTTCGAGCAGGAGTGCGTTTTCACAGATCGGATCGACCGTCGTGTCTGTCGTTCCGTTGTCTGTCGTTCCGTTGTCTGTCGTTCCGTTGTCTGTCGTTCCGTTGTCGTTGGTTCCGTTGTCGTCGGTTCCGTTGTCGCCGGTTCCGTTGTCGCCGGTTCCGTTGTCGTTGGTCCCGTTGTCGTTGTTTCCGTCGTCGTCCGCGTCTTCCAGTTCAAAGCCTTCATCGACCCGGATATCTTCGACGCCGTCCGGCGACGTGTCATGATGGACGTCAGTGACTGTCACATCCTGGACGTCCTTCGGACCGCCGTTGTCGGTCGGGTTTTCGGAGCCACCGCACGCGACGATAATTAGAGCTGCTGCCACGCACAGCGTGGCCGATGCCAATTGTTTCATACATAGCCTCCGGGCAGGCAAAGGTCAGGATGTGCGGATGATATCAGGGACTCTGTCGTTCGTGAAGGTATCTCGTGTCGACAATGATATTGGCAGCGGCAGTCGGAATCGGGTTATGCTTGCGCGG
Source organism: uncultured Anaeromyxobacteraceae bacterium (assembly GCA_964573455.1). GTDB lineage: Bacteria > Myxococcota_A > UBA9042 > DTJE01 > DTJE01 > JAGOFO01. The sequence continues at coordinate 2,583 of CAZNJW010000161.1, read as the reverse complement.
CTCAATGAAGCTGGAAAGAGATGCGATTTTCAAGACTGATCATGGTGGCATTTCTGGCGCTGGCAGGCCTCACGTCAGGTTGTGACGGAAGGGATTGCGACCAGGAGGCACGAGCGACGTGCGACGGCGCGGCCTCGGCTTGCGTATCCTCGAAATGTGCCGGGCGGGACGGCATTGAATACGTCGAGTGTTTTGAAGTCCTATGTCAGCCTGATTTGTGTGAATGCCTGGATCAGGTCGGGTGTGCATGGCAGGACCAGTCATGTGACGGGGTGCTTGCCGACTGACAGGTTGCCATCGTGGTTACGTCCCGCGGCTGATTCGAACAGCGCGTCGAGGGCAGCCGCGTTGTTCACGATGTCATCCGCTGCCGCCCTGGCGCCGGCAGTGAGGGTGCGGTCCCTCCTGCACGCCTGGATCATTGTGGCGAATGCCTCCAGTTCCAGCTGGTAAGTGTCGGCCGACGGAATCCTGACCAGTTTTCTGCCGTCATCGTCCATCAGTGTGATGACGCATGGCACACAGTCCTGGAGCCAAGGGCGTTCGATCGTTACAACCCCCTTCGAGCCACAGATGGTGGCGCCGTGACGTTCAAAGCATGAGATCGACGTTTCGAAGTGCGCGAGCACTCCGTTTGGGAAATCCAGCAGCCCGACCATCGTGTCGTCCACGTTGTTCCGACTGCCGAAGCCGAGTTCCCGATAGCCCGCGTGCCGGAAGCCGCGGCGTTCGAAGGCTGACGCGCGTGATGGTTCGCAATCTGCAATCATTCTGGACATGTGGACGCAGTAGCATCCGACATCGAACAGGGCACCCCCGGCAAGGCCAGCGAGCGCCGGCCCCGAATCGGGGTCGTCGCAGTCCCACGAAAACCTGCTTTCGATGGTCCTGACCTCGCCTATTTTACCCGATGAGATGATATCGGCGACTTCGGTCCAGAGCGGGTGGAAGCGGTACATGAACGCTTCCATCACCGGAACTCCGGCCGCGATCGACGCATCGCGAAGCCTTATGGCAGCATCTTTTGACGTGCATGCCGGTTTTTCCACCAGCACGGGCAGCCCGGCTTCAATAGCGCGAAGCGCCCACTCCAGATGAAGACTGTTCGGCAGCGGGATGTACACGGCGTCCACCGCGCCTGAATCCAGTAACGCCTGGTAACCGTCAAAAGCATGTGGAATTCTTCTGGGGCGTGCCCAGTTTTCCGTTCTTTCGCGGTCTCGCCCTGCCACGGCCGTGATCCTGACCAGGCTGCTTTTCGAGGCACCCTCGACGACACTGTCCGCGATAGAGGCCGTGCCGAGGATGCCTATCATGATTGGGTCAACCATCTGATCCCTTGTCCGTTCGAAATCGAACTGGATTGTACTCTCATCGCGTCCGTTACACGGAATTGGCGCCGGTCACGCCTGTCGTCAGGGCATTCGCTGGTTTTCGCCGGATCTGTTTCGTCGTATGATCCACCGCGCCTGTCGTTTCCGTTCTACGGGCGGTTGTTTTCGGGTCGGGCTTCCCATTAAGCCTTAATCAGTTCTGCTTGTGAGGTTCTTTCGTGAAGGTATTCAAATACGTCCCTGCTCTTGCAGTGGCCATGTGGGTCTTCGGCGGAGGTTGCGGGACAACATGTGAATGTGACGATCTCTGTCAGGCGGATGCGGTCCAGGATACTGATGACGCTCAGATCACGGTGGATCAGGGTGGACCGGACGCGGTCATGGATCTTCCGCACCAGCCGGACACGGCCGATGATACGGTTCTGGACGACGCTTCCGGGGATGTATCTCAGGATGTGCCTTTCTGCCCTGACTGCGAACGCAGCGATCCGATTCCGCTCTATTCCTGGCACGAGCGTCAGGTCGAATACTTGAATTTCTGCGCACAGAACAATGGTCCCGATGCCGGTAATTCGTATGGTCAGGTCTGCCGGGTCAAGACCGGTCAGTCCGTGGTTCCGGCCGCCATCGCTTCCGCGGTCGAAGATCTGACGCTGCGCGACGACTGTTCGGACTTCCGGGCCGCGGCGCTGGTCAGGATGCTCTACATCGACCGTGATAACGGGGCGCTGGACGAGGCGTCGCGCCAGACGATCATCGACACGCTGCTGGCGTACAAGTACTGGATGACCGAGGTGAACCCCGAGATCCCGATGGACAAGATGTGTTACTGGTCGGAAAACCATCAGATCCTGTTCCATTCTTCCGAGTACCTGGCTGGTCAGATGTTCCCGGATGCCGTTTTTTCGAACGTCGGCATGACGGGCGCCGAGCATCGCGACCACGCCAGACCGCTGATTCTTAAGTGGTTGAACCTGCGCGGCGCCATCGGGTTCTCGGAATGGCATTCGAACGTGTACTTCAACGAGGATATCCCGGCGCTGGTTAATCTGGTCGATTTCGCCGAGGACTCCGAGATTCGGACCAAGGCAGCGATGGTGCTGGATATCATCGCGTACGACATGGCGATGAATTCCTACCGCGGGTACTTCGCCGCGACCCATGGACGAACCTATGAAGACGAACTGATCAACGGCCTGAACGACCACACGACCGAGGCCGGATGGATGTTCACGGGTCTGGGCGACTA
>CAZNJW010000160.1:0-3803 GCA_964573455.1 uncultured Anaeromyxobacteraceae bacterium | reverse complement strand
CAGGTCGATGACCTTGATGCCGGTTTCCATCTGTTTGACGGCTACGTCCTGATCCAGGAAGGAAGGCGCTTCGCGGTGAATCGGGTAACGCTTCTCACATGCGATCGCGCCACCTTCGTCGACCGGCTCGCCAACCACGTTCATGATGCGTCCCAACGTGGCCGGGCCAACCGGAATGGAGATCGGGGCACCGGTGTCCCAGGCCTCCATGCCGCGTACCAGACCGTCGGTCGTGTCCATCGCGATGCAGCGTGCTGTCGATTCGCCGGTGTGCTGCGCGACCTCGAGGACCAGGTTGTTCTTCCGGTCGTTGATGGTCGGATTCGTGACCGCCAGCGCAGTGTTGATCTCGGGGATCTGTCCGGGCGGGAAACGTACGTCCACGACCGGCCCGATCACCTGGGTTATTACGCCTTTCTTCTGTTCCATATCAGGTCAGCCTCCGAACGCCCGTCCACACGGGCGTGATTCATTTCATCGCCTCGGCTCCAGACACGATTTCGAGCATCTCGGTCGTGATAGCGGCCTGTCTTGCCTTGTTGTACATGAGATTCAAGCGCGAGATCAGTTCATTGGCGTTCTGTGTGGCCGACTCCATCGCCGTCATCCTGGCTCCCATCTCGGCGGCCAGCGATTCGAGCACCGCGAAATAGAGCCTGACGTTGAAGTACATCGGCAGAACGGTGTTCAGGACAGTCTCCATCGAAGGTTCAAATTTGAACTCCCCGGCCAGCTCTGGAGACTGCCGCGCGGGAACCTGTGCCACACCGTTTTCGTCGACCGCCTGACCGCGCTCCGGGATAATCGGCAGCAGCCGTTCGACCACCACCTGCTGCGAGAGCGCGGATTTGAACTCGTTGTAGACCAGGTAGACCGCGTCCAGGCGTCCATCGAGGTATTTGGCGACCAGTTCGGAACCAATCTCGGAGATTCGGGTGAACGTGGGATCGGTCAGAACCTCCATGTATTCGGCCTCGATCGGATAGCCGCGGCGTCGGAAGTAGTCCCGACCCTTGCGCCCGATCAATGCCAGTTTCATGTTGATATCACCGGCGCAGCTCTTTATGCGTCTCTCGGCCCGACGGTTGATGTTGGCGTTGAACGCGCCGCACAGGCCACGGTCGGACGTGACGACGAGCATCATCACGTTCTTTTCCTCACGCACCTGCAGCAGCGGATGCGCTTCGGGCGACGTCCGCTCCGAGAGATCCCAGATAAGGTCGCGCATGCGGTTGGCGTAGGGCTTCGCCTTCAGCATGTTTTCCTGCGCGCGGCGCAGCTTGGCGGCCGCGACCAGCTTCATCGCGCGGGTGATTTTCTGTGTGTTGCGAACGCCGCTCAGGCGCTTGCGAATCTGTTTCAACGTGGCCATAAAGCCTTTTCGTTGCGGGAACCGGGCCCGCGGTTACTTCGACGCGAACAGCGCCTTGAACTCGGTCAGCGCGTCGACCAGACGCTTGCGCACGGCATCGTCAAGGACCTTCTTCTCGCGGATGTCCTTGAAGATATCGTTGTGCCTGGCCTCAATGAACTCGATCAGCTCATGTTCGAAGGTGCTGACCTTGTCAACGGGCACGTCCATCAGAAATCCTTCGTCGGCCGAAGCCGCGAAGATCACGACGACCTGCTGTTCAACCGGGAGCGGCCTGTACTGGCGCTGCTTCAGCAGTTCCATCATGCGGGCGCCCTTGTCGAGCTGACGTTTCGTCGCCTTATCAAGATCCGTGGCGAACTGGGCGAACGACGCCATCTGTCTGTACTGCGCCAGTTCGAGGCGGAGCGTGCCGGCGACCTTTTTCATCGCCTTGATCTGAGCGTTGCCGCCGACTCGCGAGACCGACAGCCCGACGTTGATGGCGGGTCTGAATCCCTTGTAGAACAGCTCGGATTCCAGATAGATCTGGCCGTCGGTGATCGAAATGACGTTGGTCGGGATGTAGGCCGAAACGTCGCCTGCCTGGGTCTCGATGATTGGCAGGGCGGTCAGCGAACCGCCACCAAGCGTGTCCGACATCCTGGCCGCGCGTTCAAGCAGCCTGGAGTGGAGATAGAAAACGTCACCGGGGTAGGCCTCGCGTCCCGGCGGGCGGCGAAGCAGCAACGAGAGCTGACGGTAGGCAACAGCGTGCTTGGAAAGGTCGTCGTACACGATCAGCGCGTGCTGACCGTTGTCCCGGAAGTACTCGCCCATCGCGCATCCGGCGAACGGTGCGATGTACTGCATCGGTGCGGTTTCAGACGCGGACGCCATCACGACGGTTGTGTAATCCATCGCTCCGTGCTGTCTGAGTTTGTCGACAACCTGCGCGACCGTCGAACGCTTTTGTCCGATGGCGACATAGATGCACCATACGTCGCTGTCACCAGGGTGAACCTTCTTTTGATTGATGATCGTGTCGATCGCCACCGCCGTCTTTCCAGTCTGGCGGTCGCCGATGATGAGTTCGCGCTGACCCCTTCCGATCGGAGTCATCGCGTCGATCGACTTCAGGCCTGTCTGCAGCGGTTCCTTGACGGGCTGGCGCTGAACGATGCCAGGCGCCTTCACGTCGATCGCCCTGAACTCTTTGGATTCAACCGGTCCGAGGCCGTCGATTGGCTGTCCCAGTGCGTTCAGGACTCGCCCCCTGACCGCCGGACCGACCGGAACGCTCGCGATTTTTCCCGTGCGGCGGCACTCGTCGCCTTCCCTGATGCGACTGACCTCGCCCAGGAGGGCCACGCCCACGTTCGATTCCTCAAGGTTCAGAACGAGACCCTGAACGCCGTGCGGAAAGTCGAGCAGCTCGCCCGCCATCGCTCCGGACAGTCCGTAGACGCGCGCGATACCGTCGCCGACGGTGATCACCGTGCCGGTTTCCTTGACCTCGACCTGTCGGCCGAATTCGCGGATTTCCTTTTTCAGGATTTCAGTTACTTCTTCGACGCGGAGTTCCATCTTTCCCCTTCTATCTGTTGTGAAGCAGCCGAGTCTTCAGTGAATCCAGGTACGTACGGGTCGAAAAATCGATCACGCGATCGCCGACCACGACTTGCAGTCCGCCGAGCAGGGACTGATCGATCCTGCGCGTAAGACTGACGTCAAGGCCGGTGCGCTTGTCAATAGCTGCCTTGATGCGCGCCAGCTGGGCGTCGTTCAGCGGGGCTGCGGAAACCACTTCACCGGAAGCGCGACCGGCCCTGCGATCCATTTCTCGGTAGAACTCGGCAATGATGTCGGCCAGTCCGTCCAGGCGACGCCTTGTTGCCAGAATCTGAAGGAACGCCGTCGATGTCTGATCCAGTCCAAGCCTTCCGGCAAGCGTGCCCACCAGTCGTGACGCCGCGGAAACCGGGAACGTCGGATCCTGGAACGCTGCACCGAGTTCGACGTTGTTCAACACGGTGTCGCGAAACTTCTCGACACCGGCCAGACACTGTTTCAGCGCTCCCCGCTCGGTGGCGACGTCCATCAGCGCCGTCGCGTATCGTCTGGATGCGACCTCTGTAATCGGCATCGGTTCCTCTCTACTCGTTGCTCGCCGTAATCCTGTCCACCGATGCATCCCTGACCGCGGTCGGCCTGTTCGATGTCAGGCGGGTTTCCACGGACGCCAGGGCGCGCGTTACCACTTCGTCGGCAAGTTGCGACTGAAGCAACAGCGCCGCGTGGTTGATCCTCATCTCGGCCTCGCGTCGAAGCTTCAGGGCTGTCTCGGTTACTTCCAGTTCCATGGCCTTCTTTTCGTCGGCGGCCAGATCCCGGAAGCTCTTTCTAATCGACTCCATCTGTTCGTTCACATTCCGGAGCTGCTCCTCGGCAA
>CAZNJW010000159.1:0-3891 GCA_964573455.1 uncultured Anaeromyxobacteraceae bacterium | reverse complement strand
ATTTGCAAGAAAATTGGGGATGTTCGGGACTTCGAATGTGGTTCCATCGATGTGATGGACTGACATCGTCCCGCGTGATTCATTTGGAGGTATCAAAGATGCTAAATCTAAAAACCGGTGGTCAATACGTGCTGGGCATATTGGTGTCGTCGCTTGTGGTTTCGTGTTCGGCGTCCAAGGTGGATCCCGTTGACAATGGCGGGGATTCGGCAATATCCGATGCGGTTGTGGTCAATGACGCCTTTGATGCAAAGGATGCTCAAAACGCAGTGGATTCAAGTGATCTGGACGCCGATTTCAGTGACGCCGCGCTCGATGCGGATGGTATTGCTGGGGATGGCTGCGGGTATTCGGACTGCACTGTTATGGACATCCCGACCGACGCGATTGTCTGTGGAGATGTGCCCCAGGAGGGTTGTCCTTGTGATCCAATTAACGATAAGCCGTGTTGCTTGGAGATTGCTAAAGGAATGTCTTGTGGACTGGAACCTTTGGGCAGTGATGTTTTTGAATACTTGTGGGGTGTGTTTTGGGATTGTGGTTGTGATGATGGTCCGTATTGTGAGGGGCAAGAAGTGTATCCTTTATGTCAAAGATGATTCAGGAGTGTTCACAATGAAAAACATCACGATTGTTTTGCCGGTTTTTGTTTTGCTTTGCGCTTTCCCAGGGTGCGAGATTGACGAGGTCTACAAACCAAATGTGATTCAGTCATCTGTCACGACAAGCGAGTTGAACGCGGCAGACGATGAAGCTGTCACCATTCTGGGGAGCGAGGCATTGATGAAACTAATTGCTGAGAAACGTCGCGAGTCTCCCGCATTTGCTGCCGCGATGGATGGCAGCTTTAATGGAGTGCCTGCAGGTGAACGTTCTGTTGTTGTCACGAATACAAGACCTGAGCCCATGGACTCCGCAGAGGATGGGACTGCAGACGACGCAGAAAAATATGAGAATCCAGTCGAGGGTGTTGTTCCTTTCTCGGCGACCCATGAATCGGGTGTGGGGCTAAGAGCCAGGATTAGAAACGGGGTCGAACCGTCTGATCTTGAGCAGTCTGATGGAAAGGCAAATGCTGATACTTCGTACCCACCCGAGCCTGTGCCATTCAGGTTCTGACCCAAAGGCTTGGTGTGATTGGGACGCGATTGTTCCGACATGTCGGATAGGCAGCGATTGGACTCTGTTATTCAGAATTGTTTCATTGGGTGTGGGCAAGCCGTGCAGCATTCAATGGAGGAACTCAGATGGCAGAATTGATGAACCGGACAGGATATGGGCTGGGCATATTGGTGTTGATGCTTTTGGTTTCGTGTTCGGCGTCCAATGTGGATCCGGTTGACAATGGCGGGGATTCAAGGAATTCCGATGTCGTTGCAATCGATGATGCCTTTGACGCAAAGGATGGTCGGGACGCAGTGGGGTCTAATGACTTGGACGCCGATCTCAATGATGTCACGATCGATGCGGATGGTGTCGCCAGGGATGGCTGCGGGTACGCGGACTGCACTGCCATGGACATCCCGACCGACGCGATAGCCCGAATTGTAGAGAGCAAGTGGATTACCCGATGTGTCATATGCAATGAAGGAGGCTCGTTCACAATGAAAAGTATGCTGGCCGTGGCGGGTCAGTTCGCGGGCGGTTCGTCGAGCACGGTGTCCGGCCTTTCCTTGCGCAGCGTTTCCTGGGATTCCGGCTGGCAGGCATCAACCTCGGGCAGTTCATCGCCCATCACAGGCGTGGCCTGGAGCGTGGGCTGAACTCCTTCCAGTTTCGACAGGGCCTGGTCCATCCCGGCCATGATCGGACCCATCTCGTCTCGCAGGATCCCTGACAGCGACTGGATGACATAGACCGGATTCTTCTTTTCAACCTTGCGCTTGCGGTCGAATGAATAGCGCCAGATCACCTTGCCGTCCGACAGCCTGGTCAGTTCCACGTTCATGGCCAGGTGCGCGTACCAGTCGCCGGCCGAATCGTATTCCTCGATGGCGTTGATTTCGCCGCCCAGTTCGTACTGAAACTTCGTGTCGCCATATTCCAGTTCGACGCCCTCGAACAGGCCGGTCCTTTTGATGTGTTCGTGGAAGATGTCCCGCATCATCTTCTGTGGCTTGGCCGCCCAGTACCGGTAGACGTAGTACTGGAACTCCCACGGAGACTGCCGGTAGACCAGTTGCGGCCGGTTGTACGCCTCGCCGATGGTGAATCGTTTGACCCGCAGGCGGCCCTGGTGCAGCGCGTCCGGGATCTGACGTTCGACCGATTCGATGTGCGGGTAGCTTAGCGCGTAGTAGTACCGGCGCGTCGGCCCGCCGCAACCCAGGGACGAGACCGTCATGATCGCCAGCGCCGTCAGCGCCATCAGCAGTCGGACATTGCGTGTGTCAGTCATGGGAGTTTTCGCTCCTTTTCATCCGAGCCGCCCAGCAGCAGACCCGGGTTTTCGCGGATCATGCGCGCGAACTCGCTGAGGTCCTCGAGCGCGTCCTCCAGGTACGACAGGCTGACGAAAATGTCATCCTTGGCGCGCAGGACGGTGTTGTCGATATTCGTGACGGTCCCGAGGGTTTCATCAACCAACTGGCCGAGTTTCTTGACCATTTCCTGGATCTGGGCGTCGTCGATCGCGACGCGCGCCTCGGTCGTGATCACGTCCACGTTTTCCACGATATGACGGATCCGCTGTTTCTCGACCGCCTGGTTCAGATTCGCCGCAAGTGACCGGATTTCCTTCAGGGCCGCGGTGCCCTCGGACTCGAACACGGCGACGGTGTGATCCAGCCTGTCTGTCGATTCTTCCAGGTTGACAATCACCTGTTTCACGGCGGGGCGGTTCTCCTCAATGGTGTCGCGGGCGGACACCGCCAGGCTGTCTATATTGCCGACGGTCGTCATCAGCTTTTCACGATTCGGCGCGGAAAGCAGTTCGTTCAGCTTGTTCGTCAGCAGTTCGACCTTCTCGGCGATGATTTCGGCCTTGCCGGTCAGTTTGCCCATGAAGGACTCGCCCGACGGGATCTCGCTGCCGGGCGGCAGGAAATCGCTGGCCGACGTGCCCCCGGACAGCTCGATGTACTTGGCGCCGGTGATACCGGACGAGGTCACCACCGCTACCGTGTCCTTCTTGACCGGCGTGCCGGCCTTCAGGCTGATCGTCGTGATGATCTCGCTGACGTTGGTGCGGTTGATCTTGAGGTCCTCGACGCGGCCGACCCAGATCCCGTTGTACTTGACCGACGCGCCCTTCTCGAGGCCGGCCAGGGATTCGTTGAATCTGATCGTGTACATGTCGTTCTTCTCGATCAGTTTCAGGCCGGCCAGCGTGCCGATCGTGCCGAACAGCACGACGGTCGAGAAAATCAGGAATATCCCCAGTCTGACCTTCTGGGCCCTGGTAATCATGCCCTTTCCTCCAGGTGAGCCAGGAGCGAGTGTGTCCTGGCGGATTGGGTGGGAACGCTTCGTGCAAAGAAATCAATCACTTCAGGGACGTCGCAGCGGCGTGCTTCGGACAGTGGACCGTTGAACAGCAGGCGGCCGCCAGTGCCGAGCATCACCACGTCGTCGGCGATCATGGCGATGCTGGGGAGTTCATGCGTGACGACCACAACCGACATGTTGAAGGTCGCCTTCAGATTCAGAATCAGTTCATCCAGGGAGGCCGCCGTCTGGGGATCCAGTCCGGCCGAAGGCTCGTCGCACAGCAGCAGGGCAGGATCCATCACCATCGCACGGGCGAGTGCCGCCCGCTTGCGCATGCCGCCGGACAGTTCGGACGGGAGCATCTCCATCGCGTGGCCGAGGCCGACCAAGTCCAGTTTCAGACGGACGATCTCGCGGATGACGGTGGGCGGCAGTTTCGTGTGTTCGCGCAAGGGCATGGCG
>CAZNJW010000158.1:0-3893 GCA_964573455.1 uncultured Anaeromyxobacteraceae bacterium | reverse complement strand
GCCTTCAAGGCGTGGGGGACGTTGGCGGGCATGACGATCAACTCGCCCGCCGCGATCCGGTGGGCCTTGCCGCCAATCGAGATTTCCGACACGCCGTCAAGCACGTGAACCAGCGCGTCGAACGGCGCCGTATGTTCGCTGAGGCCCTGGCCACGGTCAAAGGCGAACAGCGTCACGGTGCCGGTAGTCTTTCTGATGATCTCACGGCTGACCACCGAGCCGTCCTGGTAGGCAATCATTGCCGCCACGTCACCGAAGATCGGGGTGCTTTCCATTGCGTCTGACATGATTAGCCCCTTTGCCGTTTGGCGTTGGTTGGTGACCGGCTATCCAATACCGGTCCTGAATCAGAAGGTAGTCACTGGATGGCGGATTGGAAGGGGCGACCTGCCACCGAAGAATCACGCTCGAAAATGGGGACCTTCTGATGTGAACCGGCAGACCAACATACGGAACCCCTGTTCGGATTGTCCTGGCATAGGACTGTCTGGATTGTGTGGCCGTTTGATGATAACAATGTGAACTGTCAGGAGGTATATCATGAAGCTGAATTGCAGGGTGCTTGTTTTGGTGAGTGCCATGTGGCTTTTCAGTTGCGGGGACGACAGTGGACCTTCCACTGACGACGTGTTGACGGACACGTATGAATGCCAGAACTGGCATTATCCAGGTGACGGGAAGTATGGTGACCATTGCTGGGATCCTCCCGAGAATCTTTGCAAGAACGGGGGGGGCGCCGATGCTCACTCATGGTACTGCAGCCCCGACGGAAAGAGTTGCTGCATAACCTTCCATACGGGGTGCTTTTTCTGTGGATGGATAGAATGCCAGGCCAGGTTTCCAGACGAGGAAATCTCCCAGGAATGCGCGCAACTTAACGTGCCGCAGAAATTCATCGACTGCGCGAATGGAAAGGATGCCTGCCTGCCCGAGGTGAAGGAGCAGATGCTTGACCCAGAGACCTGTCTTGCTTTTCCAGACTGGTTCAGCAATCCCGATTACAGATACTGCTGGGACGAGTACGTAATGTAATGTGCTGGTGTGTCCGCGGTTTGTGACGTCACGGGTCGTGTCTGTCCGGTGCATCCGGTTTTGTGGATGGCAGGTTGATGAAGGCGCCGCGCGGGTTGTCGTACAGTTTTTTACGTAACACCTCGCGGTGTTCGGCGGCGGTCATGTCATCCCATTCATCTCCGGCGGTGACCTCTTCGGCCAGGGCCACGCCGACCTCGGCCTCGCCTGCGGCGACCACGTCGGCACCGGCGGCCTTCAGCCTGGATGTGTCCCGCAGGTGAGTGCAGCGGGCCAGGATGCGCACCCTGGGATTCATCATCCTGGCGTTGCGGATCAACTCTGACGCGTCCTCGATGTCCGCGCTCAGGATCAGGCTGCCGGCCGTCGCGATCCCAGCCGTTTCAAGGGTGCCGGCCTGCAGGATGTCACCGTAGATAGCTGTCAGTCCGGCGGCCTTCAGCTTGCGTATCGTCTCGTGGTTAAGGTCGATGATCGTGACGTGGTGGCCGCGTTCCTTCAGCAGCCTGCAAACGATCTGGCCGACCGGGCCGTACCCTACCAGGATGGTTCGATGATGGTCAATTGTTGCCAATTCGTGTGTCTGGTCGCTGACCTTGCCGCGTCCCAGGCGTGACGCGAAGTTGCGCATGCGCCCGTAGATCGTCGGGTTGAGCGTGATCGAGATGATGGACGCCGCCACGATGGCGTCGAACGCCGCCCCGTCGATCAGGTCAAGGCTCTTCGCGACAGTGCCCAGGATGAAGCTGAATTCACCAACTTGGGAGAACGCGGCGCCGACCGGGATCGCCGTGGTCCAGGGGTGTTTCAAAAGCCTCATGGTCAGAATGGCGACCAGCGGCTTGATACCGATCACGACCAGCAGAACCATCCCGATCAGCAACGGCGCCTCGAAGATGCTGTCTGGATTGAACAGCATGCCGACCGAGACAAAGAAGAGCACCGTGAAGGCGTCGCGCATCGGAACCGCGTCGCCGGATGCCCTGGTCGCGAACTCGGATCGTCCGACCGCGAGGCCGGCAAGGAAGGCTCCGAGCGCGACGGACACGCCGAAGACCAAAGCCGAGCCGATCGCGATGCCTATTGCTAGTACAAGAACCGCCAGCGTGAACAGTTCACGCGAACGGGTCAGCGCGATCCGATCGAGCAGCCATGGGATGACCCAGCGGCCCAGGATGTACACGACCCCGACAAGCCCGATGATCTTGGCGGCCGCGATTCCCAGCGCGGCTGCGGCCTGTTGCGTGCTGCCCGCGCCATTCTTGCTGAATACGATCGGAAGCAGCAGCAGCATGGCAACGGTCAGGATGTCCTCGACAACGGTCCAGCCGATCGCGATGTGCCCGATTCTGGCGTGCAGATCGTGCCTTTCGTTCAAAACCAGCGCCATGACGACGGTACTGGCGACCGATACGGCCATTCCCAGGATGATGCCGTGAACCCAGTCCATGCCGAACAGATGCATGATGCCCGCAAGCACGGCCGTCGAGACGGAGCTTTGTATGAGGGCGCCCGGCACGGCTGTTTTCCAGACGGCTATCAGTTCATCCAGATGGAACCGCAGACCGATGCCGAAAAGCATCAGGATAACGCCGATCTCGGCGAACTGCTCGGTGATGCCGTGATCGACGACGATGCCCGGCGTGAAAGGTCCCACCAGGATTCCGGCGAGTAGATAGCCAACGATGGGCGACAGTCTGATACGTTGCGCGATGTAACCGAAGACAAGCGCGGCTCCAAGACCGACGGCGAATGTCACGAGAATCGCCAGGTTGTCCAATGTGACTCCTTGTTTGTGTCCTTGGCCAGAAATGATTGACCAGGTCTATTCATACCAGAAAAGGGGTACGTGCGTCATCAATGGATCGCCATGAAATTGTCGCGGTTATCGTCAGGACGATCTATGCAGGGCCAGCGCCAGACAGGTACCGGCACAGCAGACCAGGACAGCCGGTGTGCCAGCGACAGGTATCAGGAGCAGTGGCGTCGCGATGGCGACAATACCTGCCAGCCCGGTATCCACGCCTCTGATGATCCCGGTAAGGCGCCCGGGGCCGGAAGGATTCCGGGACCACATGGCGGCAGCCGCCAACTGGAACGTGGCACCGGCGGCAGCCGCGCATCCAGCCATCGAGAGCAGCGACAGTGGGATTCCGATCCAGGCTGGCATGCCTCGATCCGCCGCGAACACTACGGCAAGGATTGCCAGCGCCCCCAAGCCGGTCAGGATCGTGCCGATCCGACCCGCGGATGCCGTGTTCCGTGCTGTTCTTCCGTCGTGTTTTCGCGCCAGCCACGAACCGACGCCCAGTCCGGCCATGTATGCCGCGACCAGCCCGCCCAGCCACAGGTGAAGGGCGCCCCAGGTCGCCTCGACCATCCACATCAGCGAGATCTCGGCGGCGATGCCGACAGCGCCCGTGATGGCCGCCACAGTGACTCCCCATCTTCGCGGATCGCGCAGCAGCCTGGTTGGCGCGGTGAGAGTCAGTACAAGCGGTGTCAGCGCCAGCAACACGATGATCGGTACTTTGCCGACAGGCCGCTGTCGGTTGGCCAGTTCGGGATGGAATCGGGCCGCCCAGTCAGTCAGGGCATGAAGCTGTATGGAAGGCCTCAGACGGTGAGATACCGGCGTTGATTCCATTTGCTTCCCGAGCGAGGCGGCCACTCGATCCAGATTGAAGGGGTTAAAAGCGTCCGCCAGGAAGCGGTCGGTGGCGTGGCGCCGCGCAATCGGCATTTTGCGGGCGTTGGAGATGATGGTGTCGGCGTCTGTCGAGGTATTGCCGCACACGATCCACCAGCGATCGATCGGCAGAACAGAGCATTGTCTGAACGACTGTTCCGCCGATTTCAAT
>CAZNJW010000157.1:0-3932 GCA_964573455.1 uncultured Anaeromyxobacteraceae bacterium | reverse complement strand
GTCGGCGATTCGCCTGCACTCCGCCGCCGCCGCCGACAGTTCCACATCGGTGACACCCTTGTTCATGCGCGCGAGTTCGGCATTCGAATAGTTCTCGAACCCAATCAGGGTCACGGCGAGCGTTACACCGGAGTCTGCCTTGCGCCTGGCTGCGGCGCATGCCTTCTCGATCGTTGCCGAATGGCGGAGCAGGTCGTCCACCCTTGAATGGAAACAGACGGTCATTGGCGCCTTCAACTCATCGGCAATCCGTTCGACCAGCAAGGGCAGGAAACGCCACGGAGACTCATCCCAGATGACCACCTCTTTGCATCCGGGATGGATTCCGACCCACGAGCGAAGCTCGAGAAGCACGCGATCCACGGTGGCGCCCGCATCGAGCCCGGAGTAGCGACCATCCTGCAGGCAGAAGCCGCACCCCCGCAACGAGAGTTCCGGTCCGACGAGATCGGCCCCTTCGTATGCCGGGTTGGACGCGACGCTTGACGCCCATGGACACCCCGGATTCACATACACGGACAGCCGTTCCGACGGACGCCGCGTTCCGGGAGGGAAAGCCATGAAGCCGTAGTCGGGAGCTGCGGTAAACATAGGGGCGGTCGCGCATGACTCAAGTCGTGTCGGCGAGATGGCCGATGCGGCGCGCACGTTCGGAATACCTTCTACCGGAAGGCCGCGGACAAGGGCGGTAACAAGCTCAACCAGCGGAAGCGGATTGGTTTCGAACCTTTCAACGACCCAGTCGATCGGCCCGTCAGGTTCCGGATCACGCTGATCCGTGCACACCAGTTCGCCATCGAACACGCCGCGGATGGCGTCGACCATGGCCGGGTCGAACACGTCCGACAGCACGACCACCGACGGGCTTGCCAGGGCTATCATGTCGCAAAAGGAGGACAGCGCGGCGGCGGAAAGACCATCAGCCTCGTCCAGAAAGAGTTCCGCCACGAGCGTGTTGAATCCGCGGGCCTTCATCTCACCGCTGCAGCAGGCAAAGATGGCTGGAAACCTGAAAGTGTCGGCGCGAGAGGGATACGAGAACACGAAGACCGCGTCCACCCGGGTGCCCCGAGTATCCAATGTCCGATCCTGAAGTCCGCCGGAAACCATCCGGATTGCCCCACCCATGCCTGCAGGCCGTCCGATACTGTACCACGTCCGGCGGCCGAAATATTGGCCTCGCCGCGCGACGACTAGTGCCATACAATACCGTCCCGTGGACAAAGACGCCCCAAAATCCAGAAAAAACACGATTCGCGCGGTAATTGCGTGGACCGGCACGGTACTGATCCTTTCATATCTGTTTTTCACCACAGACAGAAAAACAGTCATGGAGGCTATCTCCCAGGCAAACCTGATACTCTTCGTGGCCACGGCGCTCGGCGCGGTCGCGGTGACGTGGATGACTGACGTGGCCTCGGTCCGCCAACTCCTTCGGACCGTCGGAATCAAGGTCGGATTCGGGGAATTCGCGCGGATCAAGGGCGCTTCGTACCTGCTCAATATCGTCAACTACAACCTTGCCCTGGTGATGATGGCCGCCGTGGTCAAAAAGCGCAGTTCGAAAGGTTGGGGTTCCGCTGGTAGTCCTTTCATACTCCTGAATTTCATCGACCTGTCAATCTTCAGTCTTTTCGTGCAGATAGCCATGCTGTCCGGACACTCTCCGCTCGGAACGGCCGCCAATCTTTTCCTGACAGTAATGACCGCCGCCGGACTCATCGCGGCTCCGCTGCTGTGTGTTCTGTCCCATTGGGAGAAGGCTCCCGGTCTGATCGGGAGAGTCCTGAAACACGACATCATGGCGGCCTTTCGCCTGGCGAGACCACTGCCACTGCTCGGCGTTACGGCCATGCGGCTGGTGCTGATCATCGAATACGGCGTTATGAATCTTCTGTTCTGGAAAAGCTTCGGTGTCGACGTTCCATTTCTGGACCTGATGTTCTTCATGGCTATCACCTCGTTCGTCGCAATGATCCCGATCTCGGTCTCCGGGATCGGTTCGACCCAGTACGTGATGCGCGACCTTTACGGACGGTACGTTCCCGCGGGCATGGCGGCCACGGACATGGCCCGGAGTTCAGTGGTTGACGCGGTTTCCACAGCAGGAATCTTCGGCATCCTCATCATCCGGGTCGTACTGGGCGTTTTCTGCATGCGGGGCGTCACGCGCTACATCTCGGACAACGAGGTGGACAAACAGGACGATGGTGTGAACACGTGAAGCGACTGACCGGAGACCCGCGAACCGATGCGGCAATCATCATCGACGGCACGTTGAGAGACGGCGCACGCAGCACCGACCTGGTCAACACTGCCGCGCCTTACTACCGTGATCAACGCGATCTTTCTCTTCTGAGGGAACTGGTCGGTGGATGTCTGCGGCGCAGGAGGGTTCTCGAAGCGGTCGTGGCTCCGCACCTGAAGCGCGGCATCGAAAACACCAGACCTTTGTTGCGGGAGATCCTGCTGGGGCATGCCTACCAGCTGCTTTTTCTGGACAGGATACCGACTCATGCCAGGGTATCGGGAGCAGTAGATGCGGCGCGCAGGCTCGATGGCGAAAAGGGAGCCGGTTTCGCCAACGCGGTCGCACGCTCGGTCGAACGCGCTGTCGGAGACGACCCCGGACGACTGCTTGCCGGCATGCCACTGGACATACGCCTGTCGATACCCCCGGTATTCATGGATCTGATCGTCAGGCAGGGATACTCAGCGGAAAATGGCGACGAACTTGAGCGACTTGCCATGCCGTCGCCCGTGGCGGTCAGGATGCCGCGCGATCCGGACAGACTTGCCAGGGCTCTTGACGCGTTCCAGACATCAGGCACAACGGCCACTCCGGGTCGATGGGCTCCGGACTGCCGGATTCTCGACTCAGGTCGCGTCCTGTCGTCGGACGCGGTACCCAGCCTTCTGATCCCGCAGGACGAGGGATCGCAGCTCGTGGCTTGTGCGCTGATGCCGCAGCCCGGAGACAGGATTGTGGATCTGTGCTGCGGAACGGGAGTCAAGACATCTCAGTTGATGGCGATGGTTCCTGGAACGGACGTGCTGGGTGTTGACGTGGATACCCGAAAGCTCGACCGCTGCAAGGATCTCTGCATCCAGTCAGGCCTTGGCAAACCCAGGGTCCGAGGCGCCGACGTGGTTGCGCTGCCTCCGGAATTCGATAACTCGTTCGACAGGGTACTGCTGGACGCTCCATGCACCGGGGCCGGAACCCTGCGGAGGCGCCCGGAGGTTCGATACACCAGGACGTCTTCGGATTTTGAGCGGGCGGCACGACTGCAGGAGGCTCTTCTCGATCGTGCAATACGCCTTCTAGCACCTGGTGGCAGGCTCGTCTACGCGGTGTGCTCGTTCGCGCGCCAGGAAGGCATCGATGTAGTCAGATCAGTGCTGTCCTCGCACCCGGAGTTCGTTCTCGTTCCGACCGGCCTGAACAACGCCCTTCAGTCTGCCGACTTGACGGTCACGACACTGCCCTGGGTTCACGACATGGACGGCTTCTTTATCGCCGCGATCCAGAAAAAATAAAGCCAGCGTGAAGTCACGCGGTGCGCAAATAAACCAGACACATGATGGCCAGGAGGATTATCTAGCTGTTTCCGGTGATCACCAGAATACCGTTGACCACGATCATCACGGGTATCCGAAGTATTCGGCCGCCAAAGAAAATCAGGCCTCCAAGCATCAGCATGACGAAGACCGGGTTGCGTTCGAGCCATCGGAACCTGGCGGCCGCCGCGTCCGGGAGCAGTCCGGCCAGGACGCCGCTGCCATCAAGCGGAGGCACCGGGAGCATGTTGAATATCGCCAGGATAACGTTGATGAAGAACGTCATTCCCAGCAGCCGGTAAGCAACCGGAACCGCCTGACCATCCGGGCTGATGCCGCTCAGCGTGGAAGAAAAATCGATGGTCGCCACG
>CAZNJW010000156.1:0-3957 GCA_964573455.1 uncultured Anaeromyxobacteraceae bacterium | reverse complement strand
GGCACCTGCGATGAGCCTCTTGTCTGCTGCAACCCCAACAATTGTTACTACGAGGTTGAAGGTAGCACGTTCTACTGCGACGAGTTCGATTGCGAGGCCGCGGCCAGTGAAATGGTTGCCTACTGCATGTGATGACACCGTTCTGGTCGCTTCAACGTTTTAGGGTTAACATCGCCGTCGGGCGATTGCGTCGGTCCTGCCTTGAATAAGGTCATCTTTTCTCCCGTTTCGCTGTCGATGGCCAACTCGTCGCTTGGGTACGCGGCGGCGCGGGCAGGGCTGTCTCCGTGTGATCGGGCGTGGCTGCCCGAGGGCGCGGCATTGCCCGAGGTGGTCGGGACCGTCGGATCGCTTTACGCCGCCGACGCGGTCTTTGTCAGTTGCGCCTGGGAACTTGAGGTGCCGCGCCTGGTGTCCGCGCTGGCAGCGTCGGGGATAGAACCGTTCGCCGATTCGCGTCCAGGAACGCAGCCCCTGGTGATCGGGGGCGGGCCGCTGACCCTTTCCAATCCGGATCTTCTGGCGGCGGTGTGCGACGCCGTGTTCATCGGCGAGGCGGATCGGTCGTTCAAGTCGATCGATTCGGCGATCGCCGCAGCCGGGTCCAGGCGTGACGCGCTGGACAACCTTGTGCGGATACCCGGGATGTGGGTTCCGGCTTCCGGCGCCGTGGCGCCGATACCGATCATCGTCAGGCTGCCGGAGTCGCCGCTTCATTCGGGCGACTCGGGTTCGCCGAACGAGTTTTCGGACGCCTTCATAGTTGAGGTCGGTCGTGGCTGCCCGCGTGGATGCAGGTTCTGCGTGGCTTTCGGCGGTCGCCGCGCGTCGTTTTATCCGGTTCAGACCATTCTGGATGCCATACCCGAAGGCACGAAGCGCGCCGGCCTGCTTGGCGCCGCAGTGTCCGATCATCCGGGGATTGTCGAGATCGTGCGGGAACTGTCGGCGCGCGACACCGGGGTCACGCTCGGGTCGCTTCGCGCGGACCGCGTCAAGCTCGAACTGGTCAGGATGCTGGCGGACGGAGGCCTGCGGACGTTGACGGTCGCCGCGGACGGCTCATCGCAGCGGATGCGCGACCTGATCGCCAAGGGCATCACCGCCGATCATCTGAACGGTGCGGCCGATGTCGCCCGCGCGTGCGGAATCAAACGGCTGCGCGTGTACGTGATGATCGGGCTTCCGGGCGAGACGGACGACGATATGGCCGAGTTCGCGGCCCTGGTTAACGGCATCGCGCGGGATCTGCACGTGATTGTTTCGGTTTCGCCGTTCGTTCCAAAAAGATTCACCGCGTTCGAGGGCACCCCGTTCGCCGGCGTTCCAGTCATCCGTCGCGCGGTTTCGCGCCTGGGCGGCCTGCTTGACAGGCGGGTCGAGGTCCGCGCCGGGTCCGCGAGGCAGGCCGAGGTCGAGCATCGCCTTTCAACGGCGCGCCTGGCTGACGTCCGGTCGGTTCTGTCGTCTATTTGAATTGCCTGCCCTGAGCTTGTCGCGGAAGGGCGAATTGTCATTCGCCCCTACGCCGGACCCTGCCACTGACCCTGACCCTGTCCCTGTTCCAGGCCCCTCGTCCATCGAGGGGCCGGCCATCCAAAGCCCACGGCGCGAGCCGTGGGATCCCGGCACCCCCAAACGACACAGGCCCGAGCGGAGTGAGGCACGTCCATTCGAATCCCAGGGTGCAAACCCTGGGAGCGGTGCCCAATACCATTGCAGATCCCCGGGTTGGCGCCCAGGGCGATACATAAACGACCGGCCCTGCGGGCCGGCCTGGGGAAGGGCGAATTGTCATTCGCCCCTACGTCGGACCCTGACCCTGTCCCAGACCCCGACCCTGACCGTGTCGCGGAAGGGCGAATTGTCATTCGCCCATAGCGGAGACGGTTCGCCCGTACGGCTCAATGAACCAGTTCTTCGTCGGCGCGGTCTTCGAGGCATTTCGGGACTGGCTCGCCAAACTCTTCGTAAAGATTCATCAATTCGTTGACGATGGCGAACTCGACCTCGCGGCGAAGGTCATCCGAGGTGCGTGACATACGCTCGACACTGCGCTTGAAAATCACGATGGTCGGGGGCGGTTCGACGGTGGTGAAGACGCCTTCCTGCTCGGGTGGAAGATCCAGGTAGCTTGTGGCGAGCGGGGAAAGACCGGTTTCGGCGTATTCCTCAAGGGCGGGAAGGTCCTCAACGCGGACGATGACGTCCTCGAACCCTGAACCGCATTCCGTGGAGATCTGCTTGAACGCCACGGCCACCATCTCTTCAAACAGCTCGTCCGACTCCTCGCGGAAGGGCATCGGAAAGTTTTCCGAGTCGATCTGCGCGGCGGTGCGATAGTTCACATCCGCTTCGATATACCGTCCATCGAACTCGGCGATCACTGCCGCGGCGTAATGGGCCTCGGCGTTTCGGCTGTTAAGGAGCAGGGCCTGCTGACAGTCGGACCTGGCCGCCTTCATGTCGCACAGCTCGATGCTGCAGCGCGCTCGCGCAGACCAGAGGTCTGACCACATGGGATCGACATCCAGGGACTCGCCGTAGATTTCCCAGGCGTGTTCGGGGTCGCCGGCCCGCATGGCCGCGTCGCCCATCAGAGCCAGGATGTCCGCCGACTCGGGGTACATCGACTCGAGGCGGTTCAGGATTATCCACGCCTCCTCGAACTGTCCATCAAATATCATTTCACGCACTGCCGCAAGCTGCGCCGGCAGGCTGTCGTCAAATTCAGCCATCAAAAATTACCTATTCAGCAGCCTTCGACCATGCGGTCGATGACCTCCTGGACAACGGCCGAGTGCCGGTCCTCGCAGAAGATTCGGAAACACCGGCGCGGGCGCGCCTGCCTGACGTACATGTCGCTGTACTGCTCGACCGGAAGAACCCGCGCCGAGCCGCCAGGAGTCACCTGGCGGATTCTGATTGACGGGTCTTCGCCACAGGCACGTCCGCGAGCGAAGTATTTTGAGAAAGACAACATCGAATCGAGCACGATGGCGGTCTCGGGCAGCGCCATCTCGATACTGTCCTGAATACGCGCCAGCCGATCCGCCTGGTCGCCCCAGACCTCGTAGACCAGACGCGGAATGTCCTGGCTGCAGATCCGTCGCGCGTTGTCGTTGTCGGAATCCTTCAGATGATTCATCAGCCACGCGTCGTCGAATTCGACGAAGCGCGAAAGGTCGTCGGACATGCGCAGGCCGGTCGCGTCCAGGAAACGCCCGAGCAGTCTGTGGTAGACCTGCGTCCTGGGATGACTGTAGACCATCAGGTACATGTGGTGACGCGACAGCAGGAAGTCCTCGAGGGCGAATACCGCGTTGCTTTCCAGCGTGAGCACCGCCCGGCCGTCCTCGAACGTGGCGCCCATGTGCGACAGGATCCAGTCCTTCTCGAACCTGCCGTACGTGACGCCCGTGAAATAGGAGTCGCGCAGCAGATAGTCCATCCTGTCCACGTCCAGTTCACCCGAGATCATCTGCCTGAAGAGGGGCAGGGTGTCGATCGACCCGAACGTGAACGGCTCGTTGTGCGTGGTGCTGGAAACCGGGCTCAGAACGGCCTCGACATGTTCGGGCAGGACGCCCAGGTCCGCGAACTCGCTGGCGATCAGGTCGCTGATGTCGGTCCGCCGCAGAAGAATGCGGGTGATCACCTCGTGATCAATGTCCACGTTCCCCGGTTCGCGGTCGGTAACGCACGCGATGTCGGGCAGCAGTCGTTCGCCCGTGTGCGACATCGGCGGGTGGCCCAGGTCGTGAAGCAGGCCGGCAAGACGGACGGTCTGCCTGAGACGGGCCAGATCGGCGCCTGGCACACGCCCGTCCAGGTCACGGGCAACCACGTCGAACGCAAGTCCGGCGAGGTGCATGGTGCCCAGACTGTGCAGGTATCTGGAGTGGCTGGCGCCTGGAAACGTGTATTCCGAGAAGTCCAGTTGACGAATTCCGCGCA
>CAZNJW010000155.1:0-4012 GCA_964573455.1 uncultured Anaeromyxobacteraceae bacterium | reverse complement strand
AGCCAGTTTCTGATACCGGCAAAACGCCAGACCGGAAGCGCGGCAGTAGCCAGGAGAACCGTCAACAGATTGACCGGAACGCCGGAACCCCCAACGACCAGAAACTTCACGAGACGCCTCTGTTCCGGCGTCGTCCTGCTCCTGATCCAGCCCATCAGCCTGGTTGCCACTTCCGCACCGCCTTGTTTCAGAGTCTGTTTCCGCCGTCGAAAAGATGAATACGGGACGCCACCTCTTCGGGCAGCACGCCCCTGACAATTTCCGAGATATCTTCAGCCCTGTAAAACTGGCTGAAATGATACAGCACTATAGCACGGCTTTTGATCGCCCCGATCAGATCGATCAGATTGTCGAGATGCGTGTGTGCCCCTTTGTCCGCCGCCTCCGTGGTGCGTCCGGCCCCGAGGAAGGTACACTCCATGAACAGGACACGCGCGCGCAGCACCGCCTGGTCGGCCATGGCAATCCATTGATGAGATGTGTCCCCGGTAACGGCAACGAGCCCGATGTCCTCCCGTACCGTCAGCGCATGTCCCTGCTCGCGAAGCTGTGCAAGCGTGGCGCCTGGCAGTCCGTGGTATTCCGGTCTCAGGTGGTCCACCCGCCTGCTGATCAGATACCCGTTCGATTCCACGCGGTGATCCACCTTGAAGGTTGTCAGAATCGTGTCCCTGCCCAGAAGCATCTCGTCCCCCGGTCCAGGGGCGGCCACGACCTGCGCCATGAACGGCCTGCCCTGGAGCGAGCCGAGCGCGTCGATGAACGCCCTGACACCGTCAACCGATTCTGGCGGCGCGATAATCAAAGGGTCCGACATGCCATAAAGACGTCTGACGCCCAGATACATCGGCAGACCGCTGATGTGATCAGCATGCCCGTGAGTCAGCGCGACGATCGAAGTACGCAACGCGGCCGGGGTACACTCACCCATGTCGACCGTGATGTCCATCTCGGGAAAGGAGACGGTCGTCGCGATGCCCGCCAGAGATCGGCCCGAAACAAGAATCCCTTCAATCCTGCCTTCCAGAAGTGCGCCCCCGAAGAATCCGGCCCTATAATACCGAAGTTGGGAGCGATGATGACAGACGAAGACCTGCACAAGCTGGCCGAGCAATTCGAAATCTGCGAGCTGGCCGCCGTTGCCGCTGGCCCGACACCGGTCAACCGGGATGATTTCAAAGCGGCGGTGGCCTCGGCTCCCAACGACCTCGAGTACCTGCGACGAACTCTTGAAAAGCGCCTCGACCCCGGGCTGGTGATGCCGGGGGTCAAGACCGTGATAACAGGTCTGGTCAGCTACGATGTTGCGCCCGGCAGACCTGATCCAATGCCCGACGGCACCGCGTGGATCAGCCGGTACGCCATGGGGAAGGACTATCACCATGTCGTTGGAGAACGATTCGCGGCACTGGCGCGTGAGATAGGGACGCGTTTCGCTTGTCGCGCGATGTGGTGGGTTGACACCGGTCCACTCGCGGAAAAGCAGTGGGCAGTGGCGGCAGGGCTCGGCTTCCAGGGAAAAAACACGCTCCTGGTGTCGCCGCGCCTGGGCAGCTTCGTATTCATCGGCATCATCCTGACCGACGTTATCTACAAAGGCGCCGTCCGTTCCCCGGTGCCGACAGGATGCAACGGTTGCGGCGCCTGTGTGGCCATCTGCCCGACAAGGGCGCTCGACGCTGATGGACATCTGGATCGGTGCCGGTGCCTGGCGCACCTGACCGTCAATTCCAAAACCGACCTGCCCGACGATATCGATCAAGCCGGCAACCTTTACGGGTGCGACCTGTGTCAGGACGTGTGCCCGTTTAACCGCGGACCCGATAAATCGAGAGCGACTGAAACCGACGCATCCGGTGTGGATGTCCGTTCGCCATCTCCTTTTCGTCCGCTCCCGGGACTGTTTTGTCCATCCCTCGACGAAATCCTGAACATGGATCAAGACGCCTTCAGCCGGATGTTCGCAGGAACCCCCGTGTTCAGGCGCGGACTTGAAGCTGTTCAAAGATCCGCCAGGCGTCTCTCCAGGCAGAACTGACCGCCCAACCTGACCGTTTTCAACAGTTTTCCGACACCTTGTTGACACCCGTTTGATGTGCGCGGCGCCAGGTATTCGACACAACGAACAGTGATTATGAACACCCGGACACAGCCGAAAAATCAACTCAAAAACAGGCACTTACAACAATCGACCGACATGTTGTTCAAAGTCTTTACCACAAGTGGTCGCCTGCTTCCGGGCCTGTATCTCCAAACCTGGATCCCGGAACAGAAGAGTTCAGCCAGCGCAGGTTTTTGAACACCCTGACATTGCCCAGGCGACAAAACATCTACATGATTTCGACAGCATGTCCTAGAATTCGCCGAATCCCGCCAGTACGGCTGTTGCCGGGGAGCATAATGATAAAGACCATTGTTTTTGCACAGGCAGTCTTCGTCGCGGCGTTTGTCGCATGCGGCGGCCACGGAGAGCCGGATCTTTATCCGATGGACGACGAGATCAGGCTCAACCAGATCCAGGTCAAGGGCACACACAACAGCTACAAGGTGGCGACCGACTATTGTCCCCCGGAGTGGTGCCTGACAATGCCGCCCGTTTACGACCAGCTTGATCTTCACGGGGTCAGAACGGTGGAGTTCGACGTTCACTACAATGCCGACGGCACGCTGGACGTCTACCATCTGGCGTTGCTCGATCCGCTCTCCACGTGCGGCAAGTTCACGGAATGCCTCGGCCAGGTCAAGGAGTGGTCTGATGACAATCCCGGTCACCTGCCGATCATGGTGATGGTCGAACCCAAGGACGAGTACGATGATGAAGCACTGAAGTTCACGAACAGGCTTAGCGTCATCGACGAAGAAATCCTGTCGGTATTCGACCGCTCCGAAATAGTCACTCCCGATGACGTTCGCGGCGACCACGCGACCCTCCGGGAGGCCATCGAGACCGAAGGATGGCCGACTCTGCGGAAATGCCGGGACAAAGTGATGTTCATGATGCTCGACAGCGACATCCACAGGACGGGGTATCTCAGTCTGCACCCGAACCTTGCGGGGGCCACGATATTCACGCGCAACGGCGAGGGAGAATCCTGGTCATCGATTCTCGAGATGTCGGAGGCGACCACGCCCGAAAGGGAAGCGGCACTGCTGGCGGCAGTACAGGCGAACTACCTGGTACGCACGACTATCGACGATCCCAGTACGACCGTGGCGGTATTCGAGCCGGTCGCCGAGGCAACGCTTCGTACGGGCACGCAGATCATCAATACCGACCACCCGACCGAGAATACAGTTCCCGAACAGGAAGGCGGCGCCTTCCGTTTCGACATCCCTGAAGGCAACCCCGCACGATGCAATCCGATCAACGCGCCGGCGGGATGTACTCCGGAAATTCTGGAAAACCTGCAATAGCGCAGTACGGGAGCCTGTCCGCGTAGCCGCCTTATTCCAGATAAAAAAAAGGCGCCGTGCCGAAGCACGACGCCTTTTAATAGACGTGAAGACAGGTCTGGTGGCTGTTGCCCTCTCCAGAGCCTGATATGTCAAGCTGCCATCCCGGCATCACTGCCGTATGGCCTCCTCTCTTACGGTTAACGTGTCTCTCGAAGACTCCCCTCCGGCCTGGCGTCGTTCTGGTTCGACGCTCCCGTCTTGCGGTTCGTCCGCTTCACGGTGTGTAACCGGAGGGCGCGCACCTTTTTTACAAGGCTCGCGAGACCTTCCTCAGACTTCGTCCCGTTTCAGAGTCTGACCTGACATACCCGCATCACCAAACGATGATGCCCGCTCTCATGAGGTTTCCTGCCCCTTCGACGCAATCCTGCCGCTCGAGCAACCGCCCGCGGGCCATCCAAACCCGCGTCATGTTGCGTCCTTCCGCTTACCATGCGGTTCGACGCCTTGCTCCCGAAACGGCATCCCCGATGTATTTCAATCGGACGCGTCCCTGGGGTTCAGTTCCCTTCAGAGCTTGCCCAATCGGAAATCACCACCGCCTTTCGACGACGGT
>CAZNJW010000154.1:0-4017 GCA_964573455.1 uncultured Anaeromyxobacteraceae bacterium | reverse complement strand
GGCGGCAAGACGGTCAGCCCCGGTTCGAACGGCGGCTTCCAGGTGACGGACCTGCCCGCGGTGCCGGAAGTCAGGGCGGTCCGCGACATCGGCGCGGAAGGTGGGATGGGCGGCATCGATAACGTGGACCTGGACGCACTGGAAGCGTACGACAAGGTGGTCGCGGTCGACGGCGACCGATCGACGCCCACGGCCGATAAGATCCGCGCCTGGGAAGACCTGGGGCGCCGGTTCCCGTCGTACGCGGACAAGGCGGCGTCCCGCGTTGCCGAATGGCGTCAGTACGAAGCCCAGCGGGCCGAAGCCGACCGCGTCGAACGCCTGCGCCGCGAGGCGATGGAATCCGACTGGGGCAAACTGTCCCGCCTTCTGAAACTGAAGGTCGTGTCCGACGCTCAGAAGAAGGAATGGGCGACCGCGTTTATCAACGCGTACGGCAGCGATTCCGCGAAAAACCCGCATTACGGCGATCTGGTGCAGTACACGGTTTCGATCCCTGCTGGTTGGGTTGTAATCCCGGCGGGCAGTTTCCTGATGGGTTCCCCGCCAACGGAATCGGGCCGCGGCGGCGATGAAGGTCCGCAGACGCGTGTGACGATCGGCGCGCCGTTCATGCTGAAGAAGACGGAAGTGACGCAGGGCGAATGGAAGGCCGTGATGGGTTCGAATCCATCGGGTTTTGGATCCTGCGGCGACACGTGTCCGGTCGAAAACGTTTCCTGGAATGATGCGGTTGAATACTGCAACCGGTTGTCGAATAAGGAAAACCTGGAACAGTGTTACGACAAGTCGGGCGATTCGTACACGTTCCGGGGTGTGGCGTGCAGGGGCTATCGCCTTCCGACGGAAGCCGAATGGGAATACGCGGCGCGTGCGGGAAGCACGGCCGCCCGACATGGCGAAATCGACCAGGTTGCCTGGTACAACAACAACAGCGGTTCGAAGACGTATCCGGTCGGCCAGAAACAGGCGAATGCATGGGGCCTGTGGGATATGCTTGGCAACGTGTGGGAATGGTGTTCGGACTGGTTTGCCGGGAATTACAGCGGTGGTTCGGTGACGGATCCGATGGGACCTTCGTCGGGCTCCGGCCGGGTTTATCGTGGCGGTTCGTGGGACGACAGTGCCAGTTTCATTCGCGCTGCCTATCGCGGCACCACCTCCCCTGGCAACCACGGCGGCAACCTTGGGCTGCGGCCCGCGAGGTCGCTCCGGTGAACCCTTTTTGCCGGTGGTACACCCTGGTACTATCCGCCGACTCCGGACAATTGCTTTCTTCCAGATCTTGAAGCCATACCGGCGGACGTGCTTTCCCGGGCAAGGATAATCCGGGTTAACTATCCAGATTCACCGTCCGTGGCACTTGCTCCAGACGATTTCTGGCCGCAGGGGATAGACCGCCTACTTGCAATTTGCCGGTGACTCTATTTGCAAATTACCGGTGACTCTATTTGCAAATTACCGGTGACTCTATTTGCAATTTACCGGCAGACTTGCTTACAATTTAACTGTCATTTGAAGTGATTCGGGAAACACGCGAGACATCATGGAAACACCACTTCTTCCGCGTCACCTTCGCACCGAGATTGAAACAGCCCTGCGGGCCGTGCGGATCGTGAACGTCATCGGCCCGAGGCAGGCCGGAAAGACGACACTGGTCCGGGACCTGCTGGGCACAGGGCGGTTCATTACGCTTGACGACACCGGCGTGCTCGCCGCGGTCGAGGCCGACCCATACGGCCAGATGACCGCACTGGCTGCCGCCGCTGGCGATGCCCCGGTGATTATCGACGAAGTCCAGCGATCCCGGTCGCTGGCGATCTCAATCAAGAGAATCGTCGATGAACAAAGGCGACCGGGACAGTTTCTGCTGACCGGTTCATCCAACGTGTTTGCGACCGCCAGCGTTGCGGACTCGCTGGCCGGCCGTGTCCAGACACTCACACTCCTGCCCCTGAGCGCCGCTGAAATTCACATTAAGGGGCCCGCGATGATACTTGACTGGGCCTCCGGCGCCGACGCTGCCCCGCAGGGCCTGCCCCAGCCGCCTGTTTTGGACAGGGGTCGCTACATCGATCTGCTGATCCGCGGGGGCTACCCGGAAGTTCGTGCCCTGCCCGACCGTGTCCGTAATCGACGCTACCGCGACGTCATCAACGCGATTGTCGAAAGGGACGTCGCCGATGTGCTGAAGGTGCGTAAGTCCGACGCCCTCCGTCGGGTAATCGACCAACTGGCGGCGCGCACGGCCGAAGAATTGTCGGTAGAGGCATTGTGCGCGGTGTCCGGAATCCAGCGCGCCACATTTGAACAATACGTTGACGTGCTGACCAGCCTGGGCGTACTCACGCGCCTCGGGGCCTGGGCCTCGGGTGCGACAAAACGTGAAATCAGGCGCCCCAAGGTTCATTTTCTGGACTGCGGCGTGGTGGCAGCTTTGAGGGGCTTTGACCGCGAATCGTTCGGTCCGCACGGTGACCCGGTTGCGTTTGGTCATCTTGTTGAAACGTTCGTGTTTACCGAACTCACAAAATCCATCCCGTTCCAGTCCGGGGACTGGCGGCTTTGGCACTGGCGCAACCAGGATGGACGGGAAGTCGACTTCGTCGCCGAATGCGGCAACTCGCTGGTGGCCGTCGAGGTGAAGGCCTCGTCAACACTGAATGCGGACGATGTTGCCAATCTTCGATGGTTCAAGTCTCAGGGCCCGGGCCGCGCCAGGAATGTCACGGGAATTGCGTTTTACCTTGGTGACCAGGTTCTATCGTTCGGCGATCGCCTGTTCGCAATTCCCCTGTCCATGTTCTGGGCCTGGCCCCACATTGACCCGGAACAGGCCGCGTGGTCAGACTTTCCAGTGATTTCATCGGGCTATTCGGCCTGATGAAGGATTAAATCATCGACTCGGAACAGCCGCTTCGTCGCGAAATCATCCCATTCGGACGGGTCTTCATCAGAGGTTCTTGAAATTCATTCAATTTGGTCCTGCCTGCAGAAAATCGGGATCTGTAAACACATTCGTGAGGGCACCAGAAACACAATT
This sequence comes from uncultured Anaeromyxobacteraceae bacterium, assembly GCA_964573455.1. Taxonomy (GTDB): domain Bacteria; phylum Myxococcota_A; class UBA9042; order DTJE01; family DTJE01; genus JAGOFO01. Next base: position 974 of record CAZNJW010000154.1, on the reverse strand, counting down.
GAGTCAACGGACGTCGCTAGTTACTGTACAATCGCTTTTCGACATTTGCTGGGAATCGGGGATACCGTTCCCCGGGGGGCGGAGATGGACGTTAAAAAGAAAAAGATTGTGAAGCTGGCGGTTGTCGGCGTGGTTGTGGCAGTCATCGCTTACCTTGCGTGGCTGGTGATTCCGCATTTCACCGGGACCAAACACGAGTTGCACAGGGATTCTGCCAACAGCCCGATGGCCCTGATGGAGTGGATGATGCGGGCCGCATCGAAGGACGAGCCCGTAAGAATCTGGAACGCCATGTCCGAGGGATACCGGGCTGAGTTCGAATCGGCATTCAAACTCGTTGATGACGGTACCGTTCCGGCCGAACCGTGGGTAAAAGCGGCCTCCAAGGCGGGCGTCGCATCTTCCGAGGCGGAGTTCAAGGCCCTCGTGCCGATGAAAAAGTTTGTTGCATGGTGGCATCTCGAGGATCGGACCCTGGTCGGCTTCCGCGTGCCGGTCTTTTTGGAGGCGCCTTTCGGCAAGTCCCCGGTCGTGACTGGGATCAAAGTGTTTTATGACGATCGCGCCCGGGTGAATGCGAGTGAATCGTTTTTGCTTTACAGGTTCAACGACAGATTCGACCTGGCGCACTTCGTGCAGATTGATGGGATGTGGCTGCTCGACGTTGCGAAGGATATCCCGGAGGGTATGTAACCGTCCGAACTTCCAATCGATAAAGCCTGATTCCATCTATTATCGGTCGCATGGCTTGACAACATGGTCGGCCTTCGGCACAATACGCCTGCTTTTCTGCTGCGGGGTGGAGCAGTCCGGTAGCTCGTCGGGCTCATAACCCGAAGGCCACAGGTTCAAATCCTGTCCCCGCTACAAAATCCACAGATCAGGCCCCTAAGGGGCCTTTTTTGTATCTCGAAGCGTCGTCAGCGGCGAATACCATTCAAGCGGTTCATCGACTCCACGAACATCCAGGCGAG
>CAZNJW010000153.1:0-4042 GCA_964573455.1 uncultured Anaeromyxobacteraceae bacterium | reverse complement strand
GGGATCATGGCGCCCCCCTCCCCCAACGGCGAATGTGATTCGCCGCTACACGGACGGGTTCCGGCGTAGGGGCGAATGACAATTCGCCCTTCTTGTCACTCCGCGGCTTTGGCCGCCTCCCACAATTCATCCAGGCGCTTCATCGAGGCATCGGACAGGCCCTTGCCCTCGTCCGCCAGAGCCTGTTCCATCACCTTGAAACGCCGCCTGAACTTCGCCAGCGCTCCGCGTAACGCGTCCTCGGGATTGATCTTCTTCATGCGGGCCAGATTCGCCGCAGCGAAAAGCAGATCACCCAGTTCCTCCTGAATGGCATCGTCGTCTCCCGACTCAAACGCCTCCTGAAGCTCGGCGACCTCTTCCTTTACCTTTTCCAGCGCCCCCGATGGCTCGGGCCACTCGAACCCGACGTTTCCCGCCTTGTCCGAGATCCTCATCGCCATCAACAACGCCGGCAGGTTGGAAGGAACTCCGTCCAGCAGCCCCCTGCCCGCCTTCTTCTTGAAACCTTCCCAACGCTTCAGCACGTCCCCGGTGCTTCCGTTGTTTTCAACGTCACCGAACACATGCGGATGCCTGGCGATCAGCTTTTCGACCAGTGCCCGACAAACGTCAGCCGCGTCGAAAACGCCTTCCTCGTTCATTATCTGAGCCTGGAACAGCACCTGCAGAAGCAGGTCGCCCAGTTCCTCCCGCAACGCCTCCGGCCGCCCGGTGTCTATCGCCTCGACGACCTCGTAGGCCTCCTCGATCACGTACGCCTTCAGTGATTCCAGCGTCTGCTCGCGGTCCCACGGGCACCCGCCCGGCGCCCGCAGCCGCTTCATCACCGAAACCGCCTCTACAAATGCCTCGCCCACCCTCTTGTCGTCATCGTTCATAAGGTTCCTCGCCCCGGCCACCGGATGGTCGACACCCCTGGCATCAACAGAATCACCGGCGGTTCGACTGTCTGGAATCAGTTTTTCTTAGCCTCGACCACGGGAACGGCCGTATTGAACACGATCACTCCGGCCTTGGACAGGTCATGGAAGTCGCGGCCCCCGGGACCCCACGCATGCGCGCGACCGGTCGAACCGTCCTGGATGTTCATGCGGAAGAAGTTCACGCGCAGTTCGGCGCCCTCAACGATCTTCAACCCGGGAACTGACGACGCCGGAATCTTGATCTCCATCGTCCAGCCCTTGTCGCGGTCGCCATTCACGTTCAGCGTGCCATCGATCTTCACCGCGCTCTCGAGCCCCGGCACCGTATGCTTCGCTGCCAACTGCCAATCCGGCTTGCGATGCTCGGCGAACAGCGCGTCGAACACGACGTTGGCGGGCGATACCTGGATCTCGAGGTATTCCTTGCCATCCATCTGCCCGTCCAGATAGATCTCGAAGACGTCCTGCGTCCAGAGCTCCTGGTCACGATTGGTCAGCGTCGCCTCGATTGACTGGTCGGTCGCGGCCACGCCGAAATACAGGAATTCCCCGTCCTGCATCACGCGCACCGAGGTCTGCTCCTCTCCCTCGATCGGTCGGCCGAACGCGTCCGACAGCCGTCCGATCAAAGCGGCGCCCTTCCACGCCTCTTCGTCCATCACGCCATCCAGCTTCACCGCCGGATTGACTACTGGAGTCACAGCCAGTCGCAGATCGGTCGCCGGCTTTTGTTCCACAGCGGCCTTGGTGACGTTGAACGAATGCACCGACACGCGGTTCTCGCCGTCGTTCTTGACCTGATCTCGATTGACCAGAACCATCCGCTCGCCCGTGCCCTTGGAGCCGTAGACGTCCGCGCTGTACAGGCCAGCCCAGATCTCGGCGCGCCCGGCCTCGGACTTGGGATCCAGCTTGAACTTCTGCGTGTACTTCACGTACTGGCCTGGCGCCCACTGGTCCATCGGGTAGAGCTCGCCAACCGGGACATGGTCCAGCCCCATCCGTTTCCCACGCGGCAGTTCCAGGTGCACAAACACCTTCCAGCCCGGCACGACGGCGCGCTTGCTCTGCCAGTACCAGGTCACGGTGACTTCCTGGCCCGCCCGCGGATTCTCGGGCTCCATGTCGATACCGATCAACTGGACGGCATCGCCGAAATTGGCGTTCACCACATGCTTCGGCGTCGGCGCTGTCGTCAGGATCGACTCCCTGATCCGGTTCTGCTGATCCTTCGAAAGCACCAGCCGCACCGGCCGCTTACATCCGAAGGAAGCGGCCATCACAACCGCCAGCGCCATCACCAACAGGGTCTTCAGTATCCTTCCAGACTTCATGTTCACCTCTAGATATGGACCGGTGTCATCCGATCATTCCTGGGGTTCAATGTACGTGTACTCGTCGCCGCGGAAATTCCTGACCACCAGGACCCCGTTCTCCCACGTCTTGACGTATTCCGGCAGAATCGGCACCTTGCCGCCGCCGCCAGGAGCGTCGACCACGTAGTACGGCACCGCCAGTCCGCTGGTCCAGCCGCGAAGCGCGCCGATAACCTCGAGGCCCTTGGCGATCGTGGTCCTGAAGTGGTAGTTCCCGAACGTCGGGTCGCACTGGTAGATGTAGTACGGTCTGGCCCGCATCATCAGCAGGTTGTGGTTCAGCTTCATCACCGTTTCCGGATCGTCGTTGATGCCCTTCAGCAGCACCATCTGGTTACCGATCGGGATGCCGGCCTCGGCGATCCTGCGCAGGGCCGTGAACGACTCGGCGGTGCATTCGCGCGGATGGTTGAAGTGCGTGTTCAGGAACAACGGATGGTACTTCTTCAGCATCGCCACCAGGTCGTCCGTGATGCGCATCGGCATCGTAACCGGGGTTCGTGTGGCGATACGGATGATCTCGACGTGCGGGATATCCCTGATAAGTTTCAAGAACTTCTCAAGTCTCTCGTCCGTCAGCGCCAGTGCGTCCCCGCCGGAAACGATGACGTCCCTGACCGTCGGCGTCCTGCGGATATAGTCGATGCATGCCAGAATCTGGCTGTCGCCGGCCGCCGTATGAGGATCAGCCACCTTGCGCTTGCGCGTGCAGTGCCTGCAGAACATCGCGCAATCCTGGGTCATGTACAGCAGGACGCGGTCGGGATACCGGTGGGTAAGCCCCTTGACCGGCATGTCGCGATCCTCGGCGAGGGGATCTTCCATGTCCGACGGATGTTCGATCATCTCTTCGGGACGCGGCGTGGCCTGCATCCTTACCGGGCAACCCGGGTCATCCGGGTCCATCAATGCCACGTAATACGGCGTGATTCCGATCTTGAAAACATCCCGCCCGGCCGCGTCTCCGTCGATCTCGGCCTGACTCAGCCTGATGTAGCGGGCAAGCTGGTTGATATCGGTGATGCGATTCCGCATCTGCCAATTCCAGTCATACCAGTCCTGATCCGGAACGTCCGAGAAAGGGCCTTTTCCAACCTCAGTAAAACGCCGCGCGACGCTCTCGGCAATCCCGCCAAGGTCGCACCTGAAACCAGACATGACAACCTCCGAAGAAGCACCAATGCACCAGTGACACGAAAAACGTGTGCCGGTGCGACAATCGTGGGACGATTATAGACTACTTTGTCATTTCGTGAAGGGACTCCGCGCCTGATACGAAAACCCTTGACACCCCCCGCCAAAAACGGCCAAATCTGGTTCTACCCGTTATGCTGGAGCGCCAAAGATGGCCAAAAAGAGTTATGAGATCGAACACGAATGGGATGAAGCGACCGCAATTGAAAAGCTGAAGCCTTTCGCTAACATGCTGGTCAGCGCCTATGATCTGAAGATGACCGAGAACGCAGCCAACTCCTACACGTTTACCCGAGCCGGAGTACGCGCCGACATAATCGTTTCCGACAAGGTGATGAAGGCGGATATCGATCTGAACATGCTTCTTGAAGGCATAGTCCGGCCCAAGCTGGAAGAGATGATCGAACGCAAGGTCCGCCCGATGTTCAAGAAAGCCTGATCCCCTGCCCCCGTAGCGGCGAATTACATTCGCCGTCCGGAAAGGGCGAATTGTCATCCTGTGACACGCCGAAGCCTTGGCGCAGGCGGTTCGCCCCTACGCCGGAA
>CAZNJW010000152.1:0-4078 GCA_964573455.1 uncultured Anaeromyxobacteraceae bacterium | reverse complement strand
GCTGGTCTTCCTGATCGGGATGATCCTGGCGACCCCGGCGATGGCGGCCGAGCCGTCCATGGATGGCTCGCATGGCGATGCCGTTCTTGACGCGATGGTGGCCGAGCTTCAGCGAAATGTCGCGCAACTTCGTCTGGAACAGGGTGACTACGAGCTTCCTTACTTTGTCCGGTACTCGGTTCGCGAGGTCACGAATTACTACGTCAATGGCAAGAACGGTGCCGTGTTCGCCTCTTCGAACAACCGGTCGAGGCTGGCGGGTGTCGATGTCAGGGTTGGTTCCTATGAACTGGATTCGTCCGAGGACAAGGAGGCGGACTACAACTTCAAGCAGAAGTACACGCCGAATTTCGTGGCGCCGATGGACGATTCGATTCCGGCGCTGAGGGGCGTTTTGTGGCTGCTGTCCGATCATGCTTACAAGGCCGCCCTGATGTCCTTTCACAACGTCCGCGCGACGATGGTGAACAACGCCGAAGAGAAGAAGGCTGCCAGCCTGAGTCGCGAGACCCCGGTGGTACTGATCGAGGACGTGCCGGATCTGGTGGTGGACGTGGACCAGATGCAGGCCCTGGTCAGGGATGTTTCGTCTGTTTTCGTGAAATACCCAGAGGTGTTCGATTCGTCCGTCGAGGTGTCCGCGGTTCGTGTCGTGCGGTACATCGTGAACAGCGAGGGAACCAGGGTCAGATCGGCCGATCAGTACTTCCAGATAGTCATCGGCGGGCTCACCCGGGCTCCTGATGGAATGCTGCTCGGTGACAGCGTTGTGTTCTACGGGCGTTCTCCTTCCGATATGCCGGATCGGGCCACCGCTGTCGAGGCCGCGACCGAACTGGCCGAATATCTGATGGCACTGCGGGAAGCACCGGTCCTGGACCCCGCTACGGTTCCTGTTTTGATGTCACCGCAGGCGACCGGCGTGTTCTTCCACGAGACGATCGGTCATCGGCTTGAGGGTCAGCGGCAGGACGACGAGGATGAGGGGCGCACATTCAAGAGCTATCTGGATCAGGAAATCCTGCCGCCTTTCCTGAGCATATATGACGATCCGTCGGTTCGCGAGCATGACGGAGTCGCGTTGAACGGTTATTACCGAGTCGACGATGAGGGCGTCAAGGGCAACCGGGCGCAGCTGGTCGACGACGGTGTGCTGAAGGGGTTTCTGATGTCCAGAAAGCCGATCGAGGGGTTCGATTCATCGAACGGACACGGCAGGACAGAGGGAATTCCGAAGCCCCAGGCCAGGATGTCCACGCTTTTCATCGAGGGCGCGAAGCCGGTTTCGCAGGGAAAGCTGGCGACGATGTTCTTGAAGGAAGTGCGGCGGCAGAAGAAGCCGTGGGGGCTCTACGTCGACAGGATGGCAGGGGGAAGCACCAATACCAGTTCCTACGGCTACCAGGCGTTCAAGGTGATGCCGACACGCGTCTACAAGGTCGACGCCGTGACTGGCAAGCGGACTCTGATACGTGGTGTCGAGATCGTTGGAACTCCCCTGCTGGCTATCAAGAGAATCATCGCGACCTCGGACCTTTATGGTGTGTTTAACGGTTACTGCGGTGCGGAATCGGGCTCTGTTCCTGTTTCGACCGTGGCGCCCGAAGTGATTTTTTCTGAAATGGAACTCCAGCGGCAGCAGGACACTAATGAGCGTCCTTTGATACTGCCTCCGCCGTATGGCGAGATGCAGGTGGAGCGCGGCTTAGAATAGATGGCAGACAAGGTGCGGCTGGCCGCCTGGGCCGAAAGTTCCGTGGGTATGGTCAGGCATCGAAACGAAGATGCCTATCTGATGCTTCCCGAGAGGTCGTTCTATCTGGTGGCGGATGGGATGGGTGGTCACCGGCGCGGTGATCTGGCCTCTCAGATCTGCGTGGACTCCATACGCGATTTCCTGATTGGCGGCTCCGCGCGCAAGACGGTGATGCTCTTTCGCAGCATGCTGAAGCTGGATTCGCGAGCCACCTGGGAACGTAACCTGTGTGCGTCGATAGAGTACGCGAACCGCAGAATTCATGCGGCGTCCCTGGCGAATCGCGAATTGTCCGGGATGGGGACGACCGTGGTGGGCGTCGGTTTCGAGGGCGACCAGATACTGGCGATCTGGTGCGGCGACTCCAGACTTTACCGTCTAAGGGGCGGCGTTTTCACGCAGATGTCCGACGATCAGTCACTGGTAAACCAGTACTTGAAGGCTGGAATGCTGACGCCGGCCCAGGCCAGGACGTTCCCGCACCGTAACGTGATCCTCCAGGCTCTGGGGTTGAACGAGACCTTCAAGTACGAGTGGCTGCGCGAGACCGTCATGCCGGGCGACATCTATTTGATGTGCACGGACGGGCTGAACGACATGATCACAGATGAACGGATTGCCGAGATTTTGACCAGTCAGGTCGCTGGTTGCGGCGGGAACCAGGGCGAGGATGGCCTCGAGGATGACCATGATCGGCTGTGCGCCGCCTGTCACGCGCTTATTCAGGCCGCCCTCGACGCTGGCGGAATGGACAACGTCACCGTGATGCTGGTCTGCGCCGGTCCGTCCGACAACCAACTCGTCGCGTGATCACGCCAGCCTCCGTCACACTTTAGTAATTTCCCGTAATGAACGATAATACCTGCGCGTTGTCTCGAAAAATCAAAGGGGGTTCGGATGTCCGGGGTTTGTGAGAACGACAGTGAGCGTTGTGCCCAGATAAAAAGGACAGTAGTAGCGTCGGCCACCGTAGTGATCGCTGTTACGTTGGTCGCACTGTTTGTTTTGATGCTGCCGGTCGCAAAGGGGTGGCGCGTTTCGGTTAACGACAGGCAGAAGAGGGCCGATGCGGCCGCTGTGCATGTCGCCGCTGGCGATGCCGCTTTAGCGGCCGGTCTTTACGATGATGCCCTGACGGAATATATGGTGGCGACCAGCCTGAATCCGTCGGATCTGTCGTTTCGGAACAGGCAGTCCAGGGCCAGGATCTTGTCGCTTGCCTTCAATCCGCCACTGATTGACTCGGTCAACCTTGCGGAGATGCGCGGCGAAGTCTCGGTCGTCAAGGCCGCGTTCCCGGAGGAAGCAGCAAACACGCAGGTCGTCGCCGCCCTGATTAAGTTCCGCGAGGGACTGGTCACCGACGCGATCAACATGCTCAATGAGATTGGCGCCGATTCGGCCAGTGCGGCGGTTCATCTGGCCAAGGCGATGCTGTATCAGCACGTCCCGGAGTTCGAGTCGAGTGTCGCCGCTGAGTTCGACGCGGCCCTCGCGGTCAGGCCGGATGACTACCGTCTGCAGGGCATTGCAGGTGACTATTTCCTGTCCGCGGGCGAAGTGCAGAAGGGCATCGAGCTTGTTCGCAAGGCGTCGGGCAAGGTCAGGAACCTGAACTGGCTTAAGGCATTGTCGGCGTTCGAGGTCAATTCGGGAGATAAGGATGGCGCGGCCAGGGATGTAGCTGTTGCTCTCAATATGGCACCGCGCGACCCCGAAGTGCTTTCTATTTACGGTCAGGTGCTGATTAATTCCGGTAAGTTCGCCGAGGCCTCCGAAGTCCTGCAGGAAGCTGTTTCGATAAAGGAAAGCCGCGAGACACTGCTGCAGCTCGGAATGGCCTTCAACGGGATGAAGCGTCATGACAGGGCACTTCAGGTGCTTACAAAGGTGGTCCAGGCCGGACAGGACGCGATCAGCCTTTTTGAGTACGGCAACGCACTCGTCGGAACGGGCAACATCGACGAGGGCCTGAAGGTCTATAACGCGGTGCTTGCCGCCAAGGACGGGGCTGGAACTCAGGATGAGGATCGCATACTGATCGGCATCAAAGAGCAGATTCGTACCCGCATCGGACAGATATCGGCTGGAACCCCCGCCGGCAGGAAGTAGCCGTACCTGACCGCTTCAGACCTGGAGGTCGTTTTGCAGGCACCCGAATCGAACCGCAGGATGATCACCGAGATCAATGTGACCCCGATGGTCGACATCATGCTCGTCCTGTTGATCATCTTCATGGTGACCGCGACTTATATCACCAGGGGCGCTTTCGATGTCAGCCTGCCCCAGGCGGCGAACGGCGGCGACGTTTCGGATTCACCG
>CAZNJW010000151.1:0-4080 GCA_964573455.1 uncultured Anaeromyxobacteraceae bacterium | reverse complement strand
AACCTCGGCGACTACTTCGACCAGGTAGTCAAGATGGCTCTGGGTATACACACGCCTCGGGATGGCCAGACGCACCAGTTCGTTCGGCGCGCCGACGAACGAACCATCGGCAGCCCAGTACCCGAACATGATGGAGCCGATCTCGCACGCGCGCACGCCGCCCTCGATGTAGAGCTCGGCAACGAGCGACTGCCCCGGGAACTGCCAAGCCGGCAGATGCGGCAGGAACTTCCTGGCGTTGATGTATATCGCGTGGCCGCCCGGCGGATTGAAAATCGGCACGCCGGCCTTAACCAGGCTGTTGCCGAGGTATTCAACCATCCCGACCCGGTACCGCATGTAGTTCTCGTCCATGACCTCATGCAGCCCCTGAGCCATCGCATCCAGATCGCGTCCCGCCAGACCGCCGTAGGTGACGTAACCCTCGGACAGGATCAGCAGAGTCTTCAATTCCTGATTCAGATGGTCATCGTTGAGAGCGATGAAGCCACCGATGTTGACCAGGGCGTCCTTCTTCGCGGACATGGCACAACCGTCGGCGTGCGAGAACATCTCGCGCGAGATTTCCAGCAGCGACTTGTCCGCGTATCCTGGCTCGCGCTGCTTGATGAACCATGCGTTCTCGGCGAACCTGGCCACGTCAAAAAACAGAGGCAGGCCATACTTGTCGCAAACAGCGCGCGTGTCCCTGATATTTCGCATCGAGACGGGCTGGCCGCCGGTCGCGTTGTTCGTCAGGGTCAGCATCACGACAGGGATGTTCGCCGCGCCGTTCTCGACGATGCACCGCTCAAGCGCCTCGACATCCATGTTCCCTTTGAAGTCGGCGACCACGTCGGGGTCCTCGCCTCCCGGAACCACGAAATCCAGCGCGCGGGCCTTGCGGAACTCGATATTCGCCCTGGTCGTGTCGAAGTGCGTGTTCGATGGAATGACCTTGCCTTCGGCGGCAAGGACTGAAAAAAGCAGCCTCTCGGCGGCCCTGCCCTGATGGGCGGGGATCACATGTTTAAATCCGGTCACTTCCTTGACGGCGGCCTCGAAATTGTACCAGGAGCGCGCGCCGGCATAGGATTCGTCGCCCTTGATCATCGCGGCCCACTGATCGGTGCTCATCGCGGAGGTTCCAGAGTCGGTCAACAGGTCGATAAGAACCTTGTCAGCGGGAATGAGGAAAGGGTTGTACCCAGCCTTCTCTATTACTTCGAGGCGTTCCTCACGCGTGGTCATGGACACAGGTTCTACCATCTTGATTCTGAACGGTTCGAAAAGGGTTTTCACGATCTCTCCTTTGGTTCGAAAGACGCCGTGGGTGAATTTAGCCCGGTGAACGGACAAAAACAACCGGGAGGGAGAGTAATTCCAGATCGTCCGGAAACAAAAAGGGGGCCCGAAGGCCCCCTTTTCAGGTCATCTGGAACCGGGAACTAGCCGCCGCACTTCGCGCCGCCGCCGGTGCCCTGGGCCTCTCCGGACAGCGTCTTCGCGCAGCCCTTCAGGTCCTTGTTGTACTGGCAGAACTGAGCCTTAATCTGCTCGGGGGCGATACCCGAGAACTTGTACTTATTGTTCGCGAGCCAGGTCGGGCTGGCGCCGATCTCGAGGCCGTTCGCGATCTTGATGTTCTCGGAATGCAGGGCCTTGCCCTCGCCTTCCATGAAGCACTTCTCGATTACGACGGGGTCGATGCCGTTCGTGGCGCAGGCCTTCCAGTCGGCATTGCGGATATCCTTGTTGCGGCAAAGGATGTATTCCATGTACTTGTGGTTTTCCGGGTAGTGCTTGATCGCGCACAGTTCGCGGATGTTCTCGTCGACTTCGGGCTGTCCGTGCAGCGCCTTGAAGGTGCCGTCCGGATTCTCGTTGGCGATGAAATTGATGTTGACGGTGATTCCGTCTTCCGCGAACGCCTGGATTACTTCGGGCAGCGCGTTCAGAGCCTTGACGCCGAACGGGCACTGCGACATCACGAACACGTCAAGCTGCTTCGGCTTCTCTTCGCGGCACTCGGCCTGGCCGGCACAGCCGTCATCGGCGCAGTCCACCAGGGAGTCGCCGTCGTCGTCGAGCTGGTTGTCACAGATCTCGGCGGTGGGGTCAAACTTCGCGCCAACCTGGAGCAGCTTGTACTCACCGGCGTCGACCACGAAACGCTTGACCTGTTCAAAGCCCGGATCTTCGGCCACGGACGGAGCAAACAGGAACGCGGGCAGAAGCTTCACGCCCTTGTCCTTCAGGCTGTCGTACAGCGCCTTGCCCTCGGCATCGGCGTAATCCAGGGTCTTGACTTCAAGGCCGGGGAACATGTTCTTGAGCTGACCGACGATCCGATCCGGGGCGCACTTCGCGCAGCGCTTGTCGGAGAGGACGGTCACGGGGATCTTCTTGGGCTCGGGAATGTCCTTGCAGACGTCCGGCTTCGCGGTCTTGAACGCGCCGCAGATAGCGCGCATGAAGTCCATCTCGTTGCGGCCGCCCTGGTACTTTTCGCCGTTCAGGAACATCGACGGGGATCCACGGGCGCCCTTTTCCTTGGAGGCCTTGTAGGACGCGGACAGAAGGTCGGTACCTTCCTGACCCTCGGCACAAGCCTTGATCGGGGCGGGATCGACGCCGTTGTCGGTCGCGCACTTGTCAAAGTTGCCCGGGATATTGCGCATGTCGTTCGCCATGCAGACGATCACGTCCATCGCCTTGTCCGGGGAATGCTTGAACGTGCAGATCTGGAACTTGTTGCCCTTGACTTCGTTGTCGCCATGCATCGAGGTCAGGGTTCCGGGCTGCGGTTCGTCACCGATGAAGTGCATCTGGAAATCGACCGAATTGCCAAGTTTCTTCAGGGCGGGTGCGATGCCCTTCTGAACCTGTGCCCCGAACGGGCACTGCGACATGATGTGCATCGAGAACTGCACCTTTTCCTTCGGCTTCGGCTCGCATCCGATAGTGCCGACGGCAACTACCAGCAGTGCTGCGAAAGTAAAAACAGAAGCTGCCTTTTTCATCATCCCACCTGAGTTTGAGTCCACATTTCATACCGCCATTCAGCGGTTTGGGCGATTTTACCAGCCTGCGGGAGAATTGCAACAACCTTTGACTTGCAGAATCAATCGGTTCGCACGCCCGAGGAAACCGCGGTGAAGCACAGACAGAAGATCAGGATGAGAGCCGAGTAGAACAGCCAGAGGGTCAGGAGGATAGGTGTGGCCAGTGAACCGTAAAGAAGATTGTACTGTGCGAAGGTGCCAACCCAGTAGGAATATGCGAACCGGGCCGCTGTCCACAGCACGAAGAACATCCCCGCTCCGAGAAGCGCGTGCTTGAAAGCAGGTCGGGCGATGCCGGGCAGGTACAGAACCGCCAGGAAACCGATCGGAACCGCCAGCCAGTCGAAAATCATACGCAACGGCGCGACCCTGGCGATCACGGTGTCAACCGTGGAGCCGAACTGCCCGACAACGAACGAGTCCACCAAGGTCAGGGCGTTGTAAAACAAAAATGCCAACAGCCCCAGAGCAAACAGCACCACGGTGAAGAGCAGCCGCGAGAACAGGTACTTCCTGCGTTTTCCGTCCCGGAAGATATCCGATGTGGCGTTCTCAAGCGCGCCGAACACGGCCGAAGCGCCGACCACCAGAACAGCCATGCCTATGATGCTGAACCGTCCCCTTCTAGAGATCAGGTAGTCCATTATCCCACGAACCGTTTCGCCCTCGACCGGTACAAACGTGTTCGTTGCCTGTGTGATCCTGGAGATCAGGACGTCGACCGCGGCAGGATCTGGGTCCAGGCCGGCGGCTATATAGCCCATTGCGGAGAAGAACAGTATGGTAAGGGGTGCAAGGGATAGTATGAAGTAAAAGGATATGGCCGCTGCGTGGTCGAATCCACGTGTCTGAAGGAACAGCCTGACCGTGGCGATCAGTGGGGCCCAGAAGACCAGAGTCCAACGCCATCCGGCTCTCGCCAGGATGACCAGTCGCTTTCCCAGTTCACACCGCCTTCGTCCGGTCAAGACGCCTCCTCAGCGCCAGTCCGGGGTGCCGAAACGCCCCGAATCGCCCGTTATCGGGAACTGCCACC
>CAZNJW010000150.1:0-4159 GCA_964573455.1 uncultured Anaeromyxobacteraceae bacterium | reverse complement strand
AGCCCACGGCCTTGGCCGTGGGATCAACGCCCCACACCCACACCGCGGCCGGCCCAACGGGCCGCACGCCCATTCTGTTCCCTGTCCTCGTAGCGGCGAATCACATTCGCCGTCGGGGGGGAGGGGGGTGCCATGATCCCAGGGCCTCGGCGGCGCCTTCGGCGCCAGCCTCGTGCCTGGGCTCAGGATGAACGGGCGGCCCCTAGGGCCGGCCTCGGAAAGGGCGAATTGTCATTCGCCCCTACGCCGGAAACCGATCCAATCCAAAAGGGCGAATTGTCATTCGCCCCTACGCCGGAACCCGATCCCGTCCCCGTCCCCTTCCGACAAATATCCCGCCCTGCGTCCCGGTTTTCCTCTTGCGTTAACCGAACCTTTACGATTAGTATCTGTCGGATTGTCCTTGAGCCGGTTTATCCGGGGTTTGACGCGAGGAAAACAGATGACCAGGAAAGTGGCCTTCCTATTCGTGGCCGTGATGCTTATTGCCCCTTCGGCGATGGCTCGCGAGGGTGACACCAACATCGGCTTCCAGGGCCAGTACATCGCCTACGGCAACGAACGTTCGGACGGCGGCACCAGGCGCCTTCAGGTTCCGACCGGCGGAATCATCATGTTCGCCGAATACTCCGTGCTGGATTACATCGCCCTGGGCGGTCAGATCGAGTACGGCAACGCCTACATGGCAGCCAGCCCGAACGATCCCTACGGCAGTTCGATGCGGAACTTCATGGGATTCTCGGGTTCGTTCCGCGCCGGCTATCCTTTCCTGAAGGACAAGAACCTTGACGTGTACATCAGACTGAACGCCGGCTACGGAATCTACGGTCTCAGCCAGTCGCAGATCGAGCACGGCTGGGTCGCGCGCGCGATGCCCGGCGTGATGTACGCGACGGCATCCGGATTCACCGTATTCGCGGAGATCGGCTGGGCCGGCGGTGGTTTCATCGACGCGACTGACTCCCACCACATGCTCAGCGGCCTCGCCATGGACTTCGGTATCGGTTGGAAGTTCTGATTCCGATCGCATCCTGGTGACGGCGCCTCACGCCAAGACGACAAAATCCGGCATTAAACGGACGACCTGGGGGACGGTCAAATGACCAGCGTCAGAAACTTCAGTATCATCGCGCACATAGACCACGGCAAGTCCACGCTGGCCGACCGTTTGATCCAGCACTGCGGACTGGTCAGCGACCGGGAATTCCGGGACCAGCTTCTGGACAACCTGGATATCGAGCGTGAGCGCGGGATCACCATAAAGAGCCAGACCGCCCGCCTGCCGTTCACGGCTTCGGACGGCGTTCAGTACGCGCTGAACCTGATCGACACCCCCGGTCACGTGGACTTTTCATACGAGGTGTCACGCGCGCTGAAGTCCTGCGAGGGCGTGCTGCTGCTGGTGGATGCGGCCCAGGGCGTTCAGGCCCAGACCGTCGCCAACATGTTCCTGGCCATGGAACACAATCTGGAAATCATCCCGGTCATCAACAAGATCGATCTGCCGTCAGCCGACATCGAGATGTGCCTGGAACAGATCGACAAGGAACTCGGGCTGTTTCCCGAGGACACATTGATGGTCTCGGCCAAGACCGGTCAGGGCATCCCTGAACTGTTGCAGGCCGTGGTCGAGCGCATCCCGCCCGCCAAGGGTTCGCCCGATGTGCCGCTTCAGGCACTCATCTTCGACGCCTTCTACGACTCGTTCCGCGGCGCGGTCGCAAGCGTCAGGGTCTTCAACGGTTCGGTGAAGGCCGGCGACACCGCCAGGATGATGTCCACCGGCGCGGTTCACCGCATCGAGGAAGTCGGCATCTACAACGTCAACCGCACGCCGGCAAAGCAACTGGTCGCGGGTGACGTCGGTTACATCATCGCGGGCGTCAAGACGGTCGCGGACACGAGAATCGGCGACACCATCACTGTTGATGACAATCCGGCCGCCGAACCGCTCGAGGAATTCAGGGAATCGAAGCCGGTAGTGTTCTCGTCTCTTTACCCGGTGTCGACCGACGACTACGTGGAACTGGCCGACGCGCTTGAGCGTTACAAGTTGAACGATGCAGCGCTTGTGTACACCAAGGACACCTCGGCGGCCCTGGGCCAGGGTTTCCGCGCGGGATTCCTGGGCCTGCTGCACCTGGAAATCGTCCAGGAGCGTCTGGAACGCGAGTACAACCAGTCCTTGATACTGACCGCGCCCAGCGTCGAGTACCACTTCTTCCTGGAAGACGGCTCAATGGTGGTCGTGGACAACCCGGCGCACTACCCGGACCCGGTCATCATCCGACGGGGCGAGGAGCCGTACATCCGCGCTTCGATCATGATTCCCGATCGTTACATGGGCGCGGTGATGAAACTGTGCCTTGACAGACGCGGGGTCAACAGCGAACTTGGCTACCCCGCGCCGGGCAGGCTCGAGATGCGTTTCGACATGCCGCTGGGCGAGGTCATCTTCGACTTTTACGACAGGTTGAAGTCGGTAACCCAGGGATACGGCAGTTTCGACTACGAAATGCTGGACTACCGGCCCGCCGACCTGGTGAAGCTTGACATCCTGGTCAACGGCGAGGTTGTCGACGCGCTGTCGATGATCGTGTTCCGCGACAACGCGCGCGCCCGCGCGGTGCAGGCTTGCGAGCGGCTGCGGGAGGAAATCCCGCGCCAGATGTTCAAGGTCCCGATTCAGGGCGCCATCGGCGGAAAGATAATCGCCCGCGAGACGATCCAGCCCTTCCGCAAGGACGTGACCGCGAAGTGCTACGGCGGCGATATCAGCAGAAAGCGCAAGCTGCTTGAAAAGCAGAAGGAAGGAAAGCGCAAGATGAAGATCGTCGGCGACGTCGAGATCCCGCAGAAGGCGTTCATCGTGGTTCTGAAGACGAAGGACGACTGACGTTTCAAAGGCCGACCCCGCCCTCTCCATCCGGAGGTAACAACATGCCCGAGTCATCAGGTCTGTATGTGCACATTCCTTTCTGCCGAACGAAATGTCCTTACTGCTCGTTCGATTCCACGCCGGACGGCGAGGCGCTGATCGACGACTACATCGAGGCGGTCTGCGACGAGATAGCGGCGCGACCGAAGGGATTCGCGGGCTTCGACACGGTGTATTTCGGCGGTGGCACGCCGGGAATGCTGACTGACGACCAGATGATGCGCCTGGTCGACGCCATAAGGGGCGAACTGGCCGTCGAGCCGGACGCGGAATGGACCGTCGAGGTCAACCCGGGTGACATCGGAGCCGAGAAGGCGCGGTTCCTGGTCAAAAAGGCGGGATTCAACCGCGTCAGCATCGGGGTACAGAGCTTCGAACAGAACGAACTGGAATTCCTGGGGCGGCGGCACGACGTTCAGGACGCGCTCGACGCGGTGGAAGACTTCCGCATGGTCGGAGTCCCGTTCGGGCTGGACCTGATCCAGGGGCTGCCGGGCCAGTCGGTCGAGGCGCGCATGCGCTCGCTGCAGAAGGCGGTCGCGCAGAAGCCGGCGCACATCTCGGTTTACGAACTGACGATCGACGAGGGCAGCGAGTTCTTCAAGATGGGGGACAAACTGCCCAGGGCGACGCAGGACGCGGTGGCGGATGGTTTTGTGGCAACGTCCAGGTACCTGCGTTCGCGGGGATTCATTCACTACGAGGTTTCGAACTACAGCGCCGGGGACCTGTCGAACGCGTCGCGGCACAACCGGCGGTACTGGGAATCAAGGCCGTGGCTGGGTGTCGGGGCGTCGGCCCATTCGTTTGACGGCGCGAGTCGCTGGTGGAACGTCCGAGGCGCTGCGGCCTACATACAGGCGGCGCAGGCCGGAAACACGACGGTAGCCGGCCGCGAGACGCTTACTCCGGAACAGAAACGGCTGGAACGGGTCGCCCTCGGCTTCAGGTGGATGGGCGGCGTCGCCCGGGAAGACCTGCTGGCCGATGGGCTGGACGGCCTGCTGCAGCGCCTTGCCCGCGAGAAGCTGATCATCGTCCGCGAAGACCGCGTCCACTCCACCCCCGAAGGTTTCCTGGTCGCCGACGGCCTGGCGCGCGTCCTTTCCGGTTCCATGCCCGTGTAGGGGCGAATCACATTCGCCCATGGCGAAGGTGAGCCTGCTTGAGCCTGCTCCAAAAGATGGACATCCGAGATAAGGGGGAGAGAATGAAACGGTC
>CAZNJW010000149.1:0-4336 GCA_964573455.1 uncultured Anaeromyxobacteraceae bacterium | reverse complement strand
CCGTAATATACGTTTCCATTGATAATGAAAGCCGGAGTGCCCTTCAGCCCGAGCCGGATGCCTTCATCGATGTCGGCCTTCATCACCGCGAAACGGGCATCGTCGGCCATGCAGCAAGCGAACTTTTCCGCGTCCAGTTCAAGTCTTGCCGCCAGTTCGGCCGCCGGAATCCCGTTCTTCCGGACGTCATCGGACTGCTGGAAAAGGAGGTCGTTCATCTCCCAGAAGCGCCCCTGATCCTGAGCGCAGACTGCAGCCCTGGAGAGCTCGCAGGCACGGGCATGGAAAGGCTCGGCAATCGAAGGGTTGCACGCGTTGTCGAGCGGAAGATGACGGTGATAGACCCTTACCCCGGGGGTCGACGAGACCATCTGGCGCACCATCATATGGGCCTTGCGGCAGAAGGGGCATTCGTAGTCCGTGAATTCGTGAATCTCGATGCTCGGGTTGGCGGATCCGACCCATGGATGGCCATCCGGAGAGACGCCGCGCTGAACCTCGGCGACCATGTGCCCTTCTTCCCCGGCGCACTGCTGGCCGGCATGGTTCGAATCAGTGTGCGGCATCGCGGCCAGGACCTTCGGCATCAGGCGCGGCCCGACAAACGCGGCGGCTCCGAGAACTCCAAATCCGGCAACGCACAGAACAACAAGGCGCAGGGGATGCCTGATCAGCGAAAGGAAGTCGTCGGCGATGGCCCGGCCGATTCGCTTGTCCGCCGAGCGGACCGCGAAGATGGACATACCCAGGAAGGTCACATTGATGATGTCGATGGCCAGGCAAAGGATGCAGAGGGAGTGGATGATAAAAGCCATCAGCACGATCAGCCAGAGCGACACGACGGTGAACAGGCATCCGAAGATGAACAGGAAGCCGAGCCCAAAATCGACCTTGCGGCGGAAGGCTGTCATGCCTGCCAGGAACGCCGCGAAAAGGTATCCGGCCACCGCCCAGACCGCCACGGGCGTGTTCAGAACTGTCGAGTAGTCCGAAAGCGCGACCGAGGTACAGTTGATCCCGTCGCTGACCGCGCAGAAACTCTGGAAATCCGGGTCCGTCCGTGAAGCGACATAGATGTTGACCAGGTCCAGCGCGATGCCGATTCCGACCATGCAGAAAAGCATCATGGCGACGACCGCTACCCTGGTACGCCTGGGCTGGGATTCCTCGGTTGCCGATTCTCTACTGATTGACTGTGCCGTACTCACGCGAATTCTCCGATACAGAAGTAACCACCCGCCGGATACGCCCGGTCTCCAGCGTTGAAAGTCAACCGGTCGCCAGATGGAAGATCGGGTCGAAATCGAAACGGGAGACTGACGGAAGTGTATCATATCGGCGTTCTCGTTGCGCATAGTGCTATTGATAATGGTTTTCAGAAATCCGAAGGTTCGTGCCTCCGCCGTGAAATCCACCCTCCCGCATGCTTTCGGGCCGGTCAGAGGATGGCGGGGAAACCGGGGTAACGGGGAAATGAGATACACCACATGTCATTCGGACATCTCCGGGCTGAATCCTTTCTGGGCGGCCATGTTGCTGGCGATCCTTGCCGGCGGATGCGTTCAGGAACGTTGCTATGAGGATTATCACTGCGATTCTCCGAAGGTCTGTTCGCCCGAGGGCGCCTGCATATTCGAGTGCACCGGTCCATACGACTGTATCAATGGGTTCGTGTGCGAGGATCATAGGTGCGTTCCCGGTCAGACGGCACAAGACGTCCTCCCGGATTCCGGCGAAACGACGTCATGGTGTCCGGCCGGCATGCTTATGATCGAAGGAGCCTTCTGCATCGACGTCTACGAGGCAGCCAGGCCCGACGCCACTCCATCCAATCCGGGACGCGACGATTCCAGGGCCGTTTCCCGCAAGGGAGTCTACCCCTGGATGACCACTGACAACTCGGTCGCGCGGTCCGCCTGCGAGGCGTCCGGAAAACGTCTGTGTCGGCCGGTTGAGTGGAAGCTGGCGTGCACGGGGCCGGACGAATCGGTCTATTCGTACGGTGATGTCTACGAACCGCAGACCTGTAACGGTATCGATGCCTTCGGAAGAACCAGTTTCCATCTCGCCCCGACCGGCTCATTCCCGGACTGCACCAATGAATACGGCGCCTTTGATATGAACGGGAACCTGTGGGAGCACGTGGCCGGCGGAACCGATATGGACGTCAGGGGCGGCGCCTACAACTGTGGCGATTCGGCCGCCCTTCACAAGTGCGCGTACATACCTGGAACCTGGAAGCCTTCGGCGCAGGGATTCAGGTGTTGTCGCGACCCGCTTCTCGGCGGTGGCGATCACGTCGAGGAAGCCGTTGTCGACCGCGACGTGCCTGTTGTGACAGACGAAGCTTCCCCGGATCTGATGACCGAGCACGATGATTCCGAACTTCCCGGGCAGGACGTTCATGCAGGCGATACCTGCGGACCTCCCGACTCCAGCCTGGATCAGGGTTTACGGGACAACGTCGTCGATGATCAGGGTCCGTCGGATTCAGTGTCCGACGCCGTGGATTACGGATGCGCGATCGACATGGCGCTCGTGACCTTTCCGGGGAAGACCCCGTTCTGCATGGATCGTTACGAGGCGTCGAGATCCGACTCGACCTCGACGTCGTACGGTTCGTCGACCATTCCGGTCAGCGAACCCGGTCGCCTGCCCTGGATGTCCGGCTCGGTCAGCGCGGTCAGCGCGGCGGCATCGTGTCAGTCCGCGGGCAAGCATCTGTGCAGGCTGGACGAATGGTTCGACGCGTGCAGGGGCAGCGACGACGATGTCTATTCATACGGCGACGCATACGACCCTTCCGTCTGTAACTCCATCGACACCTTTTGTTACTGCGACACCACATGCGCCGCCGTCGAAAGCTGTCCATACCCCCATTGCAGGGTTCAGGCTTCGCCAGCTGGGGACGGCGGTCCATGCGGTGCCGCGTTCAAGGTGATGCCGACCGGATCGTTACCATCCTGCATGAACGAGTGGGGTGTCTTTGATTTGAATGGCAATGTGTGGGAAGTCGTCGACGCAGGCGATTCCCTGGATCATTTCCGTGGCGGCGCTTACAACTGTTCGGATTCGGAGGCGCTTCACCGATGCGATCACGACGGCACATGGGGACCCAGCGCCAGGGGTTTCAGATGCTGTGCCGACGCTACTGTAACCGCGGCGGGAGAATGAAATGAACGGCCGCAGATTCATCATGATCTTCGCCGTGGTTCTTTCGACGGGTTCCGTTTCGGCTTTCGCGAATGAAGGCGGTGATATCGGCGAGTTGAAGGCCGCGCTGGCCGCTTCACCGGGCGACAGGGATTTGAAACTTCGCCTTGGAAGGGCCTACTACCAGGCAGGAAACGATTTCTGGGCTGTCAGGACCCTTTCCGAACTGATTGAGGCAGCGCCGGACGATTGCGAGGCGCGCGCCTGGCTGGGACTTGCGTATCTGCGAAGGGCTTTCCCGGATCAGGCGCTTTCGACGGTCGAATATGAACGTTGTTCGGACGCCGGGCTGACGCGTTTGAAGATGGTGAAGGCGCTTGCTCTTAAGGCGTCAGGCCGATTCGAGGCCGCCGATCGCATGGTTCAAGAGGCGTCTGCCGCCAGGATCGGCTTTCGTTCGGATGTCGAAGGGCTGCCCGCCTTGAGAAGAAGGGTGAACCCCGCCAGGACTCCGGAGGTCGCCTGGTCGCTTGAGATCGGTGGTGGTTACACCTCGAACGCGGCGATGGGCGCGGCGACCGATCAGGCGGCATCCGGTTCTGACGAGCAGTCCGGGTTGATGACGGTCGACGCCCGGGTAAGGCTTGCTCCCGACTTCGGCGGGCCCGTCCGTGGGATTGTAGAGATTCAGCCCAGGCTGCAATGGTTTTTCTCGGATGGTCCATCAAAACTCAGCTTTTTTGAATTAACGGGGCAGGCCGGTATTCAGATCCGCGGCACCCTGCCCAGGGTCGTTCTGGCCTACCGGCCGGACTGGTTGCTGCTGCCGAACGGGTTCAAGGGGGACGCCAGTCCGGTTCCCTACATGATGGGTCACCGGGGCGAGTTCGAGATTGAAGTAATGCCCGAGGTACTTCTTTTCGGAGGGGCGGGAACCAGGACCTTCCGTGAGATGGTCAGATCCAGGACCGAGGTCGATCTGGGAATCGGCGGCTCGGCATCGCCTGTCGGTGCTCTGTCCCTGCTGTGGGCCGCGTCCGGACGATACTACGACGCTCGTCACCGCGCGTGGGATCTTGCCGGCTTTTCGGCAACATTTGCCGCCGTGGGAAGACTTCCTTATGACATGAACGCACGGGTTTCCTTAACGGTTTTGATGGACTTCTATTTCGATTCCGCAGCC
>CAZNJW010000148.1:0-4354 GCA_964573455.1 uncultured Anaeromyxobacteraceae bacterium | reverse complement strand
CGGTGACGAGTCCGGCCATCAGGACTACAT
The DNA here is from genome assembly GCA_964573455.1 of uncultured Anaeromyxobacteraceae bacterium. Lineage (GTDB taxonomy): Bacteria > Myxococcota_A > UBA9042 > DTJE01 > DTJE01 > JAGOFO01. Next base: position 4,324 of record CAZNJW010000148.1, on the reverse strand, counting down.
CCATTACGACACCAACGTCGACGATCCGACGGCGCTCGAACTGGTCGCGGCAGGCAAGGAAATGCTTTCCGCCGGCGAATCACTTCCGGCAATGTCCGCTTTCGCCCGCGCCCTGGAGATCCAGCCCGACTTGCAGGACGCGATGTGGGGCATGGTTCTGGGTCGCTTCCAGTCGATGGTCTCGATGTGGGGCTCGTTGCTGGGTCTTGTCAACTTCCGCGACGACCCGGACGCCATCCCGACCCCGGTCGCCATGTCGCTGGACTTCCCCGAACACCCTGGCACGATTGGTTCCAACTTCGATTCGCTGTTCGCGGCCGCCGCGGAACAGAAGGTGCGCCTGGACGCGTTGAAGGCCGCTGGACAGAACCCGGTATTCAGCCTTCCGGGTGGACTGCCGCTGACGCTCAAGGACGACCTGATCGCCAACCTATGCTGCGACTGGGACCTCAGCGACGTCTACGGCATCTCGTCCTTCAATAACCTGATGCTGGCGTTCATCAGCTTCCTGGGTTCGCAGAACACCGACATTTCGCTGATCTTCCTCGAAGACTCGATGGACAGCCTCCCAGGCATCGAAAACACCATCATCGCGACGCTCGAAAAATACCCCGACGTCTTGACGCTGATGCCCGAGACGGGCGACGACATCTGGATGTCGACGAAAGACTTCCTGACAGCCTCGATCGACGATGCCCTCGAATCGGCTCGTCTGATGGGAGAGGGAAACGACCTGACCGCGAACGTGGCGACTCTTTCCGACGATGAGAAGCCTTACCTGGTGCTTCACGGCACATTCCCGAGCGGTGTCACCGAGATGGAGATCCTGTGGGAAGGCAAGGCGGCATCCCTGAAGGCGGTGCTCGAGAAGACAAAGGCGCACCTGGCGGGAACCGCCGACAGTCGCCTCAGCCTGGACACGGATGTTCTGGTGGCGCTCGGCGTGCTGGTCGATATCATCAACCGCACCGTCGGCATCCAGACCATTGTCGAGGGACTTGGCATCGAACTGCCTGACATCGTTACCGGATTGATGGGTTCTCTCGATCCCGCAGATCCCGAACAACTGGTAGGTATTCTGGGTTCAATGACGTCGCTGCTCGGCATCCAGCCCGGCGCCGTCGAGCTCGACCTCGCCACTTTCCTGAACACGCCGTTCAACCTGCGTGACATGCTCCCGTGGTACGGCGCTGTTCCTGGCGTCGCAGAGAAATACTTCATTCGCTCGTTCGAGTGTGTACGCGGTGGTGCCAACGTAACGCAGACAGGCACCGACGATGTTTTGAACATCGTCATCCATGACCCGTCCAGGACCGATGCCAGCTTTACGCTCGATGCAGTTACAAGTGACGGAACCGGAACCGAGATCGACCGCGAAACACTCACCTTCCAGGCTGGCGAAGGGTTCACCGGCTATTTCCTGGGAAGCGTGGTACTCGACCAGGACACCCTCCCGACTGCGGCCGACGACGGCAGCATCGCCCTGCCCCTCGGTTCCTCACTGGCCGCCAACTACCAGTCAACCATCGATCCGGCGCGCTCGGTCGTGATCTCCGGCGACCTGGCCGGGGGGTTCACGACGTGGGACTACGCCGCGGGCTGTCTTGATGACACGACGCCATGGGACTCCATTCACTTCGACGAGGCCGAATTCGCCGACGCCATCGAAGTTACCGCGCCCGGTCAGACATCCGATCTGATCGCCATACCGGCTGACGACAAGGCTTCCCTGGGCGGTGCCCTGGCATTCAGATCGCCGTCCTTCGACGGTCTGCTCTGGCTGAAATCAAACGACGTTATTGAGCCGGCCACCCAGGAAACCCTGGCCGGCTTCATCGGCGGCATCCTGACCGCACTGGAGGGCTTCTGATGAAAAAGCTTCTTGCTATGGCTGTTTTACTTTCCACGACTGCGATTGCCGGATGCGCCATCGATGATGGACTTCAGACCGGCGCCCTTTCCGGACGCATGGCCGATATCGTGATGGCCGATGTCGCTATCGAGGATGTCGCTATCGAGGATGTCGCGATACCCGATGTATTGCAGGATGTTACGCCGCCCGATAGCCTCGTTCCACCGTTCGAACGCTACACCTACATCCTTGCGCTGGCCGACACGCACATCAAGCTACCGGACTCCGAATCGGCCGAGAACCTGCGCGCTCTGGCGGCAGGTGTCAGCGAGCTGCCTTGGGAAATCAAGGGAGTATTCGTGGCCGGCGACATCTGCTATCTGCTTCCGTACACGACCATCGAGGAGTTTCACGCCGATTCGGCCGACCGGTTCGACATCGCCCAGGAGATCTTCGAGACGTTCCCGGTCCCGGTCTACCCGGCTCTCGGAAACCATGACATGGACAACGGCCCGATCCCGCTGCGTGATCTGGCCCACCAGCTCTTTCAGGAACACTTCGATGTACCACCGTACTACGCGGTTGACCTGGGCACCTGGAAATTCCTGATCCTCAGCAATTTCGAAGGGGACACGCACGACCCAGACTCCCCCGACTTCGACCCGGACAGCGGTTCCCTGGGTGCCGAGCAGCTCGCATGGATGGAAGATCAGGTCGCTGACGGCCGCCCGGTCATCCTGATGACACACTTCCCGGGATACATCATCAAGGACATCGGCCCCTTCCTGCGCGCACACAAGGACACTGTCCGCCTGTTCCTGAACGGCCACTCCCACGCGTGGATGAACCTTTCGGACAACTACGGCGTGCCGTCGATGGTCATTGGAACCAGCCAGTGGGACCCGGACAATCAGATGATCATCGAACTGGACAACGAACTGCACACCTGGCGCATGATCAACTGGGACAAGGTCCACTGGGGTTCGGGTTACTCGCTTCCCTGGAACGACGGCGAATGACGGGAACGTCTTCAAGCTGCGCCGCGGTCTCCAATCTTCTATAATCTGCCCACGAAACCCACGAGGTCGACACGATGCGGGATTCCTTGTTCCTTACTGGCCTGGTGCTGGCCCCGATGCTGATCCTTGGCGCGGGCTGTTCCGACGGCCCGCAGGTAGGTTCCTGCATCGACGAAACGTGCATGGCTATCTGCGAAGGCCGTGAATGCGGACCGTCGCAGTTCAATCCGGACTTCAGTTGTGGTGAATGCAGTTTCGGGACGTGCATCGACGGGATCTGCCATGACTCTTCGGACGTCTGGCAGACGACCGACACAGTTCACGACGTCTCAGGGCGCGACGATGGTGCTTCCGACAACTTAGACATCGAAGGCGACACTTCAGGCGACGATCTGACAGACGACCCTGGGCCGGATGCAGCCAACGACGTTAACGGCGACGTGGAATGCGTACCGGACTGCGGCGAACTGAAATGCGGCCCGGATCCCGTTTGCGGAGTTTCGTGCGGTGAATGCGAGGGACTGGACGAGTGCAGGGAAGGAAAGTGCGTCTGCCAGCCCTTCACCGGCCGACAGTGTGGCGACGACGGATGCGATGGATCGTTCGGCGAATGCCCGACAGACGGCGAGATCTGCGAAAAAGGCCAGTGCGTTCCCGGCGGCACCAACACAATGGTCACGATTCCTGCGGGAACATTCATCATGGGATGCGGCGTCAGCGTCACCACCAACTGCAGCAGCGACGAAAAGCCGGAGCATTCAGTCTCGATATCCCAGTTCCAGATCGACAAAACCGAGGTCACCCAGGCCGAATACCTGAAGTGCGTCGAAGCCGGCGTCTGCGATAAACCGGCGTGCGGATTCAAACCGGAACTACAATCCAAGCGCCCGGTCGTCTGCGTCAGCTGGGCAGACGCGAAAGCCTACTGCTCGTGGCTCAGCAAGCGCCTCCCAACCGAAGCTGAATGGGAATACGCGGCACGCGGGACTGTCGCCGGGGCGTTTTATCCGTGGGGAACCGCCGACGCCAACTGCACTTACGCGAACATGCATTTCGGCGGCGAGGACGGCTGCGGCACTGGCGAGACGGCCGACGTCTGCAGCCTGTCCCCGAAAGGCGACAGTCCCTTCGGGCTTTGCGACATGGCTGGCAACGTCTGGGAGTGGGTGTGGGACTTCTACGACGCCGCGTACTACAAGACCAGCCCGCTACAGGATCCGCAGGGCCCCGCGACTGGCATCAGTCACCTGACCCGTGGCGGTGGCTTCAAGCACGACATCCTGGGAGGCTCGGGCGAAGCCGCCGGCGACGTCCGCTCGATCAACCGTAACAAGATCACCATCGATCTTGGCACCGCCACAGACACCGGCTTCCGCTGCGCAAGGTAAAACCCAAATCCGTAGGGGCGAATGACAATTCGCCCTTCCCGGACGGCGAATGTAATTCGCCGCTA
>CAZNJW010000147.1:0-4393 GCA_964573455.1 uncultured Anaeromyxobacteraceae bacterium | reverse complement strand
TAGATTCTCGACACGCGATGACTGATCTGGCAGGTGACTTCGTATGTGATGGTCCCGAGCTTTTCCGCCCATTCGTCAGTCGTGATTTCCTGGTTTCCACTTCTGCCGATCAGGACAACTTCATCGCCGACCTTCGCGTTTGTCTCCGGTCCCAGATCGAACATTGACAGGTCCATGCAGACCCTGCCGACAATCGGACAGGAGCGGCCGTCGACAAGAACGCGTCCGGTATTCGAAAACAGCCGGTTGAAACCGTCCGCGTAGCCTGCCGGCATGGTCGCAATCCAGGTATCCCTGTCAGCAACCCAGGTCCTGCCATAGCCGATACTGGTTCCCCTGCTCACTCGCTTGATGAAATTGATCCGGGTCTGCAAGGAAATCCCGGGGTACAGAGGAATGCTCCTGGGCGTTGATTTGTCGGGGTAGTACCCATACGTCATTATTCCAGGGCGCACCATCGACAACCACGCGTTCTGGTGACCAAGAATGGCTCCGGAATTCGCGCAGTGAACCAGATCCAGTTTCCTTCCGAGGGCGTCTTCAACCTTGTTAACCGTCTGCCTGAAGACTTCAACCTGGTTCTCGGTCCATGATTTCTGTTGGGCTTCATCGCTCACGGGAAGGTGAGTCCAGACACCCTCAAGAAAAAGATTAGGGCATTCCCTTTCGATGAACAGGGCCAGTTCAGCGGCCTGGGGGACCGCGACGCCGATCCTGCCCATCCCCGTGTCGATTTTCAGATGAACCTTTTCCCGGATGCCGTTCTGTTGACAGATGCCCTGAAGGATTTCGATGTTGGATTGTTCGCAGACAGTCAAGGTTATGCCGTTCCTGGCCGCGACCTCCATTTCCTCGGGAAAGGCCGGTGAAAACTTCAGGACGGGTAACTTGATCTTCGCCTCCCGGAGTTCGAGTCCTTCGGGAACTGTCGCGACCCCAAGCCAGTCAGCGACACCGGTCCTTTCGACCATTCTTGAAACTTCGACGGCACCGTGACCGTATGCGTTCGCCTTGACCGCGATAAGAATCCTGCGCTGGTCGCCGACCGCTTCCCGGACGCCTTCGATATTTCGTCGGATATTGCCCAAATGAACACGCGCATGGGTCTGATAAAGCAAGATTTTTCACCCACCCTACAAGCCAGGAATGACCACTTTTTCAACATAAGGTGACGTGGAAAGAGCGAGAAGAGCGCCGTAACCCGGGTAGAAAGCAAGTTCATCGCCAGGCTTCACGTCAAAACGGGCTTCCTCGACGTCGACGATAGTATGGTCGCTTGAGCCGCCAAGGACAATGATCCGATCATCTTCCGGTTCAATCCCGTCGACGACGACATCCTGCCGGCCCAGGTTGAGGATTGCACGTCTCCGAATGCCACGATCGACGAATTCCACAGATTCCCCGAAGGCATTCTGGGCCCGTTTTCCAATCGGAACCGATGGCTTCCGTTCAATCTCGACCACTTCGGCCACCATGCGGAAAGTGTCCTGGCGTGTTTCCGGCAACCGGGATCTGTCAAGGACGTTTCGACCGAGCAGGATTCCTTCCCCAATCCTGAAGTGATTGATTTCCAGGGGAATTTCGCCGGAACCAAGCATCGGCAGGCTGGAGCTGTTTCCACCGGAAAGCGTGTTCAGTTCAAGGCCGCTTTCCCTGCGGCACGCGTCACGAATATCAATCAGCTTCCGCATGTTGTCATGGCTCGGAATTACCCCGCCATAGCAGGCGAGGTTGCATCCGAGACCCAGGATTTCAATGCCGGGCAGGACAGCGACTTCCCGCAGGACGTGCAGAATCCTGTCCGGCCAGATCCCTTCCCTCAGATCGCCCACGTCAACCATGAGAATGACTTTGTGGTTCTTCTTCAGAAGAACGGCGGCCTCGGACAGGAGTTTCATTGTCTCGAGACTTGAGTTCAACGAGATATCGGCGAAGCGTACAACATCCAGTGCCTGGCTCTGGGTGGGGATGCGAAGCAACATAAGGGGCAGTCCCGTATTCATCGAGGCGACTGCCCGCAGGTTCTGGATGCGCGAATCACCGATCATGTCCGCCCCGGCGTTGACCAGGGCCTTGACCACCGCCGGATGGGCGCACGTCACCTTGGTTACACAGGCGGCCTGCGCGCCGCGGTCATGACAGTTCTTGATGACGGTTCTTGCATTGGATTCAATCCGATCGGGATAGATTTCCAGGCGCGGAGTGGATGACATAAAACCTCACAAACAAACCAGAGCAGCATCTACACGCTCTGGATTTCATCCTGGCAGGCCCACCGCTCAAAGGTTTTCTTCACCTCCACGGGGTACGCCTGCGCGATCGTCCCAAGAGCCGAGAAAAGGTATCTCCGGTCAATCAGTACACGGGCGTCCCTGGGAGGCAGGAGGTATTTTCCCGCACCGGTACAGACAGAACGAAGACAATCGGAAGCGCCTTGAATTCGTGTCAGGGCGCCCCCGGTCGCTATCACCCATTTGACCCTGGTAAGGTCCTTGCCCTTGATGATCTGTTTCCTGCCGGTCGGCGTGTAGAGGGCCGATACCGTTCCCGCGTGCCGCCTGATTCCGACTTCGACCGCACGCGCGCAGAGCCATCTGGTGAGTTCCTTTTCGCGTTCCGTATGCGGGATTGCCTGCAAATCCCCTATCCTGGATTTCCAGGTGTCATCGCCCGCCATCTCCATTATGTTCGCGGCGTTGATGAAAACACCAAGATCACCCTCGACTGTTCGTTTCGCCCTTGGTTCCGGTTCGACAAGCATCGAGGAATATTCGGGATTCCCATCAGTGACCGAATGAACGTCCGTGGTTGCCCCACCGACATCGAAGACCAGGCAGTCCCCCATCACTTCGCAAAACAGCTCAGCCCCCTTCAATACGGCGCCGGGGGTTGGAAGTATTTCGCGTTGTGTTATCTCGGTCAGTCGAGCCATGCCCGGAGCGCGGATGATGTGCTGGCTGAAGACGTCGTGAATCACCCTTCGCAAAGGTTCAACATCGAGGACATCGACTTCCGGGAAGACGTTATCGGCTACAAGCAGTTCAATGCCGGAGCTGTTGAAAATGTCGCGAATCTGGGTTCTTATCGCGATGTTACCGGCATAGAGCACTGGAACCTGCAACTTCAGGGACGCAAGTTTTTCCGCATTATCAAGGACAATCGCTTTCTCGCCGAAATCAACTCCCCCGGCAAGAAGGATGATGTTCGGACTAATTGCCCGGATTTCCTGGAGATCCGAATTCGACAGCTCGCCAGCCGTCAGCATCTTGACGATCGCCCCGGCCCCCAGCGACGCTTCCTTTGCCGCACGCGCCGTCATGCTCGCCGTCAACCCGTGCACCGTCATCCGAAGGCCGCCCGCGGCCGAACTGTTGACGAATGTTTCGGGATGACCGTTCAGGTCGCCATGACCGGCTTTCAGGTCTTCAATCGCCTGTTCGACCCCGACCGCGACATCACCGTTCGCCACGCTGGTCGCAGCAAAACCCTGCGCCACGACGTCCAGCGCGCCGCTGCCGGCCCGCACAAAGGCATTAACCTTGGTAATCGTGCTTCCGACTTCAATGGTCAGGATGTCAATCGCGTCTGGCATTTGATTTGTCAGGCCTGGCCCCGAGCCTTCAGCACCTTGACCATGGCATTGACCACGTGAATCCCCTTGGTTCCGCGGCCAAATGTTGCGTCAAGGCCGGTCTCGGCCGCCATCTCCTTGTTAACCTGGGTTCCACCGGCGATCAGGATCACCTTGTCACGAATTCCCTTCTCGCGACAGAGCTCCGCCAGCTTCTTCATCTGTGCCCGGTGTACGTCGTTATGGCTGATGATGGTTGAGATCAGTATGGCGTGCGAGCCGGTCTCGATGGCCGCGTCGACAAGCTTGTTGATCGGCACGGAAGTTCCCAGGTAGTGATATTTGACCCCGTACTTTTCAATGCCGCCGTGCTTGATATCAAGGATTTCCCTCAGCCCGACACTGTGCTCGTCTTCGCCAACGGTGCCGGCCACCACCTTGAGTCCAAGTGATTTGACCACCCGGCGCAATTCCTCTTCAGGAAGGATTGTTTCCTTTGCCGGGATCTTCAGGGTTGTCCTGTCAATGTCGAACGCGACCTTGCCCTTGACTTCAACAAAACATCCTTCCGCCGGATGCATCACCATCACGTTGATGACCTCGGGTTCCTGCAACCCCATCTTCCGGGCCATTTCGATGGCGTAAACCCCTGCGATTTCTTCGCATTGCGGTACAAACAGCTGAATCAGGACAGTGCCGTCCCCGGCCCATTCCGCTTCCGGCCGGATCTGGTCCCCCTTCCGGTACTGAACGGTCTTTTCAAGCCTGGCATCGCATGAGTCTTCGGGGTCCAGTTCGTCGATGTAAACGATCCTGGACGGG
>CAZNJW010000146.1:0-4441 GCA_964573455.1 uncultured Anaeromyxobacteraceae bacterium | reverse complement strand
CTCGTCATCAGCATTCTCCAGGCCGTCACCCAGGTTCAGGAGCAGACCCTGTCGTTCGTGCCCAAGATCATCGTCATGGGCCTGGCCGTCGCCCTCTTCATGCCGTGGATCATCAGCAAGCTGCTTCACTTCAGCGAAGACATGTTCAGTCTGGCTTTCTGACGCAAGGCAAGACGCACCTATGCTCGAACTGGCCGACATCATCACCTGGCTTCCCGCTTTCGCGCTCGTCCTCATGCGCGTCGGCGGCATGATGCTCAGCGCGCCGCTGTTCAGCTCGACCACCATCCCCGTGCGCGTCAGGGCCATCCTCGTCGCCGCGATCGCCGTCGTGGTCTTCCCGATCGTGCGGCCCGACATGCAGCACCTGCCGCCCACGCTCCTGGGCACGGCCGTCGCCGCCGGGGCCGAAATGATCATCGGACTCACCGTCGGCCTGGCCGTCAACCTCCTCTTCGATCTCGACTGCGGGAGCAAAAGCGGCCAGGTTCGAGCGAAACACATTAACCTGGGTCTCGACCGGCGAATCCCTGTAGGCGAAGAAGAAGTGCTGAATCGCCTTGAATCGTTCGCCGGCCTCGCTGCTTACAGGCACCGGCGCCGGGGCCGGGGCAGCGGACGGTTGATTGCGAACCGGCTCGGCTGACAGGAGCTCGGCGGTTTTGGTTCCACCGCAGGCAACCAGTGAAACGCACACGGCCATCAGGAACCAGAGTTTTGGCTTCACCTGCAACCTCGCTATTGGGCGGCCGGCGCGCCGGCACCCGTGTACACGTAAGCGACTGCCGTGAAGTTGACCTTCATCAGTCGGCGCCTCGCGATGTCGTCGAACAGCAGGACACTCTTGGCGTACTTTTCGTTAGGGGTCAGTCCGCCGCGAGCCGCCTCCCGCTCCATCAATACCCTGAGCAGCCCGACGTCGCCAGCCGATTTCTGAAGCTGGTCGGACGGACCGGGAGCAATCTTGAGATCCTTGGCATTGATGATTCTCTTGGACGTGCCGGCAAGGCCCGCAAGGAAGGCGACCGCCTCGTGGTAGGTTCCGACCATCTCGACATCGAAAGCGACTCCGCGATACCCGGGGCCTTCCTCTTTGGTCTGCTCGGAGTCCAGAATCGTCATTTTCAGCCCGGAATCGTCAGCCTGCTTCTTTATGGATTCGATCAGCTCGGGAACCTGCTCTTTGGTGGGCAGCATCTTTTCGTAAGCGGCCTTGAGCTTGGCGTATTCAGCTTTTTCCTTTTCCAGGTTGGTTATGAATTCCGGGGTGTCGTAGGTCTTGAGATCCGCGTATTCCTTCATCGTGTTTCGATACTTCACGTTCTCGCGGGCAGTGGACTGCTTGATGGGCAGTATCATGAAATAGTACCCGGCGCCCGCGCAAATCGCGGCGACAATGCCGACGATCAGTATCTGCTGGATCAATGGCAACGCAAGAAACTTACTCATTTCGTCACCCCCTCGGTGGCGGGGACGGCCGCTGCGGTCTTGACCACTTCGGCGGCGCCAGCTTCACCCTGTGCCTCGGCCGGTTTTGAGGCGGCTTCAAGCGCGTCCTCTGATGCCATTTTCCACGCGTTGGAGGTGGCAACGAAGGAGACGTTGGCGCCAACCGAGAAATCCACGTACTTGATGTTCAGTTCATCGTGGACCTTTCTGCGCTGGGAAGGGGATTCCAGTCCGATGAAGATATCGGAAGCCTCGAGGCGCCGATAGAACTCGGCCACGTCTTCGTGATCCAGCGCCTCGCCCTTGATCTCGATTCGTGAACCTGATCGTTCGGTAGAGTTTCGAATCTCGATCGACTTCAGCCAGACGCGCCTTGTGTCCCACTTAGGGTTCCAGCCCGCCAGTTCCTGCGCCTTCGCCTCTTCCTGGTACTGAGGCTCGTCGGGAAGCTTGCGAAGCGCGTAGGAAAGGTACTGAAGCGCCATCGAAGGACCGACCTGGTCGGCCTGCAACGCCTCGAACACTGCGGTCTGCGCGTCGGTCGCGGCCTTATCCGCCTGCCACTGCTGCCAGGCCGTCTGAACACGCTTCAGGCCGTCGACCTTTTCCGTCTGCTCAATCGCCCTTCGTCTGGCGGCCTCGAGCTGGTCGGTCTGCTGCTGCTTGAACAGGAACAGGCCAACGAAAACAGAGACGATGACCAGAAGATAGATCAAAAGCTGCGAACCGCCGGCCGTCTTCTTCCGTTTTACCTTTCCACCAATCAGGTTTATGCGAATCATTCCGAATCCCCGGCCCGCCTCAAAGCGAGACCAACGCACACACCCGCGACAGGTGCTGCTCTCTGGAGGAGATCGATGTCGAACTTCCTTGCATCAACCGAAATGTTCCTGAATGGGTTAACCAGTTCGACTGGAACCTCGATCCTGCGTTCAAGCGCCCGGATAAGGGCGGGAAGCTGAGCCGATCCACCGGTCAGATAGAGGCGGTTCACGTTGGCGTTGACAGTGGTCGCCACATAGAAGTCGAGCGACCGCTGAATCTCGCCAACGATCGTGTCGCAGACCTTCTCGGCCAGTTTGTTCACGTCGCGCGCGATTGTCGAAGACGACAGGGAAGACTCGGCGCCGGTCTTGAATGCCTCGGCTTCCTCCCAGGAGACATTGAACTGTCTCTGGATTTCGGCAGTCAGCCTGGAGCCGCCCGTCGAGATGTCGCGCGTGAAGGCGATGGCTCCGCCGGCCATGATTCCAACGTTAATCTGGTTGGAGCCGATATTCAGCAGCGCGACAGTCTGGTCGGCCGGAATGGTGTAATTCGCCTCGAACATGTTCAGAGCGGCGAAGATGGCCACGTCGACCACCTCGGTGGTCAGGCCCGCCTCGGCGGCGACCGAGACGTACTCGTTGACGACATCCTTCTTGGCGGCGACCATCATAACGTCCATCTGGCCCTGACCGGCCTTGGAGTTGATGATCTGCGCGTCCACGTTGACGTCCTTGATGTCGAACGGGATGTACTGCTCGGCTTCCCAAACGATCGAATCCGCCAGTTCCTGACGGGTCATTTCGGGCAGCGAGAGGCGCTTCACGATCAGGGATGACCCCGATACCGCGATCGCGCAGGATCCGCCCTTGACACCGGCCTCGCGCATGAGTTCGCGAAGACGTTCTATCACGACGGAAAAATTCATGATTCTGCCGTCGACGATGGCGTCCGGTGGAAGGTGCCCGAGACTGAATGCCTGGAGAGCCCACGAACCCGAGGTTTGCTTCAGTCGAACCAGTTTTATCGCGCTCGATCCGATGTCGAGGCCCACGAGGCTTCCATGCTGGCCAAACAAGCCCATACTTCTGTCCAGTTACGGCCTGTACGGATCTTCAGTTGGTTTTCACCGGGTGTCAAGAAAACGGCGGTGGAACGCAGTGGTCCGCGATCGCGTGTCATCCAGCAATTTGTCATGAAACCCATGTTTCGATGTGGTAACATGACCGGCGTCTTTACTTTTTGTTTCTTTTACCGGTCCAACTGGAGGTTGGCGATGCGCAGACTTTTCTGGCTACCCGTGCTTACTGGCCTGGTGATTGCCTCTGGTTGCGGTGGCGATGAGCCGCCTCCTTTCGATACTACACAGGACGAGGGCCCGGGGGACATCCAGGTTGACGTTGGCGCCGACACCAAGGATACCCAGCAGCCACCGGACCTCGCCGTGGATAATATGATCCCGGACGAGGGGACCGATCTGGTTCAGGACGAAGGCCCGACGCCATGCGCAAGGAATTCCGACTGCGTTGACGCGCCGATCGCGCTTGGCGAGTGTCAGAAGAAGGTCTGCGACACAAAGATTGGCCAGTGTGTGGCGGGGTGGGATTCCGAGTGTTGCATGAAGGCCGACTTTTTCGAGGAAGACTTCGAGAACGGAATAGACGCATGGACGGTTCTTGATCCCAAACCTGGCGATCAGGTCAGCTGGGCCGCCTCGGCCCACCGCAAGGCGTTCGGTTCCCAGAGCGCCTACTTCGGCAACACGAAGTGCCATACGTACTACTCGGGTGCCCTGAACGCCGAGTGCGAACCGGTCGATCCGGCCCAGGCCGACTCCGCGTCGGTGCGCGCGACGCTGACATCACCGTACTTCTACGTTCCGCCGATCAGCGCGGCACTGTCCACCGTCATCGTCTCGGCGTACATCTGGGTTGAGTCCGAACCGATGATTGCGTCATTTCCGCCGGAAGCTCAACTTGACCAGTTCCGGATGAGCATTGTGACGAAGACGGGCGAGGTGGAATCATCCGAGACGGTGATGACCTCCATGACCGATGTCATCTACAAGAACACCAAGGGTCAGTTTATCTACGTCAGTGCGGTGATTACTCCGTACGTGGGCAAGGAAATCGCGATTAGACTGCTGTTTGACAGCATCGAAGGTGCCAACAATTTCTACGAAGGCGTCTACATCGACAAGATCCGTGCCAGGCGTTCCTGAACAAAA
>CAZNJW010000145.1:0-4677 GCA_964573455.1 uncultured Anaeromyxobacteraceae bacterium | reverse complement strand
GCGGCTGGGAGGGGTTGGCGTCGATTCGCTCGATCGGACATTCCATGGTGCCTGACGAGGCCACGCCGGACGGGAACAGCGTGGACAGACCCTTTCCAAGGCCGGACCTTTTCGGATTCATCGGGACCCCCGGTTTGTTCAGTTCAAGTTGAGGCGTGCGAGCAGTTCGGCGGCAAGCTCCATGTGCGCCGTGGCGCCCGATGCCCTCACGTCGAAGAGTATAACCGGTTTCCCATGTGAAGGACTCTCGGCGAGACGTACATTTCTGGGAACCCTTGTCTTGAAGACTTTTCCAGGAAAGTGACGCTCGACGTCCTCGGCAACCTGATGGCTCAGGCGCGCGCGCGCATCGAACATGGTCAGCACCAGCCCCAGGATGTCGAGGCCCGGATTCCAGGAACGCCTGGTCAGATCTATGGTCTGTACCAACCTGACGAGCCCGTCGAGCGCGTAGAACTCGCACTGCATTGGAACAATGACATGGTTGGCGGCGACCAGAGCGTTCAAGGTCAGGAATCCCAGCGCGGGCGGGCAGTCAATCACTACGACGGCGTAACGATCCGCAGCAAGGGAAAGCGCCTGACGCAACAGAAGCGTCCGATCCTCGAGGTCGACCAGCTCGACCTCGGCGGCCACGACATCGGGATGGGAAGGGATGATGTCCAGCGACTCCAGTTCTGACTTCCGGACCACCTCATCGAAGGAGAGCCTGCCCAGCATCAGATCGTAGACATGCCCCCCTCCGGCACGATAATCGAGACCGAAGGCAAGACTGGCGTTTGCCTGCGGATCCATGTCAACGAGAAGTGTCGGTACTTCGTAGACCGCAAGCGATGCGGCGAGGTTAACGGTGGTCGTGGTCTTGCCGACGCCCCCCTTCTGGTTCGCAAGCGCGATCACGACTGGGGGTCGGTCAAAATGTTTCACGTGAAACAATCCCTGACGACTGGTCAGTTGCCGCCGGCGGGAGCAGGAGCCGGAGCCGGTGCCTCGGCCTGGGCCGGAGCTGCAGCCGGAGCCGCTGCCTCGGCCGGAGCCGGCGCGGGCGCCTCGGCGGGAGCGGCCGGGACAGACTCGCCTTCAACCGGAGCCGGCGGGACGTAAGGCACGCTGTCGGATTCCGCAGCTGTCTCCTTTATTCCGGCCGTGACGCTGTCGTTGGTGTTGATAACCGCCAGCGCTATCGAAAGAACAAAGAAAACGCCGGCAAGAATGCCGGTCGCCTTGGACAGGAACGTCGTGGCGCCGCGACCGCCGAACACGGACGACGACGAACCGCCGCCGAACGCAGCGCCCATGCCGCCGCTCTTACCAGGCTGGACAAGCACGACCACAATCAGCAACAGCGAAACGACGATGTGCAGAACGACCAGCAGTACCGTTACAAAACCCATGTTCAAACTCCTGTAGCCTCAATAATTCCGCCAAACTGTTCGGCCTTGAGACTGGCACCGCCAACGAGGGCGCCATCCACGTCCGGGCACGCCATCAAGTCGCGCGCGTTATCGGCCTTGACACTACCGCCGTAGAGAATCCTGGTGGCGTTGGCGACTTGGGCGCCGAACATCCCCTTCAGGATCCCACGGATGAACTCATGAACTTCCTCGGCCTGGGCCGGCGTCGCTACCTCGCCCGTCCCGATCGCCCATACCGGTTCGTACGCGACCACCACGTCAGCCATGGCGGCCGACTCAATACCGTCGAGACCGACCCGGACCTGCCGTTCAATCCTTTCAAAGGTCTTACCGGCCTTACGCTCGGCGAGCTTCTCGCCAACGCAGAAAATCGGAACAAGACCCGATGCGAGCGCACGCTTCACCTTCGCGCCAACCAGTTCATCGGACTCGAAGTGATACTCACGACGCTCGGAGTGCCCCACAATCACGTATCTGCAACCGGTGCTGAGAAGCTGGTCAGCGCTCGTCTCGCCAGTAAAGGCGCCAGCCACCTCGACGCTGAGATCCTGGCCGCCCAGAGCCACGTTCGACCCCTCCAGCACCCGCGCCACACCGGGAATCAGAACCGCTGACGGGCACACGACAATATCAACGCCACGAAAACGCGCTGCCCGGGACACGACGCCCCTGGCCAGATCAGCCGCGGTCCTGACATCCAGGTTCATTTTCCAGTTACCCGCTACAAGATACTTCCTGGTCGACATCACAACTCTCCACAAATCGCTTTAATCGCGGGCAGTTCCCGTCCGAGCATCAGCTTCACGCCAACGTCTCCACCGGCGGAGACATGCGCGAAGAAAGGTGTCAACACCAGTCGGGAAACCAGTTCCGCCATCTCGTCACCGATCACGGTGGCGCACGCCGCCGATCTGCTGACCAGCTTGGCCACATTGGCGGATCCCTGGCAAAACGCCGGCGTCCCCACACGACCAAGCGCGCCGTGCCAGACCAACGTGCGCACCGGCTTCCTGGCTCCATCCGGACCAGTCAGGAAAGCCGCTGGGAAGGTCTCGACGGTGACCGGGCCTATATCCATCAGTTCGCAGTCGGCCGGAATCCCATCCGCGCGAACGGTGAATGCATCGTCATCGCCCGCTCCGGACGGCTTAACGACCAAGTCCACAGGCAGCACGATGTCCACGCCACGAACCTGCGCCCTGGAAAGTATCTTGCCCGCAGCCTCTGTCTTTTCCTTGTCCACCTTCACGCAGCCGGTCGGAAAACCCCTGGCCGCCAGGAAGGGAAGAGCCACTCTGGAGCCGATGAACGCCCTCTGAACGCGACCAAGCTGACCGGTAAGATATTCAAGGGCGAAGCTATCGTCCTCGCCACCGAAAATGATTCCGAGTTGGGAATCCGCGGACGTCATCACCCTGGACAGCATCTCGACTTCCCTGCGGAATCGGATGCCGACCGCCTTTTCATTAAAAAGACCAGCGACACCAACCGTCGAGGCGAGCTGGCGATCGGACAGGCGGAAGGCCTCGTTGACAAACACGTCGGCCAGACCGAACAGCCGCTGCGCGAACAGGTCGTCGTTTCTTTCATCCTCGGCATGAAAACCGAGATTCTCGAGAAGGACGACCTCACCCTCGACCCGCTCCATGATGACCTTCCAGGGTCCCTCACCGACCGTGTCTTCAGGCAGATAAATGTCGCAATCAAGGATCTCGGCAAGCCGTTCGGCCACCGGAGCCATCGAAAGTCGCCCGTTGCGTCGCCCGCCCGGCGAGCCCAGTGACGACGCAAGGACAACACGCGCACCCTCCGCAATCAGGTGACGGATGGTCGGCAGACAGATCTGAATCCTGGAATCGTCGGTAACCCTTCCACTATCGTCGATCGGACAGTCCAGATCGACCCGGACCAGCACCCTTCGCCCGTCCAGGGTCATATCCTCGAGCCTGTCCATGTCACGGAAGCCTGCCACCGCTACCTCAAGAAACGGGCCTTAACGGCCGGTCGCATACTTTACCAGAAAACATAGTGTAGTCAATCAGATTGGCCCCATGAAGAATCACGGGCTTTCGCGGAGACTCCGACGATGCTTCAGTCGATCCCGCGGTCACCGAGCCAGGCTCTGGTGGTTACCAGCGAATCCGCGCCCGAAAGACTCTTGGTCGGCTGGAAAAACTCACCACGGTCCAGGATCAGGCATCCCACGCGGACCGGATCGAGCAAGCCGGCCAGCGACTGGTTAAGCATCTCGTGTGAACAGGCGGGGACAAGCCTGCCGCCGACGTCCACCTCCTTTCCGGTGTAGAGGGTAGGGGGCAGGTCGGCCCTGATCGAATCCAGAGAAACCAGATTGGTGTTGATGTGGGCCGCCTTGAACAGCAGCGCGCCTTCATCATCAACGGCAAGCGTCAGTTCCCTGGGACAGACCGAGTACTCGACCACGTCTACGCGCCCGGAATCACGATTGAGCGCGACCAGACCTACCTTTTCCAACGGATCCCGCCGACCTGTTGCCGACAGCGTCATTTCATATCCACCGGCTGCGTGAAACCCGAGCCGGCACGGCTCCAAGGCGTTTGCCGCCACGTTGTCCACGTTATGTAGAACGACGTCGGTAACGCCGAATGAACGCAGCCAGTCAACTGGTCTGGTTCCATTGCCTGCGGGGCGGAGCAGGGCGCCAAACACGCCGCCATGACCATCGCCGGTGAAGACCAGTGACCCGTCCCGTCTGACAATCAGGTCCCCGTCCATGTCCAGCCGGGGATGCTCAGCCTGCTCCATCACCAGCACATACCGGCTGAACCACTCGCGCGGGGTTCCGTTTTCCACCCACTCCCGAAGCGCCCCGGCCGTGCCTGAACTGGCCATAAGCACAAGCGGCGCGAACCTGCCGCACTCCCGGCCGGACGCGATCATCTGCGCCGCGAAGAGGTCCAGGAACGATCTGCCGCTGCGCTCGCACACCGGGAACAATCCCTTTGGAGCGCTTCCGCCGTATCGCGCTATCACGGCTGCCGCCTGAGGATGTTCTCCGGCACCGGCCCAGAACCGGGTCGCGGCGCCTCCGGCAAAGATCACGACCCCCCATCTCCCAGACCTGAGATCTTCCCGGCCCATGGCCTCAAGCGCACCCTTGTCGAGCCTCCCGGCCTCGACGGATGGGAAAGGATCAAGCGAAGGCGGTGACGGAGGATTCCGTCCAATCGCCAGCACGTCGGCACGCAGCCTCGCCAGCCACTCGAAATCCACCCGCCCCAGA
>CAZNJW010000144.1:0-4690 GCA_964573455.1 uncultured Anaeromyxobacteraceae bacterium | reverse complement strand
GGGAGACGCCGACGGTGCGTTCCTTCACGCCAAGCTCATCAAGCACTTCGGCGATCAGTCTGTGAATGATCCCGTGGGTGCATCCGGGGCAGTAGTGCGTTGTCGCGTCGGTCAATCCCTGCGGGTAGTTAAAAGCGTTGTTGTCCTTCATCTGGAGGCCTCCTTCGCGGCGAGCTGCGCCAGAATCGCCTCGCGCGCCTCGTCCGGCGTGACCAGGTTTCCACCGGTCCTTCCATGGAAGGCCACCGGGAAATCCTTGCCTACCGCGAGCCGGACATCCTCGATCATCTGACCGGTGGACAGTTCCACGACCAACGCCCTGCCCGCCTTCCGTGCCGCCGCACCGATCACGTCGGTCGGGAACGGGAACAGGGAAATCGGCCGCACCAGTGCGACCTTTCTGCCCTCGGCGCGAAGCTGCCTGATCGCGCTGAGGCACACGCGGGCCACTGACCCGTATGCCACGACCAGCAGTTCGTAGTCCTCGTCCGTGAAGTACTCGGCGTAGCGAACTTCGTTCTTCGCCATGTCAGCGTACTTAGCGGTCAGCTTCTCGTTGTGGTGTTCCAGCAGTGTCGGGTCAAGGAACAGCGAGTTGACGACCGCGCGCGGCCTGCCCTGGCCATTCCAGCCGGTGGTGGCCCAGTTCTTGGCCGGCAGCGGCTTGCAAGGCTGGCGATCTTCCTTGAATTCGACCGGTTCCATCATCTGGCCGATCAGTCCGTCTGCCAGAATCACGACCGGATTTCTGTAGTAATCAGCCAGGTCGAATGCGTCCTGAACCAGGTCAACGGCCTCCTGAATCGAGGCCGGAGCCAGGACCAGCAACCTGTAATCGCCGTGACCGCCACCCTTCGTCGACTGGAAGTAATCCGCCTGGGACGGCAGGATGCCGCCCAGACCGGGACCCGCTCGCATAATATTCACGATCACGACCGGCAGTTCGGAACCGGCCATGTAGGACACGGCTTCCTGCATCAGGCTGATGCCCGGCGACGATGACGACGTGAAGACGCGCTCACCCGCGCCGGACGCGCCATACAGCATGTTGGACGCGGCCACTTCGCTCTCGGCCTGGACAAAGGTGCCACCCACCTGCGGCAGACGGCGCGACATGTACTCCGGGATCTCGTTCTGTGGGGTGATCGGGTATCCGAAGAACAGCTTGCAGTTCGCACGGATGGCTGCTTCGCCGATCGCCTCGCTTCCTTTCATCAATTTTCTGGCCATTGACAACCCCTGCGGTCCGCCCGCGGACCTTTCACGATTTACGACCTGGCGTTCAGTACCTGAAATAGTGGTACATCGTGCCGTTGACCTTCAGGTTCAACGCCACGTCCGGACACGTGATACAGCACAGCCGGCATCCGATGCACTTCGTCGGCTCGGCGAGCTTCACAAAGAAGTATCCCTTGCCGTTCATTTCGGTGCCGATGGACAGAACCCCCTGCGGGCAGGCCTTCACGCACAACTCGCAGCCCTTGCAGCGCTCCCGGTTCACTTCAATCCTGGGCATGACTTATCCTTCCTCGTCCGGCAACGGTGCCGGAACAAACAACGGACCGATTTTCCTGACCCCGTAGCGACCTTCGTCGGCCGCAAAATCAGTGAGGATCACCCGCGATATCGGGAATATCCCGCAGTCGAATTCATCGGCCTTGAACTGATTCTTTATCATGGATGGTACACAGACCGCCATCACTTTCACGCCTAAAACACGGGCGGTTTCCACGGCCATGGCATAACCGTCGCGAACCACGTCGGGCGTCGTCAGGTGCATCACGTGGGTGTTGGCTATCACACCGGAAACGCGCAGCCGGGCGTTTCCCTCGATCCCGCGGACCATCGCGACCGCGGCTTCCGGATCAGGAGTCAGCGGACGGCGGAAGTTCAACACGGCCGCGACCTCGACTTCGTCGGGCCGGACCACGTCCGCCAGGGATCCCAGGACCTTCGCGCCGACCTCGTCACCGCCCAGATCCATTATCACGCGCAGATCGGGCGAGGCGCACAAGGCCCGCACACGCGGAATGATGATGGGAAGATCGGCGTAGTAGTTCTCACCGGAGGGCGCGACCAGATCGACGCCGGCAGCGGCCAGTTCGGCGCGCGCGGACCGGGAACGGAAATACGGCTTGACTACATCGAGGTCGACCAGAGAGACCGGCTGGCCCTGAGTGGCAAGACTCATCGCGTAATTGACCGCGATCTCGCTCTTTCCGCTGCCGAAATGACCCGCAAGAATCGAAATGCGCCTGCGAAACATCGGACACCTGATTACCGGCCTTTGCCGCCGCTAGGTTATTGTCCGGCCGCACGCCCGTCAAGGACAATCGGGTACGTGAAGATGTTTCCCAGTGATATCTTTAAACTATTTCTATATTTGGTATAATGGCGCGGCTTCTGGGGGCTAGACTCCCACATGATCTGAAAGGACGGGCGAACCGATTTGACGGATTCAGACATGTTCGACAAGGTTCAGGCACCGGTCGAAATAGCGCATTCTCATGCACTGCCCCGGCCCGTCTCCAGTTCACGCGTGGCAAAACTGATCCTGTTGGCGATCTCCGTCTTCCTGGTCACGTCGGCTTGCTCCACGCGATCCCCTGAATCTACGGTGGCCCCGCGAAGGCCCGCCACGATTTCGGTTCCGCGCGCGATGTGCCTGCCGGGCACGGCGCAGCCATCGATCATTCGAATCGGTCTTCCCGAGTCGATCTCGGGTGGATACAGACAGAATGCTCCGGTGCTGCCCAAACTTCAGACATGGCTTTCCACCAGGGTCGGGGCGCCGGTCGAGTTCGTACCGATCAGGGACTACAACGAGTTCACTTCCGGACTGGCCAATGGAACCCTGGCGGGGGCAATGATCCCACCGGCCGAGTTCGTGCAGGCTCGCAGCCAGATCCCTTGTCTGCGGTTGGTCGCGGCTACGGTCTACGGCACCTCGACCTTCTACGGAACCAATTTGATCGTGCACCGCGACTCGAGCATTAAGTCCACGGCGGCGCTGCACGGAACGCGGATCGCGTTTTCATCACCCAGGTCCGCATCCGGATACATCTACGCGGCGGACTACCTTGCCAGACATGGAATGCTGCCATGGCGGGACTACGAGCCGGTGTTCACCGGAGGTCATCGGGAGACGATTCAGGCCGTTCAGAGCAGAAGCGTCGACGCCGGCGCGACGTTCACGGACGCACTCAGACTGGCGGGACTGGCCGGGGTCGACCTTTCAGATCTCAGCATCCTGGCTGTAGCCGGTGAGATTCCGTCCGAACCCCTGGTCGTGTCGGGCGACCTGACCCCCGAACTAGCCCGGCGCATCGGCACGGCATTCCTTGAGATCGATGAAGGAACCGCCGAGGAGCGTTCGCTGCTTGGGCCGGAAGATCTGATGTCGGGTTGGGTCGAGACCGACGATTCGGTGTACACGGCGATCGAGGATGTGATTGCGTCGGTTCAGGCTCTTACTGCCCAGGAGGGTACCAGATGACTTTCCGGGCCAAGGTGATCCTGACCACCGTCCTTATGATATGCGGATCGGTAACCGCATCGGCGGCTCTGATGGCTACGGGTTTCTATAGAAGCCTGATTCAGGAATCAGAACTGCGCGCCGTTGCTCTGGTGGACGGCGTCGCGCAGATGGCCAGAAACGACCTTGCGGCCAGGTCCCTCCAGGGGATCGACGAGGCACTCTCGACTCTTCGCGGTGAGCAGGAGGGCAACATCGGCCTGGTCTTCGCCGTGATTCTGGACGGGCACGGCCGGATCATCACGCGCGAGGTCGCCGTTGGTTACGACTTTCTCAGCGAACACGAGTTCATCACCCGTGCGGGGGCGGCTGAAATCCCTCTGCGCAGCCGTATCAATATCCAGGGACACGAGATTCTTCTGGTCAGCAAACCGGTGAAGACCGCTGTCAAGGACCTGCCGGGCATCCGCTGGGGCACCGTGGTCGGCGGCATGGATATCGGCCGCGTCAGGGCGTCCATCATTCCGCTGATCCTGCGATCGGTAATCGTGTCGGTCATTTTTCTGGCGGCCTTCCTGACAGTGATGATTCTTCTGGTCCGACGTGGTCTGATCCTTCCGGTGAAGCAACTGGCGAAGGCGGCCGAGGGGTTCGCCACGGGAGACCTGCGTCGCCGGGCCGCGATCACCACAAATGATGAAATCGGACAACTTGCGGCGACCTTCAACGATATGGCGGACGAGATACAGGTTCAGACGGAGCACCTGGAAGAAACAGTGAAGGCGCGAACCTGGGAACTTGAAAAGGCGAACTCGCGGCTGCAGGAACTGGCGGCAACTGACGAATTGACCGGGCTTGGAAACAGGCGGACATTCCAGACATCGTTGAAACGCGAGGTCCGACGCAGCCAGCGTGACTTCTCGACTTTCAGCCTGCTGATGCTGGACGTGGACCACTTCAAGCACTACAACGACACCCACGGCCATCCCGCCGGCGACGCCGTTCTTGCGAAGCTGGGCGAGATCATCCGTAATCGGCTGCGCGTTACCGATATTCCTTGCAGATACGGTGGCGAGGAGTTCGCCATGCTGCTGATCACCACCGATCGGGCCGGGGCCATCGAGATCGCGGAATCGATCCGGGCCAGGGTCGAGGAAGACGACTTCTACGGAGAACGACAACAGCCCCAGGGCAAACTGACGGTATCGATCGGCG
>CAZNJW010000143.1:0-4731 GCA_964573455.1 uncultured Anaeromyxobacteraceae bacterium | reverse complement strand
CGGGCCACCCGGATGACCGCCAGAACACCGACAACGCCCAGACCGAAAAGATACTGCCATGGTGGCGGAGATGGCATCTGGTTCTGGGAGGCCCAGTCGGCCAGCATCGGATTCATCAGGGTCTGAAGCACGACGATCGCCAATCCGGGAAGAGCGAAGCCCAGCATGGTTGAAAGCCCCGGCGTCTGACGAATCGAAAGGGCGAAAATGTCTGGACTGTCCCTGTTGGCCCGGGCCGTTCGCCAGACAACGAAGGCGAAGTGCACCATGATCGCGCCGATCAGCGTGCCTGCGGTGTATGGGTGGACCAGGGCCAGCAGCGACAATGTCAATCCGGCCAGGATCGGGCGGAGTCTTCCAGGTTTTTCGAGGTTGTCGACCCACAGCAGAAGGAAAGTGACCAGCAGCAGCAACGACAGGGCGAAGTGTGGGTAGTGCAGCATCGATGGCCAGGACCAGAGCTCGGTGATCCAGTCCGCGGATGGAATGTCCAGACCGGTCAACGTCAGCCAGCCCAGTCCGCCACCCAGGGCGATCACGGTCCACGCGAATCTGGCCACGTTTCGCGTCGGCATGATTCTGAGCAGAAGCAGCCACAGCACGAACAGATACAGAAACGAGAAGAACGTTCGGGCGACGTGGTAGGAAACGAGCACATCCGAGCCGGTCACGCGCGCGACAAGGCCGACCGCGAGCCACGCCGGATTTGGCAGGATCCTGGCGTGCGGGTCGGTGGTCATGCGGTTGGTTGTCAGGAATTCGCCATCCGCGTGCTGGCGCGACCACATCAGGTAACTGGCCTCGTCCGGGATGTTTGTCGACATGCCCGAGAAGACCATCGATCCCGGAGCGTTCTCGTTCAGGAGGTAATAGGGCAGGGAGGTCGACAGGCCGACCAGAGCCGAGCAGAGCAGCGCGATTATGTTGCCCATCAGGTGACTTTTATTCGCCATTTCCCGTCACCATCTGTTTGAACTGTTCCTCGGTGAGAATCTCGAGACCCAGCGAGCGGGCCTTTTCGAGCTTGGAACCGGCGTCCCCGCCCGCGACCACATGGGTGGTCTTAGCGGAAACTGAGCCGGAGACCCTGCCTCCGAGGGATATAACCAGGTCCGAGGCTTGATCGCGGGTCATGGACGACAGACCTCCAGTGAAGACGAAGATGCTGCCCGCAAGGGGGCCTCGTCCAGGAGTGTCTGTCGTCATGCGCATCGTGACACCGGCTCTGGCAAGGCGATCGATCGTCGCCAGGTTTCGTTCCGAGGCGAAAAAGTCGTGGATGCTGGCCGCAACGACCGGGCCGATATCGCTGACGGACGTCAGTGCATCGAGCGGTGCCTCGGCAATAGCCTGGATCGAACCGAAGTGCGCAGCCAGGTCCCTTGCAGTCGACTCGCCCACCTGTCTGATGCCGAGCGCGTTCAGCACGGCGGGAAGGGGGCGCGAACGGGAAGTCTCGATGGCGGCGATGATGTTGGCCGCAGACTTGTCTCCCATCCGATCCAGCGAGGCCAGCGAGTCCCGGGTCAGCGAAAAAATGTCGGCGATATCATGAATCAAGCCGGCTTCTATCAGTTGATCTGTCAGCTTTTCGCCGAGACCCTCGATGTTCATCGCGCGCCGGGACGCGAAGTGGATGACATGCTCGCGGAACTGGGCCGGACACGACATGTTCATGCAGCGCCAGGCCACCTCGCCCTCTGCCCGGGAAACTGCCCCGGAACAGGATGGGCAGGTCGCTGGCATCGCGAAGGCGATCTCGGTTCCGTCACGTTCAGCGGTCAGAACTTCGATAACCTCGGGGATGACGTCCCCCGCGCGCTGGACCTCGACCTTGTCGCCGATGCGGAGGTCAAGCCGTCGGATCTCGTCCTCATTGTGAAGAGTGGCGCGTCTGACAACGACTCCGGCCACCTTTACCGGCTCGAGGTCGGCCACGGGTGTAAGAACACCGGTGCGTCCTACCTGCACCAGTATCGATTTGACCGTGGTCCGGGCCCGTCTGGGTGGGAATTTCATGGCGATGGCCCAGCGGGGGCTGCGGGAGATCTCACCCAGTTGCCGCTGCAACTCGAACGAGTTTACTTTGACCACCGCGCCGTCGATTTCGAACGGAAGCTCGTCGCGTTTCGCGCCCAGTTCCCGGAATACGGCCAGGACTTCTTCGGAGCCGTGGACGAGTCGTACAAGCGAAGAGACCGTAAAGCCGTAACGTCGGAGGCGATCGAGCAGTTCCCACTGCGAGTCAATCGAAGGATCCTGGAGTCTGCCGACCGTGTAAGCCAGGAAGTCGAGCGGCCTGGAAGCCGTCACCCTGGGATCCATCTGCCTTACCGAACCGGCAGCCGCGTTGCGGGGATTCGCGAACGGAGCAAGGCCGGCCTCCTCGCGTTCAAGATTCATTTTCCTGAAATCGTCGGTCGGCATGAAGATCTCGCCGCGCGCCTCGAACAGCGCCGGTGGTGGCAACTGCTCAGCCGTCCCGAACAGCGGCAGGTCGTCCTGGCCGTCGGACACGGGGGATGAGTCGGAGACGAGCGTGGCGGGGATCGACCTGATGGTGCGGACGTTTGCCGTGATGTCCTCGCCGGTGGTTCCGTCGCCTCTGGTGGATGCCTGCACGAGCAGCCCGTCGCGGTACACGATCTCGGCCGACAGCCCGTCGATCTTGGGTTCGACGACGTACTCGATCGCCGCGCGGTTCAACGCACGTCTGACGCGCTCGTCGAAAGCCAGAAACTCGCCATCATTCATGGCGTTCGCCAGCGAAAGCATCGGAACACCATGCGTGACCGGCGCAAACTGCCGCGAGGGCGCGGAACCTACCTTCCGTGTGGGAGAGTCAGGCGTGGCCAGCGAGGGATTCTCGGCCTCGATCCGTTCGAGTTCGCGAAACAGACTGTCATATTCCGCGTCGTCGATCTCCGGTGAGTCATTTTCGTAGTAGAGGCGTGAGTGGCGCGCGAGTTCGGATCTGAGCCATGCCGCCCTTTCGGCGATCTGCTGGGAAGCCATCCCCGGAGACACCTCGTTTGAATCGTCCAAGGATAGCATCCGCAGGGCAAATCGTCGACGCCGTTCCGGTCGCTTATGCCGTGTATTCTGGATGGGTGATTCCCGTTTCGGGGGGACCGGGGGAGACTATTCCGTGAACGGTATGAACTCGACTTCCTCGCCCCACTGCGCGGCGGATTCCGGAACCAGTACAGCGCCGGCGGCCGGACTGTGGCGCAGGAAATGGTTAAGGAATGAAATTCCGTAGAGGTTTATGACCTTGTGAGCCTCGCGCCAATCGAAATTCTCCGTCCCGCAGCCGTCGCGAAGCGCATCGTCAGCATCCGTCCAGTAATCCTGTAACTCCTCAAGGTTCATCATGCATGAATCGGTGAAGGTGTAGTGTCCGGCGCGAGGCAGCGAAAGCAGCCACTTCGGAGCGGGCTGAAGGTTGAAGGGATCACGCTGCTGGGACTGGTACTGGAGCGTCTTGTCCTGTTCTCCGGCCATCATCAGGGTTGGCAGGGACAGTTCCTCGATCGGGGTGTTGTTAAACGTCAGGCAGAAGGCATTGACCATGTCGGCTGCCGGTGACATCGGGATGATCGCGTCGATTCTGGGGTCGGCCGTTACAATGTACGAAGTCAGCCCGCCGAACGAGTGACCGGTGCAGGCCACGTTTTCCATGTCGACCAGGTCGTAGAACTCGTCGGCCTCGTCGTTGCCCTTCGCCTCGATCCAGTCGAGCAGCGCGAAGACGTCACGCGGCCTGTGAAGGGCCGAGGTGACGAGTTCGCTGGCATCATAGCCGTCCACGAGGATCTCGTTCAGTGTGTTGTACTGATGGTCGGCCGAGATCACGATGTAACCGTGCGAGGCGAGCTGGATCGTGAAGAAGATGCTCTGGAAGCGGATTCCGAAGGCGCCGTGAGAGAAAATGACCACGGGGAACCGGCCTTCGCCGTGACGGATTGGGGCGTCCAGAACAGCATCAACCGGGAAGCGTCCGATTTCGACGTCGGCGTACTTGTCTTTCACCGCCTGGCCGCATTCTTCCTTGATGTCATAGATGAACTGCTCGCCACCGCGGAATTCTTCCGTGGTCGGGAACCAGACGTCGATCTTCAGGCTTCTGGGCTGCCCGTCCTCGTTGTTGTTATCGGGGTTCGGGTCGCTGTAAACGAACTGGCGGATGCCCACCGGGAATGGGCCGAAGGCCGTGGGATCGGGGTTGTGATCCGGACCCGCGGCACAGGCATCGCCCACACAGCCCGGGTTCGGGTTGACGACCAGATTCCCGTTACCATCCTTGATGCACTGGGAGGGAGGGCAGGGCGGCTGGAACGTGTCCGTCGTGTCCTGAACCACCGCGTCGGCGGAATCGCCGTCCGGTTCGACAGTGTCCATGTCTGCCACGTCGGAAATCGAATCCTGAATCATGGCGTCGTGACCGTTGTCGGGGGCCGGATCAGTGTCGCCACAGCCCTGAACGAGGAAAGCGGCGATTGCCACCGCAACCAGAGTGATGCTCTTTCGGTTCATTTTAATTAATCCTTTCTGTCGAACGAATTCGCCATCCGCCGGACGGATCCAGTGGATCCGCCACGCGGGATCATACGGAATTGCCGCAAATCTTGTACCTGTCCGAGGCAGGCGTTGTCAACCAAAAAGCCCCTTTCATCGATTTCATTCTGAACCATTCAGACCTGTCGCGGCCGCGACCAGTTCGTCTCCGAT
>CAZNJW010000142.1:0-4796 GCA_964573455.1 uncultured Anaeromyxobacteraceae bacterium | reverse complement strand
GCCTTCACGACGACGTTCCAGTAGTCTTCCATGGCCAGGCTGTTGTAGCCGTCGACCATCTTTCGCCAGGAGAATCCGACGTTGACGGGAATCATCAGCGGAATGAGTGATACGCTGGCACCGAGCTGGATGGCCTGAACGGTGTTCTGTCCCAGGAGCTGCAGGCTGCGAACCATCTGCTGGAACTTCCAGTCACCCTGAATCTCGGGTTCCTGGCCGTGGATGACACCGTAGCCGACGTTGAATCCGAAGATGGCCGCCTGGATCTGGAGCTGGCCCATCCAGCTGATGCCGAAACCTGGCGTGTAGGTGTACTGACCCTCGAGGTGGCGAAGGTCGGGGAACTGCGCGAACACGTTCGGGTCGTTGAACATCTGCAGCAGCGAGTTGTTCGGCTCCGTCGTGAAGTTCGTCGGATAGTCGCGCTTCTGTGGGAAGTAATACGCCATCGAAAACTCGGAACTGAAGACGATGTCGACCCAGTGCTTGTACTTGAAGATGCGGAAATCCCAACCATTCGTGAACCCGAGACCCCACGAACCGGTGCCGACGTCGATTTCCGGACCGGTAGCCATGGTCAGGTTGGCGTTGGCGGCGGCGACACGGCCAGTCGGCATGAAGACGCGGCACGTCAGCGACGTCGAGATACGGTCCGTGCGCCACGGGTTCCACGAGAAACCGGTGTTGATGTCCGCCAGGACCCAGTCGGCGTCGTAGCGCAGTGCCGGAACCGGACGGCCAAGCTGCGGGATGAATTCATACAGCTTGGCGATACCCATGCGGCCCGCGTAGGCTTTGTCCGTGGGATCCTTCGGGTTCATCATGGGCAATTTGTTTGAGTCAAGGAATTTAGGATCGATGCGGACATGCATCGACTGGTATGGAAGCTCGAAGTACCAGTCGAAGTTGCCCAGGATGCCATATGACGCCTGAAATACATGGCCGGAACCGTAACCGTTAAGACCGAGGTCCAGGTAACCACCGGGCATCGCTATCGGGGCGATGGCGGGGCCCTTCTGGTGCTTGTCGTTGAAACGGCTGTCAACCGTCATCTGGGAGTAGTCCCATTTGACCGACAGATAGCGTTTCGGAAGCTGGGCCGTGACGCCGTAGCGGTCCTCCTTGCCAAGCTCCTCAAGTTCTCTTTCGAAGAATTTCTTGTATTTCTGGCCTGGAGTCAGTGGCTTTTCGGGGTCCTCGGCAAGGGCGATTGCAACTGCGTCAGGTTCAGCGCCGTCGACGGTCAGATCGAGGTCTGGCGCCGGCTCGGCGGTGCCGTCGTCAACATCGATCACGGCCGGGGCATTTTCATCGGTCTGGGCCATCAGGGCCATCGGGAACGCAAGAATCGTCACGAAGGAAATCAGCGTCACTGCCATCGGAAGTTTCTTCATGGTCACTGTGCCTCCCCTTCGCAGACGGCGGCGCCGCATTTAAGCAGGTTAGCGAGGCTCCTGGGCAAACATGCCTTGATCGGATCGCCGAATTCGTCGACGTTCTTGCTGTCCAGACAGACGTAATCGACGCCGCAGCGGCAGTCGATGTCTTCCAGACAGGGCATTCCACACAGCTTTGGAACCGTGGGGTCGAGTTGAGTCGGATCGAGACAGAAAGCGCCGTCGCCACACTGGGCGTCTTCGTAACAGTAGAGCATCGTGCACATGCCGTCAGGAACGGTCGCACCCGCCCAGACCGTGCCGAGCAGCTCCGTGGTGGCGCACGTGCCGGTGTAACACTGGCTGTCGCTGTCACACGGCAAGCCGGACGTGCGATTCTTTTCCGGCACGTCGGTCGGGTCGAATACACATTCGCCGCCCGGCGTGCAGGTGCAGGTACACGGCTGCGGAGAACAACTGCACGTGCATTCGACCGCATCGGTAGCGTCGGCGACCGTGGTATCACCGGTTACCTGGTCGACAGCCACATCCGGCGTTTCGATGGAGTCCGTCGCCGGCGTGTCCGTCGCGAAGAACGAATCCATGAAAGCGAGATCGGCCGTCTGGCTCTCGTACGAATAGCAGCCCGGGATGAGCGCCGCAGCCACCACAAAGATCGATATCACCAGTCGCCTCATTGGGCATGCCCCCTGGGTAAAATGCTCCGCAAGCATTTGACAACGGCTGCTTGCACGTGTCAAGAAGTTGTAAAGCCAAACAGAGGCTTTGGAACGTTTGTTTTTTGGGTTCCGACCGCCGGCTTATCTGATAAACTCCCGCGGTGTTTTTCGGTATTCGTCACGTTGTTTAGACGCCACGTGGCTTTACGAGAGGTTAACAATGCTTCAGTTCGAATTGATGAACGCGTTCAAGTCGCGCGCGCGGCGCAACATCAAAAGGATCGTGCTGCCCGAAGGCACCGAGCCTCGCACGCTGAAAGCTGCGGCCATCATCGCCGAGGAACGGCTGGCCACGGTTATCCTGGTCGGCGACGAGAACGAGGTTCGTAACGTTGCCGCCGTCGAGCATGCCAACATCAAAGGTGTGCAGATCGTTGATCCGAACACGTCCGACCTTCTCCAGGGCTACGTCCAGACGTTCTACGAACTTCGCAGGGCCAAGGGGATTAACATGGTCGAGGCGGATCAGATAGTGCGTGATCCGGTCTACTTCGCCACGATGATGGTCTACGCCGGTGACGCGGACGGGCTGGTTTCCGGCGCGATTCATTCGACCGGCGACACGATCCGACCGGCACTGCAGATAATCAAGACGGCGCCCGGCATTTCGACAGTGTCCTCTGCGTTTCTGATGGTTGTGCCGGACTGCCAGTTTGGCGACGACGGCCTGTTCGTGTTCGCGGATTGCGCGGTCACGCCTTGCCCCGACGCTACCCAGCTGGCCGGGATCGCGATATCGTCCGCCGAGACCGCCCGTGTCCTTTGCGGCATGGAGCCCCATGTGGCGATGCTTTCCTTCTCGACGAAGGGCAGCGCGAAGCACCCGCTGGTCGACAAGGTCGTCGAGGCGACCAGGATCGCGAAGGAACTGGCCCCGAACCTGGATCTGGACGGTGAACTCCAGGCCGACGCCGCGATGGTGCCCAAGGTCGGCGCGCTGAAGGCGCCCGGCAGCCCGGTCGCGGGAAAGGCGAACGTCCTTGTCTTCCCGGATCTGCAGGCGGGCAACATCGGCTATAAGCTGGTCGAGCGTCTGGCTAAGGCTTCCGCGATCGGTCCTTTCCTGCAGGGGCTGCGCAAGCCGGTCAACGACCTTTCGCGCGGCTGTTCTGTCGAGGACATCGTGAACGTCGTCACCATCACGGCGGTCCAGGCCGGCGGAGTAGACTGATTCGCGTGTGTTGTCGCCGGCGCCACCCGACGCCGGTTTCTGTGGCCGCGTCCGGCGGCATAATCGGAGGTTTTCGCAATGCTGATCCTTTCCCTTAAT
This sequence comes from uncultured Anaeromyxobacteraceae bacterium, assembly GCA_964573455.1. Classification (GTDB taxonomy): domain Bacteria; phylum Myxococcota_A; class UBA9042; order DTJE01; family DTJE01; genus JAGOFO01. The sequence continues at coordinate 1,410 of CAZNJW010000142.1, read as the reverse complement.
TCAGGCAGTTCGTCGCTGAAGTTCCAGCTCTTCGACTACGAAGAAAGCGTGACCGTGTGCAGTGGCATCATCGAGCGTGTCGGTATCGACGGATCTTTCATCAAGTTCAGCCGCTTTGGCGGCGAAAGCGTGAAGATCGAGCACGGATGCCCCGACCACAAAGAGGCGATGAAACTGTTGCTTGGCACAATCACCGGCAAGGAGCATGGCGTAGTAGACAGCCTGGACAAGATCGCGGCGGTTGGGCACCGCGTGGTGCACGGCGGTGAGAAGTTCACCAAGTCTGTCCTGATCACCGACGAGGTCGTCGAGGTCGTGAAATCGCTTTTCGACATGGCGCCGCTGCACAACCCGCCGAACGTTCTGGGCATCGAGGCCGCTCGTGAGGTTATGCCGAACGTCCCGCATGTGATGGTGGTGGACACGGCGTGGCACCAGACGATGCCCGAACACTCATTCATGTACGCGCTGCCGCGTGAATGGTACACGCAGCACGGCGTCCGCAGGTACGGCTTCCACGGCACGTCGCTGCTGTACTGCGCCAAGCGCGCCGCGGCCCTGCTGGGCAAGGACCCTCTGTCGACGAATATCGTCACCCTTCACATTGGCAACGGCGCGTCCGCGAACGCGGTCAGGAACGGCGTCAGCTACGACACATCGATGGGCCTGACACCGCTGGAAGGTCTGGTGATGGGTACTCGAGCTGGCGACCACGACCCGGCCATCGACCTGATGATGATGGAGCGCATGAACCTGACGCCGGCCCAGATGAACACCCAGTTGAACAAGTGGTCCGGCGTTCTGGGAGTGACCGGCGGCAAGTACGTCGATCGTCGCGACGAGGAAGACGCGGCGGCGGCTGGCGACAAGCTGGCGCAGCTTGCGCTGGACATCGAGGTTCATCGGCTGAAGAAGTACGTCGGCGGATACATTGCCGCGATCGGCGGTGTGGACGCGATCGTTTTCACTGCCGGGGTGGGCGAGATGTCGCCGTACATTCGTGAAAACGTCTGTCGCGGCCTCGAGTGCATGGGCATCAGGATGGACTACAAAAAGAACGCCCCGTGCAAGACCAGGTCGGCCGAGTGCGAACTGAGCGCTCCTGATTCGGCGGTCAGGATTTTCGTGATTCCGACTGACGAAGAGCGCGTGATCATCGAGGACACCGTCGCCATCATGAACGGAACCTACGACGAGCACACGAATTTCGTTTACCCGTTCCAGAAGGCCGACTACCTCAACAAGGAACGCGAGGCTGCCCTGGTCCGTGAAATGGAAAAGAAGTCCTGGCTGAAGGACTGCATCGTTCGCCCGCCCCTTGCCTGATTGCCCCCGTCCCCGTCCCCCACGCCGGACCCTGTCCTCGTAGCGGCGAATCACATTCGCCGTCCGGAAAGGGCGAATTGTCAT
>CAZNJW010000141.1:0-4859 GCA_964573455.1 uncultured Anaeromyxobacteraceae bacterium | reverse complement strand
GATTCCGTCGCCCGACTTTGCCGCCTTCGGTCCGATCATCAGTATTTTTTCGTCCACCGCCATGCCTGCGATCAACGAGCCCGCAACGACCGCCGACGTCTTGAGACAGACGCTGCTGGACACCAACACCCGCGCCCGTGACACGATGGAAAAAATCAAACAGGGCCAATCGATAATACTGAGATAGAATCGCCCTTTGTTCCGGTTCATACCGTATGGTGCACAGGTACTCCGATGTCTGACGAACTATTCGGGAAATACGAGATCCTGGGCCGCCTCAACACCGGCGGAATGGGAGAGATCCTGCTTGCCAGGCAGAAGGGCGTCGCGGGCTCCGAGCGCACCGTAATCATCAAGATGATGCTGCCCCATCTGATATCCGACCCCGAATTCGTGGACCGCTTTACAGACGAGAGTCGCATAGCGGCGTCGCTTGCCCATGGAAATATAGTCCAGGTCTTCGAGTCCGGATGCTGGGAAGGGCGCTTCTACATGGTGATGGAGTTTGTAGACGGGCCCGACCTGAAGGACGTGCTTGCACGGGTCGGGCGGGACGTCGATCTGAACCGCTGGCTGCCGTTCACGATTCACGTGCTGTCCGAAACGGCCAAGGCCCTCACCTATGCATACAACCGACGCGACGAAAGCGATCGGCCGATGCGGGTCGTTCACCGCGACGTCAGCCCCTCCAACATCCTCGTGTCGCGCCAGGGACTGGTCAAGTTGACCGACTTCGGGGTTGCCAAGGCCACGGGAAGGACTTCCGTGACGATGCCGGGCAAGCTTCACGGGAAGGTATGTTACATGGCCCCCGAGCAGGTTCGCGGCATGGAATGCGACCACCGCTCGGATGTATTCAGCCTGGGGGTCATCGGTTACGAAATGCTGTCCGGCAGACGTCCATTCGATGCGGATTCGGACGTCGGGGTGCTGGAAAAAATCCGTTCGATGACCTTCGTGGACCTGGCCGAGGCGGCTCCCGCCGTGCCTGCCGAGTTGTGCGCGATAGTCTCAAAGGCAATGGCCGCCGATCCCGATTCCAGATGGCAGACCTCCGAGGAATTCTCGGCCGCGCTTCTGGGCTGGGCGCACGCCAGCGACATCAGCCTGATGTCCGCCGGTATCGAGGCAATCATCTCAGAATACTTCGGGCGGCAGTCCGGTTGCGCGGCAAACGGTCCATCAATCGATGATCTGATGGCGAATGCCGTTGACGGTCTGTTGCGCACGCCAATAACTCCACCTTCGCGAACCGGAACCGTTTCCAGACCGATCGAGCCGACACCGACTCCAGTACCGGCGCCGGCCCGCAGAACAACAGGAAGACGATGGCCCATCTTCGCCGGGTTGGCGGTGATAATCGCGCTCCTGCTGGGCTGGTTTCTGATGTCGGATCGTTCAGACGGCCCGGAACCCGTGGTCAACCCGCCGCCAGCCGCGCTTCCTGACGGGTTCGTGGCCGCCGACGCCGGTGCCGTTCGAGCCGCGCAGGATGCCGTCACAGCCGAATCCGACGAGTCGACCGTGTCAGACGAAGGATTGGAAGCGGATCGACAGGCGCCTGAAGCCGACGATTCCACGGTAACGACCACGCCCGGGAAGGTTCGGAACGTCGCTCCAGCAGTTCAGACTCAACGCCCGCTCCATCGTGTCGATAACAACGAAGCATCACAGAGTGCCGACAGCAGGGGTAGCGGCAGACTGATCTTCCGCTTCTTCCCTGCGGACTCCACGGTGCTGCTTGATGGCCGGGTTCTGCCTGTCCAGGGCAATCTGGTCGAGGTGGATCTTCCGGCTGGCGGACACACTCTGATCGTCCGATCAAACAAAGACGACTCGAGCGAGACAAGATCGTTTAACATTGAGGCCGGTTCGCAGCTGGCGCTTGGCACGATCGAGTTGCAGGAAACCGTCGTGCGGTAGCCGATTCCCTTTCACGCCAGGACAGGTTGTTTTTGATGGTAATGGAAGAAACCAGAACCGTCGCGCTCGACATCCCGACGGAAGACCTGACCTTCAACAAGTACAGCCTCAGGATTGTCAGTGGACCGGATTCGGGCGCCGCTCACGCCTTCCAGAAGCGCAAGATCACCATCGGCACCGATCGATCGTGCGACCTTCAGCTCAACGACCACACCGTGTCCAGAATCCACGCCTCGCTCGAGTTCGGCCCCGGCGGTTTCCGGCTGCGGGACGAAAACAGTAAAAACGGCATATTCGCCAACGGTTTCAGGGTATTCGATATTCTTCTCCAGGACGGCGCCGAGTTGAGTGTTGGCACGACCAGGCTGCTGTTCTCACGATTCAACGAGACCGTCAGCGTGTCAATCGCGACGGCCGGACGATTCGGCGACATGATCGGCGAGTCCAGCGAGATGCGAGAGATCTTCGCGATCATCAAGAAGGTCGGCCCGACTGATTCAAACGTTCTGATCCAGGGTGAAAGTGGAACCGGCAAGGAACTGGTGGCGGACGCTCTTCACAAGACCAGCCTGCGCGCGCGCGGTCCGTTCGTGGTGTTCGACTGTTCGGCGGTGCCTCCCGACCTGATCGAAAGCGAGCTTTTTGGACATGTCCGGGGCGCATTCACCGGAGCCGTGCGGGATCGGGACGGGGCGATGGCCGCGGCTGATGGCGGAACGCTGTTTCTGGACGAAATCGGAGAGCTTCCACTGGCGCTTCAGCCAAAACTGCTTCGGGCCATCGAAAACAGGGAGATCCGGCCGATCGGCTCGAACAGGACGCGGAAGGTGGACTTCAGGCTTGTCGCAGCCACCAATCGTTTCCTTGAACAGGAGGCAGCGACAGGTGCCTTCAGAAAGGATCTGTTCTACAGGATCGGCGTGATAACCCTGTCGCTTCCGGCGCTGCGGAGAAGGCCTCAGGACATACCGCTGCTGGTCAACCACTTCCTGGTGGAATTCGCCGACCGCGAGGGGCAGAAGCCTGTCCGCCTGTCCTGGGAGACGATGGAGAAGCTGAAGAAGGCACCGTGGCCCGGCAATGTTCGCGAACTCAAGAATTTCGTTGAACGCTCGGTGATCCTGGCCGGGCGGGTTCAGGGCACGCCCGAGGCGCTCGACATCCCGGTTCCCAGGACCGGGCCGATCATCATCAACGGGCAGGAAGGCGCTCTGGCTGTCGACCTGGACGCGCCGTTCAAGCAGGAAAAGGAACGGCTGGTGGACGAATTCGAGCGGCGCTATTTCACCAGGCTGCTGGCCAGAACAGACGGCAATATCTCAAAGGCGGCCCGCATTGCCGGCATCCATCGAAAGAGTCTTGAATACCTGCTGAAAAATTTCGACGGTGATCGATGATTTTTTTCGGCTCCTCTGCCACAATAGCGTCTATCCGATTGTTTCCATTGGTGTTGCAGCAAATTTGGCAGTGGTAAAAAAGTCGGGTTATGATGGTAAGTCCCGGACAGGCCGGGGATTGGAGGAATGACCTTGGAAAAGCGTAATACCAGAACCGAGACCGAGGTTCGGGTTGTCACCCGTGCCGACGTTAGAAACGTTATCAACACTGTCGATTTGACACAGGAAGAAGAACGCTTCCTGCGCCTGCGCTACGGCGTGTCCGAGGGTCCCGAGGCACCGATCGTCCGTCGCGGACAGGAAAATATGGAAACCCGCGCGAAGCTGGCGCTGATCGAGGCGTCGATGCTTCCGACTGGTCTGTCGCAGGTCAACGAAGCGGTAAAGAGCAGGATCATCAGGCGGCTGCAGGAACTGGATTAGATCCTGTCCCTGAATCGCACTACCCCGATTCGCCCCACCGGTTTCACGTTTAGTCGAACCCCGTGTTGACAATCCCGTTTCGTCGCGTAGCATGGGCAAATCGAATAGCTGACGTTTCTCGCACGAGGGCGCCCCTATGGAATCCATACTCACGCATATCCTCGGATATGTGGCGAATTTTTTTATTGTCCTTTTGGTGATTACCGCATTGTTCGTGGCCTCGGCGGTACTTCTGTCGTGGCTGGCGCATCGCCTGGGCTGGTCCAGGGTTCAAGACAATGGACCACGATGGTGGCGCATTCTGTTCATTACAGTTGTGGTTATCACCGGGTTCCTCGTCGGTATTGGCGCGGGCACATACGTTGCGGGCTTCGGCACCTCAGTCAAGGCGGTGAATGAACTGGGCTCCGGATTGATCAAACCCGCTGTTGAAACGGGTGTCGAACGGCTGGGTATCCAGAACCTTCAGGAAAAACTGCCACTTGAAAAAATCGGGTCTGCATTGAACTCTATCAAGGAGGCAAAACTGGAGTATCCCGGCTTCTGGGGATCGCTGTTGAGTGACATGCTTGACCGGATCCGGGATCGGTTCGTGGACGTCGCCTTGCCGTTTGTAGAGGGTCTCGCGCCTGAACATCAGATTTCGATCAACGAACTTGTGGACCGAGCATGGGGACAGTTTGAGACGAATCTGCAGCGTCGGGCCAAAGTCGCTTACATAACGGCCATTGGCGGGGGATCGATTTGTCTCATTGCGTTGTGGTCAGGCATATTGCTTTGTTGCTGGATTATACGTCGGGTCAGGCGTCCGGCGACACTTCAGGGTAACTCGCCCCCGACAAATCCTGAGCTTCTCTGATGGAAAAACGGAGCTTCCTGGTTGCATCGATATACCGTGACTTGAAGGCTGCCTGAACAGCAGAATGCGACGGTGGAATCGGGAAGGACTGGCACAACAGGAAGACTCGTCTTCAAAGAGAAGACCGGCGGCGCTTCGCCGGAATCACTTCTTCCGATCGCGACCGGAAGGCCCCAGTCCGGCCCTGGTTCTTGATTCCTCGATCAGTCTGAGTATCTCGGGCTTGAGCGGCTCTATCTTGCCGACCGAAGACGAGT
>CAZNJW010000140.1:269-5008 GCA_964573455.1 uncultured Anaeromyxobacteraceae bacterium | reverse complement strand
GTCCATTGTGGCCGCGAAGCCAATCCTGGACAGAACGGACGGCGTGTGGGGCGCCTTCGCCAGGCTGTGCGGCGGCCTTCTGTTCCTGATTCCACAGAACCTCATGCCCGGTCGAATCGGCGAGACGCTTAAGGCCCTCGGACCGGGCGGACACCATAAGACCGCGCTGCTGCCGTCAATCCTGGGCGCCTGGCTCTGCACCGTGCTCTGGACGCTAGGCATGAAGTATACGCTGGCGTCCACGGCCAGCGTGCTGACCCAGTTGACGAACATCATGCTGTTTCCGTTTTCGGCACTGATCCTGAAGGAGCGGATGCAGGTCAAACAATTGGTCGCCGTCCTGGTGGGGATGACGGCGGGTCTGCTGCTTATCCTGAAGTCCCACTTCTGACACGCCGACGGGACTCGCCGCAACGGGCATGGACCGATCCTTGGGCGTTTACTCCAATCCGTTATCGAAGCATAATAGGCACGACCTATTCTTCCTGGAGAGGATTCATGAAAACGATATCGATTCTGTTCGCACTGGCGGCAGCGGTCGCCCTTTCAGCTTGTGGTAACTCGGACAAGGCTCAGACGCCTGCCCCCGCCGCGGTAGAAACCCAGGCACCGGCCCCGGCCCCGGCCCCGGTCGACCAGCAGCCCGCTGATCAGGCACAGGCCGCGCAGGCTCCAGCGGGACAGCCCGCAGGTGAAAAGCAGGTTGAACCTAAGATCAACATCTCGGCCCAGCCCGGTCGCACCACGGTGATCACCGACCTTCACGTTGAGACGGGCAAGAACGTCAACGTGGGCGAGCTGAAGTTCAACGATCCGGGCTCCAAGCTTCAGTTCAACCCGGCCCAGAACGTCAAGCTGCGCCCGATACCCGGCACGGTGGTTGCGCCGCAGCCGACGCCCTCCCCCGAGGCGGCCGGTTCCAACTGACACAATTACTCTTCAAACCCCGGGTGAATCGTGGAAACAATCCATCATGATCTGGTGATCGTCGGTGGCGGTCCGGGCGGCTACGTGGCCGCAATCAGGGCTGCCCAGCTCGGACTGAACACTGCCTGCGTGGAACGCTTCGACGTCCTTGGCGGAACCTGCCTGCGCGTCGGCTGCATCCCCAGCAAGGCGCTGCTCGAGTCTTCCGAGCGCTACCACGACACGGTGCGCAACCTTGACGAGCACGGAATCACCGTGGGCGGCGTCACGCTCGACCTGTCCACCCTGATGAAACGCAAGGAAAAGATCGTAAAGGGCCTTACCGGCGGCATCGCCCAGCTTTTCAAAAAGAACGGAGTCGTCAGGTACGTCGGCACGGCATCGCTGGTTCCGGCCGCCCCGGCCGTCGAGGACGGCTGCCCGTGTCAGGTGCTGGTGCAGGGCCAGGATGGCACTCAGACCACGCTGACCGCACGCTCAATAATCATCGCGACTGGCAGCAAACCAGCCGCGCTGCGCGGCATCGAGTTCGATGGCGACCGCATCGGAACCAGCACCGAAGCCCTCTCATGGTCCGAGGTTCCTGGCGAGCTGGTCATAATCGGCGCCGGAATCATCGGCCTGGAACTTGGCTCGGTGTGGAACCGGCTCGGTTCGAAAGTGACCATACTCGAGTACCTTCCCAGGATTCTGCCGGGCATGGATTCGGACATCGCGGACAAGGCGTGGAAGATCTTCCGGCGGCAGGGACTGAAGTTCCGGCTGGAAACGCGCGTCGAATCGGTCGTACGGGTCCAGGATCGCTGCGAAATCAGGGTTGCCGGCCAGGACGAGCCCATCATGGCGGACCGCGTGCTGGTCGCCACCGGCCGCGTGCCCGAAACCACCGGGCTTGGTCTGGACGAATGCGGGGTCACCCGCGACTCCAGAGGGTTCATTCTTGTGAACCAGGACTACCTGACGTCGGTGGACGGCGTCTACGCGATCGGAGACGTGATCGGTGGACTTATGCTCGCGCATAAGGCATCCGAGGAAGCCGTTGCCTGCGTTGAACGCATGGCCGGTCACGACGCGTCGGTCAACTACGCTGTGATCCCGGGCATCTGTTACACGGATCCCGAGGTCGCGTCCGTTGGCAGGACCGAGGACGAACTTGTGGCGGCGGGCGTCGCATTCAAGAAGGGCACCTACCTGTTCAGGGCTAACGGACGCGCCCAGTCCATCGCCAGAACCGATGGCGAGGTAAAGATACTGGCCTCCACCGAAGACGACCGAATCCTGGGCGTCCACATCCTGGGCGCGCACGCCGGCGAGCTGATCGCCGAGGCCGCGATCGCGATGGAAGCAGGGATGACCGTCACGGCACTGGCGGCATCCTGCCACGCTCACCCGACCCTGTCAGAGATCCTCAAAGAGGCGGCACTTGCCGCGTGCGGCAAGCCGCTCCACGCCTGAAATCAACTTCCGAAGCTATACCAGAACCATTTGAAATTATTAAATCAGATTAGAAACGTGGAATCATCAATCGAAGCGCGCCCGGAACGACCGACGCCTTGACCGGGCCCATCCCGGGCATCTCGCCATCGAGGTCTATCAGCGCACGACCTTCGGTAATCACATCGACGACACGCCCCCTGGCCAGGACACACTTGGGATGCTTGACGTGTTCACCCTTGTAGATAGCGCCGGCCAGGGCCAGAAACTCCAGCTTGCCCATATCGCCCATCACGACAACTCGAAGCTGACCGTCGTCCAGTTCGGCGTCTGGAGCCATCATCATGCCGCCGCCGAAGAATCGCCCATTCGCCATCGCGACAAGGTTGGTCAGACCCTCGTGGACGGGAGTGCCGTCAACCACGACCTTCATCCGCACATTCGAGTACGAAAGAATCCCGCGCACGCTGCCGATCATGAAGGAAGCCTTGCCACCGAACAGTTTGGTGGTGTGGTTGACGAAGTCGTCGGTAATCCCGGAGATGCCTATGCTGGCGATGTTGACGAACGGTCTGGAGCATGGCGTGCCATCAAGCTGGACATAATCCAGAATCCCGTAATCGATGCGCCGTTGCTTGAACTCGCTCAGATAACGGATCATCTGGTCCGGTTCCTTTGGAAAACCGGAAGTCTTGCGAAAATCGCCGCCGGTTCCGCTGGGGATCATCCCAAGCATGACCGCATCCGGACGCCCCGACTCGTGAAGCCCGGCGACCACCTCGTTCAACGTGCCGTCCCCGCCGCACGCCACAACCGCCTCCCATCCGTCATCCACGGCCTGGCGTGCCAGTTCGATGGCGTGACGAGGGGCCTCGGTCATCGCGACGCCCATGTCGGGATGTATGCGCTGCAGGTCGGGACGAAGCGATGCGAACTTCGCCCTGGTCGCGCCGTTGGCGCTGTTAGGATTGACGATGAAAAGGATTCTCATCATGCCCCCCGGCGTTAATCGAATATACCAGCCTGACTACAGGCCAAGCGCGCGGGCCACGAAAGACACCAGGTCGACCACGGTCAGCCCGTCTATCCGGTTCGCGACGTTTCCCACGCAGTTACAACCCGACATTACCAGCATCTCGGCACCGGCGTCACGCGCCATCAACGCGACCTGACGACCGGACTCAGCGGCGCCGGCAGGGTTGGTCGCGGCCCAGGCGCCCCCCGCCCCACAGCACATCGAATCGGCGTGATGGCGCCTTAACTCAATGGCCGGTCGCCCAATCACATGCTCGATCAGCTTTCTGGGCATGTCATATCGTTCCAGGTGGCGACCGCCGATGCACGAGTCGTGATAGGCCACCGCCCGGGCCGGTGCCGTCACCGGCTTCCTGGCCAGCATCAACCCGCCGACCAGATCCGAAGCCAGCAGCACCTCGGGCGTCACCCTGACGCCGTGCAGAGGATAAAGCACGGTAATCGTGTAGAAATCGACTGGAGACAGTACCACGATCCGGCGATATCTGCGCAGGTTCGTTCCCACCCTGCCGGCCAGCTCGCGGAAGCTGTCGATGAATCCGGCCGCGTAAAGGTCATAACCCGAGTCGACCGCAAGCGAGGGCACCGCGGCCACGGTGTCGATACCCAAGGCGCCGAATACATTGAATATATCGCCAATCACGCCCGGATTGTGAAGCAACGCTCCCACACCGGGAAACAGGGCCGCGCCGGCCTCCGGCACCATGTAATCCTCGGGCGCCAGTTCAAGAAACCTCTTCGTCAGCAGTTCCGCGTCCACGGAGAATGCCGACTCATCGCACGGACGCACTCCGGACTTCACCAGCCTGGCCCGCAGATCGAAAAGAGCGGTTTCCACATCAATCTCGTGCAGGCACGGGATGCGGCAGGACATGCAGCCGGTACATTGGTAAACGGTACGCACGGACTCCGCGTCCAGACCGCGGAAACCGCGTTCATGCAGCCAGCCAGCCATCATCTTGGCCTGCGGGGTCCATGCGCTGTTTCCGGTCGCGGCGACCACCGGACAACGGTCCATGCAAAGTGACGGACAGAACGCGCACAACTCGAACACCTTGCCGTCGTCAGCCATTGATGACCTCCAGATCGCCGAAGATCCCGGCCGGATCCAGCTTTTCAGTGATCCGCCGCCCCATTCTTTCAATAACGGGATTCGACCTGGCAGCATACTCGCCAAGGAAGGCGGCCGGAAGCGACTGGCCGGGTTCGCGCAGCAGAAGACGCATTGTGGCGCCAAACGGCGTGAAATATGTCACGTGAATCTCGGGCGAATCACTGCCGCGCCGCAGTTCCTGCGAGGTCAGGTCGCCCAACAGGGACATCAGTGCCCCCGTTTCCATGAA
>CAZNJW010000140.1:0-212 GCA_964573455.1 uncultured Anaeromyxobacteraceae bacterium | reverse complement strand
CGTCGGAAAGCACCTCAATCGAACGCGAAACGTCCTGCCTGTCGCCACCAAGTTGCAGCGCCAGCCTGGCTGGCCGCCTGTTGCCAACGTCCGACGGAACGCGCACCACCACCATCGCCCACTCCGGCCGGACGCCGCGCTGAATCAACGTGCGCACAGCCGAAACGGCCGCGACCGGGTCCGATGTGCCATACGCGACGGCCTCGCGCACC
>CAZNJW010000139.1:0-5073 GCA_964573455.1 uncultured Anaeromyxobacteraceae bacterium | reverse complement strand
GCGATCCTGCGCAAGAACGGCAACATGCTCCAGATCGTCGATCCGTGGAACGCCAGAAACGGTAACAGTTTAGACGCGACCGTTCAAGGCCGAGCGAACCCAGTCAGCCCAGCGCTCACCCACGCTTTCCCATGAAAGCGAAATACCTGCCTGAACTGCCCGTTCCCTGAGTGAAGACAGACGAGCGCGATCACGGGAAACACTTGTCAGGCAGTCCCTCAGTCCCTCCACGTCTCCCGCGTCGAACAGAAGCCCGGCCCCGCATGATTCAATCGCATCCACCATTCCGCCGGAACGTGATGCAATGACCGGAAGTCCCACCGACCACGCCTCGGCGATCACCCTGGGCATACCCTCCTCACGTCCAAGCAGTCCCCTGCGCGATGGAACAGCCAATACGTCAGCCCCGCACATCAAATCGCGAAGCCGGTCGCCAGGTAGTCTGCCGACAAACGCCACGCGCGCCCCGACGCTGGTCGAGAGTGTCCGCAGCGAACCAAGTTCGGGGCCGTCACCCACAACGGTCAGTGAGCACCCCGGCACGCCGGCAATCGCGCGGACAAGCAGATCCAGCCCCTTCAGGGGAACGAGCCGTCCCGCGAAAAGCACATTAAGACCCGAGCCGCCACTGGCACGAGACTCCCGGTAGTCAACAAATGGACGAAGCTGGACACCCAGCGGGATCACCTTTGCCACGCGATCGAATCCACGACCTGCCACGACTGACGTCTTCCGCATGACGGATTCCGAAACGCAGGCGACTCCGGTCGCTCCAGCAAGAGTCCTGCGCGTGAGCGACGACAGGACAGGAAGGCGCGAAACGGCCGGGGGAGCGGAATGCGCGATGATCAAATGCGGCAGCCCGGACACTCCGGCCAGCGCCGATCCGACGGCACCCATCGGGATCACCCAGTTGGACACGATGGCGTCAACGAACGGCAGAATCAGCGAACACTCGGTGGCGAAGGCCAACAGCGCCGGAGGCAACGAGAAGACTGAAAGCGGATGATGCCGAAGGTTGGTCTCGATCCCGTATCCATGGAAGGCGGCTGACCTGACCGGGATAACCGATGGCAGCCAGTGAACAACAACCGCACCGTTGGCCAGTGTATCCCTGCCGGCGCCAACAGTGGCGGTCGGGACCGCCACATCGACAAAGATGCCCCGCCTGGCAAGCTCCAGAGCCATCTCGCGCACGAAACACCCGCGGTAGTCGTCGTCTTGAAGCGGCCAGGAACTGGTCAGCATCAGAATCCGCATCCGGTCACCTCAGATCGATTGGCGCCGGAAGCGGTACGACCAGGCAATGAGCCTGGTGAATACCGACCTGGCCAGAATCAGCGGATACACCAGAGTTGCAGTCCCTGGCCGAATGCCGGAGGGTTCATCGCGGTAGATGGGACGAACCGTCACATCCACGACCGGGAGACCGGCGCCGGACAAGGCGGCCAGGATGTCGTTCGGGAATCCGTACCTGGGATACAGATGATCCAGCGGAAGGCGGTCAAGGCAGGAAATCCGGAGTGCCGCATAACCACATTGCGAGTCCACAAGAGGAAGAGCCGTGACCAGTCTGGTCAGAAAGGTCAGGCACGAATTCCCGAATCGACGCGCCAGAGGCATCGATGTCGCGCAGTCGCGATGAGAAAGCCTGTCGCCCTTGGCATATACGGCCAAACCAGACGCGACCGGCTCAATCAGTCGCTCCAGATCGGCCGGATCCATCTGATCGTCCGCACCCATCACAACCGCAATCTCGATACCACGGGCCCGGCACTCCCTGTATCCGGTTACGATCGCGGCGCCGACACCGCGATTCCTGCCGTGCCTCACGACAACTGTCGTTCTGGCACAGGCGTCGGCCGGAAGCGAGACCGGCAGCTTCGATCCATCGTCGACCACCACCACAACGTCGACTGACGGTGGCAGGCCACCAACAACCGACATCAGTCTGTCTGTGGGATTAAATGCAGGAACAACCACGGCAACGCGCGGGTGGGCGCCGGCCTGCTGGGAATCGCTCGGCTCCATCGACGCCCTCGGAATATCAGGCTAGAACTCGAACGCCAGGCCACCAATGAAACTCCCGCTGGAGAGATTCATCCTGTCGCCGACCCCGAAATCGTTGATCCAGGCCCAGTTGTACTCGAAGAAGATGTAGGAATTGTTCACGCCGACGTCGACATCGAAGGTCTGCGCCATCCGCGGCGCGATGAAGTCAAGCAGGAAGCCAACACCGAGACCGACGTGGCCACCCCACGTTCCGCCATAGCCTTTCTTCGGATTGTCTCCATCGTTGACGACGGCCACGTCGCCGACACCATCTTCGATCCACCAGATCCAGTAGTCGAGGCCGGCCTTCACATGCGGCACGATCGGGACATTGAAGCGCTGGGCCAGGTAATCGAACCTGTAAACGAGCTGAGCTGACAGCGGCATCACGTTCATGGCGGTGCCATCTGTCGCAGCAGTGCCATCGGACGGGTTGATGCCGCTGCCGGCCATCCGGGAATACCCGGCGGTGATACCGACCGCGATAATACCGACCTTGTTCCAGATCTCGTACTCGAACTCGAGTTGAGTCATCAGGAACATGCCGTCGCCGAACACGTCCTCAAACGGGGTCGCGTTTCCGAAATCCGAGTCCACGGCGGGTTGAAATGTACCGAACCGGGCTTCGAGGACAAACCGACGGGGCGACTCGATCGAAGAAACTCCGGTCTCTTCCGCAACGGCAGAGAGCGGGACCAGACCGGCAAAGAACGCGCACATCAGAATCGAGGAGATCAGTCTGGTGTTCATGAGCGCCTCCACGAACGAACGGCGACGCCGAACACGAATGTCAGCAGCACCAGGAACACGGCGACGGCGAGCGGCCCGGTCAACCCGGGCATGGAGGTCAAGACACGCGCCATCAGCACCGCCGGGGCCAGAACGAACCTGGCGGACGCGCGCAGGACGGGGCTGGAAGAAATCGCGTCAGCCAGCGAAGGACTGGTGGCGTAGTACAACCTGACGAAGGCCCGGCCAGGGGCGTTCGTCATCAGATAATTGTCACGGAACAGACGAAGGGTCCTGACCTCGGGCGCCATGTAGCTGCCCCAGGCCGCGGTCGCGATGAAGCAGAATCCGCCGTCCTCGGTCCCGCCGGATTGACGGTAGTGTTCCCAGAAGTCGCTGACGTTGATCGGCATGGCCGAACTGACCGCCGACAGCACGCTCTCGTTGTCGTTTTCGTCGACCGACGATACTGCGTAGAAGTACTCGGTGTCGTTATCAAGGCTGGTGATCTGGTAACTGGAACCCGACATCGGCCCGGCCACGCTGACATTGTTCTTGGTCGAATTCGAGAACGAACTGTCATCCCAGTACACAAAGTATTCGATGGTCGAATCGGATGAATCGTCCACCGGAGACCACTTGACCGTGATATTGCTGTCGCCTTCCTCGGGTTCTTCGATGGCGGGGGCCGCTGGCCGCTCAAGGTCAATCTCGAATGACAGGGTCTCGGCGGTCGGTTCAGTGCCGCTCTCCTTGACGATGATGTAAACCTTGGTCGATTTGTTCCAGCCGGCCTGACAATCGCCACCGGTCAGGTAGTCGAACGGTATGCTGAAGACCATGTAGTTCGGAGACGATATCGCCTTGCCGTCGACGATCAGGCTGTCCATGCAGGTCGTGCCAAGCGTCGTGAAGTCGGTGTCGACACATGCGCCACCCGGCAGACTCACCTTGACTGCGTATGAAGCCCCGGCGTCGGGCGTCCTGTCCAGGCCCCACTTGATATCGAGCGAGCAGCCCGAGTAGTCGATGCAATCCTGGATGTTGATCACGTGTTCGGTGGAACTGGAGACTTTGCCGATGCGATCCGACATCCCGCAGGATCCGCCGATACCGTCGATCCCGAGAAACTTGAATGCCGAGATCGAAGCGGCTGACGACGAGGGGATCAGCATGGCAACGGTAAGCAACGCGAAAAAGAACCTGGTTGTGTTTGTCTGGTTCATCATGGCCCGCACAACAAAGCAACTATCGTGCCATGCCGATCCGCATGCAACAGCGGACAGAACCCACGATAATCACGATACATTCCAGAGAGACAACACACCGTGCCCGAAGGCGCCAGTGCCAATTTGTCATCGCGACGCCGCGCGACCGGTCACGCGTGTCACGCGCCCCTGCGGCCTGCGTCGAAGTAAACCTCGGCGATCTGCACCGCGTTAAGGGCTGCCCCCTTGCGAAGGTTATCACACGAAAGCCACAGATTCAGCCCGGATTCGACGGTATCATCCGCGCGAATTCGACCGACCAGGACACTGTCCCCGCCTGACGCCTCGACCGGCATGGGATACAGTTCTTCGGCCGGAGAATCCAACACTTCAATACCCGGCGCCGCCGCAAGAATCTCCCTGGCGCGTGCCGGTGTCACCGGTCTTTCGAACTCGATGTTGACCGACTCGGAGTGCCCGTTGACCACGGGAACCCGCACACATGTGGCGGTGACACGCAACTCCGGCAGGCCGAGGATCTTTCTTGTCTCGTCCCGAACCTTCGTCTCTTCGGTGGAGTAGCCTCCATCCGCCTCGACGAAGGTCTCGACATGCGGCAGGACATTGAAAGCGATCTGGTGCGGAAACTCCTTGAGCGGCATCGGACGCCTGTTGAGAATCGCGACCGCCTGGCCGATAAACTCGTCCGCGGCCTTCTGCCCTGCACCGCTGACCGCCTGATATGTGGAAACGACCACTCGACGCAGCCCGAACTCCCTGTGAAGCGGAGCCAGAACCATCGAAAGCGGAATGGAAGTGCAGTTTGGACTGGCGATTATTCCAGCGGCCCGGGCAAGGTCCGCGCGGTTCACCTCGGGAACCACCAGCGGAACGGCGGGATCCATCCTGAACGCACTTGATTTGTCGATTACCAGACACCCCGCTGCGACCGCCCTCGGGACGTATTCGAGACTCACGGAAGCTCCCGGGGCCGAAAGCACCAGGTCGATCCCGTGAAAATCGAAGGAACCCAGCGCTTCGACCGTGATCGATGAACCACGGAACGAGATCTGGTCTCCGGCGG
>CAZNJW010000138.1:0-5108 GCA_964573455.1 uncultured Anaeromyxobacteraceae bacterium | reverse complement strand
AAGTGGCGACGTGGATCGAGAGAGCGACAAGGCAGACAAGAAGACCGGACAAGATGTACTGCTGCACTGTTCCCACCATGAACGGCACACCTGATGTCAGCAGGGAGACGCCGGTGGACAGCGCAATCCCGACGCAAAACAAGAGCACCGAGTATCCGACTCCGCCGAAGAATCCCATCGGCGGTCCTGGAAGAAGCCTGGCCACCAGCATCATCAGCGCCGGCATCAAGACGCAAAGCACCAGGCCAAGCACCACGATCCCAACGATCTGCCTGACAAGATTCGAGCTTGCCAGAGCCTGCACCCGACCGTAATCGAGAACCTGCGCGACCCTGTAAAACAGATTCGCCGAGTACATCGTCTGGAACACCGCGGGACTGACACCGTTGATGGAAGACAGCTCGCGCATGGCAAAGCTGACAGGTATGGTCTGAGTACCGCGCGCCCTCGGTCCGATGTCGGTGTCATCTGTGTTGGCAGAGCCGGATTCATCCGCTGGCATCTGCCAGACGAACTCGACCGTATCGTTCTGGACCGAGACCACCGCGCCGTCGTATCTGCGACCCTCAACGTGCGAAATTGTGCCGGCGACCGCGGGAGCCGCCACCAGCATTGCTATCATCGCGGCCATGGCGCGAAAACGACGCGGCATGAGTGCCCCCGGGTAAGATTCAACAAGCCTTTCTTGCCAATTGGATTCTACATCGTTCGGCTTCAATTCGGAACAGTGGTCCGGGTGGCTGGTTTCACCGGCGGAAGGGGCGGAAACGAAAAAGGGCCGGCGGTTTCCCGCCGGCCCCCTTTCACGAACCGCTAGACATCAAGAACCGGTTGGTTCTACACATCCGACGTGCAGGCGGTGTACTCATCGCCACAATCGCCGTTCACGGCCGCGTCCAGGCAGGTCTGGGTCCACTGATCACCGGGGCACGCAGCCTGCAGGCACCCGATCATCGCGTTGTAGAGGTTCTGGGCGTTGGTATCGCCTTCGTTGAAGCAGGTCTGAACGCAAGGCTGATCCTCGCAAGGGCCGATGCACTCGTATACCGTGTTGCAGCTGTTGGTGCCGGGCTCGGGAAGGCAGACGCCCCACTCGGCCGCGCAGGCGCCGGTCTGGGTCTCGCCGTAGCAGGTGTTACAAGCTTGCTCATCCGCAGCATTGCCGGTCGTGCAGATCGGGCACGCATCGATCGAACAAGCCTGAGCATCGCTGTATGCCTTGCGGGCATCCTTGGTCGAGTTGAACTGGCAGCCGACGTAGCAGTTGTAGTCCTGACAGACTGACATGCAGGCGTACATGTCCTGGCAATTGTCGTACGTGGTGCCGAACACACATACAGACCACTGGGCCTCGCAGGCGCCCGGGTTGGTGTCGTCACCGAAAATGGTGCCGTCCCAGCACTCGTTGCACTGGGCTCTATCGGCCTCGGTCTCGGGGGCCGCGCAGATCTCGCACTGGGTCAATGAGCATTCCTCGGCGTCGATGCGGTCCTTCAGTGCGGACAGGGTCACGCCTTCCTGGCAGGCGGCCGAGCAGGCGTCGTATTCTGCCTGAGTGGCGGCGGAGTACTGGCAGGCAGTGAAGCAGACCGAGAATTCACGGCAGTCCGTGTACTCGGTACCTTCGGTCGAGCAGGCCTTGAATTCGTCAAAGCATTCGTTCCAGACTGCATCGCTGTAGCAGGCGTTGCACTGATCCCGTTCTTCCGGAGTAGTGTAGGTGCCGCAAATCGGGCACTGTTCGATGTAGCAGCTTGAGAACGCGTCGCTCTGCAGCAGACCTTCAACGGTGGTGTTGCTCTGGCAGTCGCCGCCGCAAAGCTGACCCTCGTCCTCGGAGGTAGCGGGATCGTCGTCCGGGCAGCCGTCGTAGCAGTCGTACAGTTCCGCGCAGTTCTCGTACATGCAGCCGTGGAAGCAGCCGTAGTATTCGGGAATGCAGTTGGCCTCGAGGCATTCATAGAAAGCCTCGTTGGTCGTCACGTTGTTGCAGCCGTTCTGAGTCAGGCACTGGCTGAAAGCCTGCAGATCGGTCTGACCCTGAACGGACAGCGCGCTCTGACAATCGGCTTCACACTCGGTGTCGCCCTGGTTGCATTCGCCAATACATTCGTAGTAGTTCTGGCAGGAGCCCGGATCGGGGACGCAGTCGTTGCCGCCCTCGTCAGGCGTCACGACGGAGTCGGGGTGACCATTGTCCGGAACTTTCGTGTCGAGATTGACGTTGTCGTCCGGGTTCGTGTTCGTATCGTTCCCGGTAAAGTCGTCGCGATCATTCGCGTCCGGGTTCACGACCACTTCCTGGTCCCCATTGTCGGGAACGATAAAGATATCCTGATCATTACCAGTGTCATCGGTCGGAGTGGTGTCGCCACAACCGGCAACCGCGACGCTCATCGCGATCGCAACTGCGAAGCCAAGAAACTTCTTCATTCTAAAAACTCCTTAAAAACCCCGAAAAAACCTTCCCTTGAGGAACGCCCCGTCGGCGACACCTCACAGTCCCGGAGAGTCTCGCGTTTTGTCCACAAAAAGTCAACTGGCTACTGTTATAATTCAGGGGCTTTTCGGTTGCCGTGACCTGATTGTTTCGGCCAGACGGATTAGCAGCACTTCGATCCACGGGGATTGGTCATGCGCGATTTGGTTCTGAAAAACGTTGTGATTCCCGACAATGAAGATCTTTCACCAGTTAATGTGACTGTTGCCGAAGGTATTGTCACCTCGATCACCCCATGGTGTGAAGCGGCGAACCCCGATGGTATCAACTGTGACGGCGCATGGCTTCTGCCTGGCGCGATCGACATGCATGTCCACTTCCGTGAACCCGGCGCGACACACAAGGAAGACATACGATCCGGCTCCGGGGCGGCCTTGCGGGCCGGCATCACAACGGTCGTGGACATGCCGAACAACACGCCGCCGATCATCAGCGCAAAGGCATTTCTCGAAAAGGTGGGCTGTGTCCAGGCTTCAGGCTTGTGCGATGTCCTGCTTTACATGGCGCTGACAGCCGACAATATCGATGAAATCCGTCAGGTTTCGCATCATCCCGCGTTTGCGGGAGTGAAGGTATTTCTGGGGGCGACTACCGGCTCGATGCTGTGCGGCATTGATACCGTCGCCCGCGCCGCGGCGATGTTGGACTGCCTCTTCGTTTTTCACGCCGAGGACGAGGACGTCATGCGCCAGGCCGCGCTCGGATTCGGCCCGGGCAGGTCTGCCCGCGACCATCTCACGCTCAGGCCGGTTCAGGCGGCGGTGACCGCTGTCCGGCAGATTGCCTCGGTCTATCGGCCTGGCATGCGCTTTCATGTGTGTCACGTCTCGACGGTCTCCGAGCTCCAGATAATCGAGGCCTCCGGCGGGATCACGTGTGAGGCCGCGCCCCATCACCTGGCATTCTCGGACGCGATGACCTCGACAGCATGCGACTTCGCGAAGATGAACCCGCCTCTCAGGACCGAGGCTGACCGGGCGGCCTTGTTCCAGGCTCTGATTGACGGACGTATCGACTGTCTGGCTACAGACCATGCGCCTCACCTTCCTGACGAGAAAACCCGTCCGTGGCCCCTGGCACCGTCCGGCGTTCCTGGAGTCGACACGCTGGTGCCCTGGACCCTTAAGCAAGTCCAGGACGGACTTCTGGGCGTTGCCGACGCCGTTCGCCTTCTGTCGACCGGTCCGGCCCGGATCCTGGGACTGACGGATCGTGGGCGTGTCCAGGTTGGACTGCGAGCCGATTTGATGGTGTGGCATCCCGAATCGTCGTGGCGGGTATCCAACGCGGATATTCGCTCAAAATGCGGATGGAGTCTGTTTGATGGAATGCCCTTGGCCGGGCTGCCTGTTCATGTAATGCGAAAAGGGGAACTGGTCTACTGAAGTCCGATTCCCTGGGCCATGGCGCCCTGAAGGCTGGTGTAGGTCAGCTTGGCAGGCTCAAGAAGATCCGGGTCGTCCAGATTCGTAGTGACGATCAGACGGCGCAGGAAGAAACTGGCAGTCTTGAACTTCTGCTGGCGAATCAACCCGTTTGCCAGGTTGAACGCCGCGGTCGAATTCTCGGGATCGAGTTCGAGACTGGCAGTCAGTTCATCAACTGCCTTGTCGACCTCGTTAACCGTCAGATACGCCAGCCCCAGGTTATGGTGCAGGTCGGCATCGTCCGGGCTGAGGCGCGCGCCTTCTTTGAAGACCGCAATCGCCTGATCGTAGTTCTCGGTCTCGTAGTACATCAGCCCGAGCGAATTGAACGACCTGGCATAACGCGGATTCGCGGCAATCGCTGCGCGGAAGAGTTCATCCGCCTCGTCCAGCTTCGCCTTCTTCTGCATAACCACGCCCGAATAGTGCAGGCTGCCGGCATGCGCCGGGTCTATCCTGAGCGCCTCCTGGAAACGCGTCAGAGCCGCGTCCATGTTTTCTTCCTGCAGTTCAAGGCGCCCCATCATGTAGACCGCCTCGGCGTCACGCGGATTCAGTTCGATGGCGGTCGTATACTCGCGCCGGGCACCGGCGTAGTCTTTCTTGTCCAGCATCAACAGCGTTCCCAACTGGAAATGCGCGATCTGATTGCGAGGGTAAAGCCGGATGGCCTTCTCGAACGCGTCCTGAGCCTCGTTGATCTCACCGGCCTGAAGCCTGTCGATACCGTGGTTACAGTCCGAGATCGAGTCCTTGCGTGCCTTCGAACAACCGGCAACAACCGGCAGGATCAGGGCGATAACCAGGACTAACGTAGTATTTCTGGCAGTCATATCAGCAACCTCTGCGAGGGCCATGCCTAGTTCGTGACCTTGAAGATGAACGGATAGGTGACCTGAACCGGGTTTCCGCCCTTCGGAGCAGGGAAACGCCAAGTTCCGACGCGCTGCTCGATGCAACGGCCGACTTCCTGGTTGCCCATCGTGTTGCCCGCGACCCTGACCGACGCGGTGTTGCCATTCGGAAGAATAACCCACTGCATGTTGATCTGGCCCTTCAGGTCCGGATTCTTCTGGAGTTCCTGCTGATAGCAGTATCGGATCTGATCCATCTTGGTCTGGATGTAGCGCCTGACAGTCTCGCGATCGAGTTCGCCCTTGATTGATATGTCGCCAGCGAAA
>CAZNJW010000137.1:0-5158 GCA_964573455.1 uncultured Anaeromyxobacteraceae bacterium | reverse complement strand
AACGGCGTCACCTCGATTGCCTTGACAAAGATGGATGTGCTGGGCGGATTCACCGCATTCCCGGTATGTGTGGCCTATCGTCTGCCCGACGGAACCATCAGCCGCGAGATGACCGCGGACAGCCTGATGCAGGGTACTCCGGTTTACGAGGACTGGCAGGGCTGGAACGACGACATCGCGACGGCCCATTCCGTGACGGATCTGCCCGTTGCCGCGCGGGACTTCATCCTGCGCCTCGAATCCGAACTCGGAGTGCCGGTCGACATCGTCTCAACAGCTCCGGATCGCGAGGCCACCATCGTGGTAAACGACATCTGGCAGTCGTAATCATCAAGAAACCCAACAACATAGTTCACACGCGCGCGCTTATCTGGACTATCTTCAAAAATCACTGATACAATGTGCACAGATTCGTTCCGATGGTGCTCAGTTGAGGTTGCCGCCGCAAAACACTGCCAGTGATTCGTCAGGAACCCCAACTCCGGCTCCGGGACACATTCTGTCCACATTTCGGATCCTGATTGTCGCCGGAAGCACGGTTGGCAGGCGGCTGACGGACATCCTCGCGCCGTTCGGATACCACCTGACGTTCGCCGAGGACATGACGACCGCGATTCACATCCTGTCCACAAATCTGCCGGATCTGGTGATCATCTCCTCGAACCTGGAAAACAGCGGCGGCTACAACATCCTTCGCTGCATCCGTACCGACCGCACGACCCAGCAGTTGCCGGTCCTGATGTTCCTTGAGGCCCCGGACCCCGAGCTCGAGGTCAGAGCCTTCCAGTATGGGGTCGACGAAGTGGTTTCCAGCCTCTCCCAGGACATCGCGGTTCGCGCGCGCGTGCGCGTACTTCTTAGAATTTCCGCGTATCGCAAGCGAATCGAAAACGAAAAACGCCGTCTGGAGTTGCGTGTTCAGGAACGAACCAAGGAACTGATGGAGATAACGTTCTCCACGGTAGCGGCGCTCGAAAAGGCCGCCGAGTACTCCGACCAGGAAACGGGCCACCACATGTCCCGCGTGGCGGAATACTCCTGCATCCTGGCAAGGCATCTCGATGTTGGTTCGGAACTGATTGAAAAAATTCGAATTTATGCACCACTTCACGACCTCGGCAAGGTCGGCATCTCGCACGACATCCTCAAAAAGAAAGGCGTCCTGACGCCCGAGGAATTCGACGAGATGAAAAAGCACACGATCATGGGATATGACATGCTGAAGGCGGCCCGGGCAGATCCCGTCGCCTGCAACATCGCCCTTTGCCATCACGAACGGATCGACGGCACCGGGTATCCAAACCATTTGAAGGGCTCCGAGATTCCCATCGAGGCAAGGATTGTTTCCGTCGCCGACGTTTACGACGCGCTGATCACCAAACGGCATTACAAGCAGGCGATGACCCCGCAAAACGCTTATATCTGCCTGACCGGCGAGATGGCACGACATTTCGACTCTACGGTGCTTCGCGCGTTTGCTGAGAAGTTCGACGAGATTCGCGAGATTTCCGAGCGCATGGAGGCCGTCGGTTGACGGTATTGATTCCCGGTTGCCCGGGTTCGGGCGATGGTGGCCTCAGATGAACGAACCTGAAGTGCTGGATACGCTCCCGGACAGGATTGCCGCGATGATCGATCGCCTCCCCGATACGGCAGAGGCGGCGCGTGTCTATCGCAACAGAATCGCCAGGGCTCTAAACGAGTCCCCGGACGACGAATCGAACTTCGCGACCGAGCTTCGAATGACGATCGATTTGTTAAAAATCGGCGACACATCGCCTTCCGATGAACCCAGCCAGGAAGATTCGGCAGCAGACCTGAACCAGACGAAGCAGACGGACGTGGACGAAGAACCGTCGGTGGCACCAGTTCCTGAGCCGGTGGGCGAATTGACATTCGCCCCTACGCCGGAAGCCGCCCCGGAAGCCGCCCCGGAACCCGCCCCGGAAGCCGCCCCGGAAGCCGCCCCGGAACCCGCGCCTGAACCTGTCCCCGAACCCGCCCCTGAACCCGCCCCCGAACCCGCGCCTGAACCTGTCCCGGAACCCGCGCCGCCCCCACCCAAATGGGGCGATCGCGAAAAACTTCTTTACCGCGACATCCTTCACCTGTTTGAACTGGGCGACCAGGGCGGGGCCATGGCATCGCTCGAACGCCTTTTCATGCTGGCCCCTGGCTCATCCGAGCTGACGGTCTTTCTGACAAAGAATGAGAATACGCTGCTGAAGCTCTACCGCGACCACATCGGCTCGATGGATCGTGTTCCAGTGCCCTCGCGGTCACGCAAGACGTTCGGGATACCGACCCCGGATCCCGATCTGATGCTGAAGGTGATACGGATGTCTGACGGTCACAGACCGGTTCGCGAGTTCGTGAAGAAGCTTCAGGCATCCGAGCTGCACGTTCTGATGGTAATCGCCCATCTGACCAGGTCCGGCTACCTCGAGTTGGTCTGACCCACGCGCACCTGTACGCGCACACCCGAACTGATATCTGGCGACTTTGCGTATGCATGCGGCCTGACGCGGCCAACGGCCGGTCCTATCTGCCGGCCCTGAATCTGATGATGCCTGTTTCAAGCAGAAGATAGACGACGCGATTGACCACCGACGCCCAGTCACCGCTTTGAGGCAGGCCGTCCTGGATCGCGCGTATCGAATCACGGCTGCCGATCAGGTTTACGACTCGCATCTCGCGCGGGATCAGCTTCAGGTCGTCTATCGAAACCCGCGACTCGCTTCCGAACAGGAATCTATGCTGAGAATGCTCGGACATCCATGCGTTGACGATATCGACAGGAATCCGCGTGCGCACGCCCAGCGAAATCATCGACATAGGCTCAATATCCTGCTGGACAACACCGGCCGGCACTCTGACGTCATCGAAGAAGCCGCACCAGCCGTCGTCCCAGTCGAATACCTGAAGGAATCTTTCCTTGAACTGATCGTTCAGCAGAAGCGCCATCTGATGCGCGGGAACCGCACCGTGCGCGACCAGTGTGTCGCCCAGGCGTCCCCCGGATGCCCCGAGTCCACTGACAGCCTCGGCCAGTTTGTTTCGGCCGACCACGTCGCGATTGACCAGGAACTCCCCGAAGAGCTCGGTTTTCAAGTTCGAGAAGATCACCCTGGGGCGACCCTCAACAAAGAATATCTCTTTCTGATTTAATCCCTTGCGGAACACCAGCAGTCCCGTAAGGGTCTGTTTCACGCAGATCCGGGTGAACATGCGGACCAGGAAACGGCGTTCGATCGCGCCCTCGAACAGCAGCCTGGAGCGGTCCAGCGACGGTCGTATCTCACTGAGATAGTTCTGAACCATCGAAAGGTCGCCGAGCCTTGACCAGTCACCGCCATCTACCGATACCAGTTCGTCCTCGGTAACGGCGCGACTCTTCAGCAAGCCCAGCAGATTGTCGAACGACACAGGGCCGAAGGCATTGCCCGACGAATCCTTGATCCGGAAGGACGACACCTCGGGTTTCAGTCTGGTGTTACGGGTGGACTCACCGACCGGCCCGGACGGACGCTCGTCAAGAGGCAAATCACGAACCGAGCTGCTATCCCCGATCGCCGCGTCGATCTCGGGTTCCGATGAATCCCGGTCCACCGCGTTGTCGTCAAGCGGAGTCACCGCGCGCGCGGCCGATTGTTCAGCGACGGACCGTGCCGGGGCCGATGACTCGTCCGATTCTTCATCGTGTTCCGAACTCGATTCATCGAAATCACGCACCGCATCCACGCCCGTTCTGGGGCCGACACCGGTGGTGTCGTCGGTGGACAGCGGCAGCAGTTCGCGTTCGACCTTTTCGGAGAACAGGTCCTTCATCATGGCGGCCAGATCATTCTGGCTGGTCCGCATCCGATGCGAGAACTGATAATCCTGTATTCCTTCCAGGAATTCCTGCGCGCTGTTGTAACGGTCGTCGGGATTCTTCGCCAAGGCCTTACGGATGATATCGCCCACACCCGGATCTATCTCGGGATGCCTGGACAGGCGCTTCTCGACATCGGCGTCGCGGATGTTGATCAGGGTCTGGAGATCCGTCTTGCCCAGAAACATCCTCTTCAGTGTCAACAACTCGAACAGAATGATTCCCAGCGAGAAAATGTCGGATCTGTGGTCAACGTCCCGTCCCAGCACGGTCTCGGGGGACATGTAGCCCAGCTTTCCCTTCAGAACGCCGTTCTGTGACGTCTCGCTCTTGGACGTCGTCGCCTTGGCCACTCCAAAGTCGGTTACCTTCACCTCGCCATCGAACGAAAGCAGGATGTTCGACGGGGAAACGTCGCGGTGGATGATCTTCAGGTCCTTTCCGTAAGCATCGCGCGCGTTGTACGCGTACCACAGAGCCTTGCAGACCTCGCCGACCACGAATAGCGCCACCGACACCGGCACGCTGCCGCCTATCTTATTGGCGCAGGCCATCAACGCCTGCAAATCCACTCCGTTGACCAGCTCCATCGCCAGGAAGTACTGGCCATCGACCTGGTCGAACTCATAGATCGAAACGATGTTGGCGTGCTGCAGAGGCGCGGTAATCAGCGCCTCATCCTTGAACATCTTGACGAATGCCGGATCACGCGAGTAACGAAGCAGGATTCGTTTAACGACCAGGACCTTCTGGAAGTCGCCGGCACCGCGCGCCACGGCCTTGAAGATCTCGGCCATGCCGCCCATGCCGATCTTTTCGAGCAGAGTGTATTTCCCGAACTGGCGTGGACGCATCCTGCCCGACGAGGTCTTTTCCGAACCGGAGCTGAGGTCTTCCTGATCCACGGACAAAACCCCTTGAATCAGCCTAACGAGGCTGCGAATTCCCGATGCTCAACGAATCTATCACCGTCAGCGCCGCCCGGCATTTTTCCTTGTCATCATGCCCGGCATATTTGGCGTACTGGCGTGATTCAACGCACTCGGCGGACGTCCCGCCGTGAGAAAGGCACGTCATGTCGGCCAATTTTTCGCAGGGCTGGGCACAACCACCGATCACGCCAGCAAAAAGGCAGGCCGCTGGAAGCAGGAACCTGTTCATATCCCCCCGGAGCAAAACCGACTGGCCGAAGCCGCTTGGAACCAGAGCGTCCCCTAACGGACGCCACCGAGGTTGATATTGATACCGCCGGTTCCACCCGCGCTGCCACTGTCCCCACCGGAA
>CAZNJW010000136.1:0-5193 GCA_964573455.1 uncultured Anaeromyxobacteraceae bacterium | reverse complement strand
GATCATCGCATCGGGACGCGACATGGTTGTCGCGGGAGACTTCAACATGGCGGCCGGCGAAAAGGATGTTCACTCGCCCTCCAGATGGGAAGGGACAGTCATCTGGAACGAAAGGATGCGCGACGAATTCAGATTGCTGCAGGAATGCGGGCTGGTCGATACGTTCCGGCGGGTCAATCCTGACGCCCGCGAGTACTCGTGGTGGGACTACAGACTCGCTGGATTCGCACGAAACCATGGACTGAGGATCGACTATGTCATGGCCAACCCGGATCTGGCTGGACGGGCATCAAGGGCCGAAATCGACAGAAATGAAAGGGGCGTCGAGAAACCGTCGGATCATGCGCCGGTAAGCGTCGAATTCGAGCTGTCGTGACAACTGCCCGCGATCACTCGACCTCGTGGAACTTCGACCAGGCAACGCCACACACCGGACACCTGTCGATCGGATCCCCGACGTGGGTGTAACCGCAGACTTCACAGGTGTAGACGCGGAACTCACCGATATCCTTTCCGGTCTCCCGGACCTTGGCGATCGCGTCGGCATACAGGGTCATGTGGACCTTCTCGGCCTCAAGAGCACCCTTGAATGCATGAGCAGCGGAGATTTCCTGCTCCTTTTCGGCCTGGGCCAGGAAGCCCGGGTACATCTGCTCGACCTCGTATGTCTCGCCGGCAAGGCCGTCCTCGAGGTTCTGGAGCGTGTCGCGAACCATCCCGAGCGCCTTCCAGTGGCGCTGCGCGTGAACTTCCTCGGCGTCGGCGGCCGCACGGAAGAGCTTCGCGACATTCGGGAGACCATCGATCGCGGCCTTGCGGGCGTAGGCGACGTACTTGTTACGGGCCTGGCTTTCGCCGGAAAACGCTTCCTTAAGGTTATCCGAAGTCTTTCCCATGAGTTACTCCTGTTAGGGTACCGCCCGGCAGGTCCGGGCGGGACGATGTTGTGCCTCTTTGCCACCCCCGGTCAAACCGATGTGGACAACCTGTTGAAATTGCCCGCCTTACCACGTCCTGTCAAGCGATTTCGCCCGTGCTCCGCTGCCATTGAACGCCAAACTTTCGAGCAATCAGCCTATCGACTGAAATGTGTTTCATGTGATACCTTACGCGGGCTCCGGCATGTGATTGTCCGTGCCGGCGGGGGACCATGATGGTGACGCTCCGCACATATTCGTTCATCGACAGCCTGCAGCCGCAGCTGGCGGCTTTTCTGGGCAAGACGTCCCAGGGGTTTCTGCCGCTGCCCGAGCAGGCGTCCCTGTTTGTCGAGGTGCAGCCTGCCATCGTGATCAACCAGATCACCGACAAGGCTTTGAAGACGACGACCGTTGTTCCGGGGCTCCAGATTGTCGAGAGGGCATTCGGCGTCCTTGAGATACACGACCACGACAAGGGTGAAGTCGAACGTGCGGGCGCGGCCATACTGGACTTTCTCGGCATGCGCGTCGACGACCGTATGAAACCGGTGATCCATTCCAACCAGGTGATCAGGTCGGTTGAACCTTATCAGGCGCAAATCATCAACCGTAATTCATGGGGAATGATGATACTGCCGGGGCAGAGTCTCTTCATCCTTGAAACTGAACCGGCCGGCTACGTGGCGATCGCCGCCAACGAGGCGTTGAAGGCCGCCGACATCTCTCTGGTCGAGGTTCAGCCCCACGGGGCATATGGAAGGCTGTGGCTTTCGGGAACGGAGTCCGAGATAGATTCCGCCTCCGATGCGGCAATAAAGGTCTTGAAATCAATGACCGGACGGTGACGTCCGGCATGGGCTGGGCCGTCCCCGGACGGCTTTCACAAAGTTCTGGAGGTTTACGATGGCTGATGCTCTTGGAATGATCGAAACGAAGGGATTCGTCGGGCTGGTTGAAGCGGCCGATGCCATGGTCAAGGCGGCCAAGGTCGAGCTGGTCGGCTACGAGAAGATCGGCGGCGGCTACAATACCGCGATCGTCCGCGGAGACGTCGCGGCGGTCAAGGCGGCCACCGAGGCAGGCGCACGCCAGGCCACGGCCATGGGCGCCGAGGTAATCTCCGTTCACGTCATCCCCAGGCCGCACGCGAACATCGACGAAGTGCTTCCGCTGGGACGCCAGGGCGCGAAGGCGAAGTAGTTCCCCCGCAGGCGACATCGCCGGGGCCGGTTCGTTTCGCATCCGTGTGAACGTTCGTGTGTCCCGGTGTCGACCGCGTAAGGTATCGCACGCCCTTTCCCGGGCGGTTGGGACCTGGAGGTCGCCATGATGATGGGACTGGTGGTGGGAACTGTCGTTTCCACCAGAAAGAATGATGACCTTGTCGGCTTGCGTTTTCTGGTCGTGAACGAACTTGACCAGAACATGAAGGAGACCGGCAGGATGGTTGTTGCCGCGGACGCGCTGAACGCCGGGATCGGCGAGGTTGTGCTGTACGCGAGCGGCTCCTCGGCCAGACAGACCGAGGCTACCAGAAACCGGCCGGTGGACGCCACGATAATGGCCATCGTCGATGAACTTACGGTCGACGGCCAATCCCGCTACGTGAAATAGCGGCCGGAGGATCCGATGGCAGTCGATGAACAGAAGATCTCCGCGATAGTCGAACAGGTCATGTCCAGGTTGCGCGAGGAAGGCGCGGCGGGCAGGGCTCCACTTGCCGGTGCCCCCACGGTCGTGACCAACGTGAACACTCCTGGAACCCTCGGCATCCACAACGACATCGATGGATGCGTGTCGGCGGCGATGGCGGCGCACGAGCAGCTCATGCGCATGACCCTTGAAGTCAGGGCAAGGGCAATCCAGGCGATCAGGGACGTGGCCGTGGCCAACGCTCCGGAATTGGCCAGGATGGCGGTCGAAGAGACCGGCATGGGTCGGATCGAGGACAAGATTGCGAAGAACAGGCTGGCGGCCCTCAGCACCCCCGGCATCGAAATCCTGGTGCCAAGGGCGGCAACGGGCGACTACGGCCTGACGCTTACCGAACGTGCGCCGTATGGCGTCATCTGCTCGATCACACCGTCCACGAATCCAACCGAGACGATCATCAATAACTCGATCGGCATGATTGCCGGCGGCAACGCGGTCGTCATCAACCCGCACCCGAACGCCAGAAAGACTACAGTCAACACGGTCAAGATGCTGAATCGCGCGGTCATGGCGGCCGGCGGGCCGGACAACCTGATCTGCGCCATCCCGGAACCGACCATCGAGACGGCCGACAAACTGATGCGTCACTCCGCCATCCGGCTCGTGGTGGTCACAGGCGGACCAGGGGTCGTCAAGGCGGCGATGAGCACCGGCAAGAAGGTGATCGGAGCGGGCCCGGGCAATCCTCCGGCGCTGGTCGATGAAACCGCGATCCTGCCGAACGCGGCACGCGACATCATCAAGGGCGCGGGGATGGACAACAACATCATCTGCATCGTGGAAAAAGAGATCGTGGCGGTCGAGGCGATCGCCGACCGGCTGAAGCAGGAACTGGTCAGGGCCGGCGCCTACTATATCCACGACAACATGGTGAAGAAAGTCACGGATCTCGTGATAAACGGCGAGCATCCGAATAAGAAGTTCGTTGGCAAATCTCCGGCTTACATCCTGCGGCATGTCGGCATCGATCTTCCAGAGGACGTCAGGATCGCATTCTGCGAGGTCGACGAGGAGCATCCGCTGGTGCAGGCGGAGCAGTTGATGCCCATCATCCCGATGTTCCGGGTCAGAAACGTGGACGAGGGCATTAAGGCGGCGGTTCGTGTCGAACACGGTTTCCGGCATACCGCGGTCATGCACTCGCTGAACGTCGACCATCTGCACAGGTACGCCAGGGCAGCCGACTGCTCGATATTCGTAAAGAACGGGCCGTCGCTGGCCGGAACGGGATTCACGGGCGAGGGATACACATCCTGGACGATCGCCAGCCCGACCGGCGAAGGTATGACAACGGCAATCAACTTCACGCGGGAACGCAGGTGCGTCCTGAAGGACTATTTCCGGATCGTCTGACAGGATGGTCCGCGGGGGACAATAATTGAGTCTTTCACCACCAAGCTTCAGGCCGGCTCCGAATCTCGAAGAGATTCCCGAGGCATTCGCCGGTCTTGAGGTCCACGGGCTGGCGCGCGGTTTCGTATGCCTTGA
Source organism: uncultured Anaeromyxobacteraceae bacterium (assembly GCA_964573455.1). Taxonomy (GTDB): domain Bacteria; phylum Myxococcota_A; class UBA9042; order DTJE01; family DTJE01; genus JAGOFO01. The sequence goes on along the minus strand of CAZNJW010000136.1, from coordinate 1,072 downwards.
TGCCCTGGTCAAAAAGGCAAAGTCCAGAATCTGTCTGGCGGCTACAGTCACTCCGGGCAAGTTTCTGATCCTGATGGACGGTTCCGTTGCCGAGGTCGAGGAGTCGCTTCTCGAAGCAGAACGGATCGCGGCTGACAAACTGATAGACCGGTTCTTCCTGCCGTTCGCCCACCCGCAACTGGAAACGCGGGTCTTCGGGCCGATGGCTGACCCGGGTGCGGCCGCGATGGGGATCATCGAGTGTTCGACTGCATGCTCCGGCATCGCCTCGGCGGACGCGGCACTGAAGGCGGCTGAGGTCAGTCTGAACGTTATCCACCTCTCGTCGGGGATCGGGGGCAAGAGCTTCTACGCTTTCTGCGGTGATCTTTTCGACGTAGAGGCGTCCGTTCAGGCCGCGGTTGACCGAGCCGGACCGGATCGAATTCTGGGTTTCGAAATCATCGCGAATCCGCACCCGGAGTTCATATCATCTCTCGGCATCTAAGCATCAATTTCCGACGCTTCCAGTCAACCATTGCGTGCCCGCGGCAACTTGCGGCTATAATGCGGCAAGCATGGGAATTGTATGTACCATCAGAAGACACTCTATCCGAACATCGACGTGACCAGGCTGCGCGAGATGGCCGCCTGCGACTCCACTGTCGATTTCATGCTTGAGTTCAGCCGGCGCAGCGCTGATGTGTTCCACCTGGACCTTGGCAACGTCTGCAACATGTCATGCCGTTATTGTTGTCTGGACCACAGTCAGCAGTACTACGCGACCCCGGAGTCCGTCGCAGACACGATAATCAAGGCGTCGCGCTGGGGTTTCCATAAGTGCGCCCTGGTTGGCGGCGAACCGACCATTCGGCGCGACCTGCTGCACACGATACAGCTGCTGACTTCATCCAGGATCAACGAAATCACGTTGACGACCAACGGTCTGATGCTGTCCTATCGCCGGGTCGTCCAGAGTCTGCTCAATGCGGGAATACGCACGGTACACCTGTCCGTCGACGACTTCGACCAGAACGCCATAAACTGGCTCTCGCGCAATCCGAATGGTGGCGAGCTGGTGTTCAAGGCGCTC
>CAZNJW010000135.1:0-5349 GCA_964573455.1 uncultured Anaeromyxobacteraceae bacterium | reverse complement strand
GTGCAGGGCTTCGTCCTCGACCACGTCGTCGATCAACTTGCGAAGCGCGCGCTTCCACGACTCGTGGCGAACTCCGAAATTCTTCGTCTTGAGCAGATCGATGCCCTCCCTGATATGGAACAGCGCGAGCTCTTGGTCCTCGGTCGATTCCCAGACCGCCCTCGCCATGATGAACTGGTTTGGCGGGTAATTGGGGTAGATGGTGACTGCCTGCTCGACCAGAGTCAGTCCGCGTTCCTCGTCCCCGATACCGATCGGCCACGCCGGCGCCCTGACGAGAAGGTAACCCAGAGTCCGCAGGGGACCGCCCTCGTCCACGTCGGGGTCCATCGAAAGCGCCCGCTCGATATGGCGATGCAGCTTGCCCAGATTCTTGACCGCGGCCGCGATGTTGTCGTTCACGGCCAGGCCGAGGTTCGTGGCGTAGTAGTATGACGAGGCCGGATCGATGTATGCGCCGGTGGCCATCGCGTGTTCCGCCCATTTGACACCTTCCCAGGCGAGCGCGTGACGCCGCTTGACGCCTTCCTCGGTGTCGGGACACGCCTCGGCCAGGATTGCGCAGATCTTGGACGCTTCAAGCGATTCCGGCGCGCGTGTCGGCTGCATGTGCCTGACGGCCTGAAGCGCACAGGAAAGCTGCGCCTCGCTGGCCCTGATCGGGTCGGTGTTGACCGGTGCCAGCGCGTCCTCGATGGCTGTCGGACACGTCTCAGGCAGATTCAGGGCCGTAAGCCTGGTGTTGAAGGCTGGTCCACATCCCGCCGTCATGAGCGCCGTCAGCATGGCGACCAGCAGGAGAGTAACCTGCGCTGGCTTTACTTCCACAGTGTCCTGGCCTCGTTGTAGTCCTTGTCGTTGGCCTTCGTGAAGCTGTCGATGCCGAAGAGCTCGCAGAACTGCTTGCCTTCGCGGTTCGAGCAGAACTTCTGCATCGTCGACGTGAAGGTCTTACGTTCTTCGATGGTCGTGCCCGAGCGGCTCGCTACCAGCGGCATGATCGGCTGGGGTTTCGAGGTGAACACCACGTCGAAGTCCCGGGCCATGGGGCTGGACTTCAGGCTGGACCACTGCTGGTCGGTCACGACCACCGAATCGACCTTGCCATCGGACAGTTCGCGCAGGGACTTCAAGGCGCCCTTGCATGGAACGACCTCGAATGTAGCGAGCGGGTACTTGCCGGCGAACACGATCTTTTCAATGAAGGCAGGCTCGGCCAGCGGAGTCCCGGTAAGCTTCTTACCTTTCAGGGCATCCATTGACGCGAAAGCGCCTTTCCTGACCAGAACCCTGAAAGTCTCGGTCGTCTTGCCTGCCATCTTCGGCTGAACCACGGCCATCAGCGAATCCTCGTGACTCAGCATGTAGCCGAGCGAGACGATCGCGAATTCCGGATTCGAGGCCATCAACTGATCACATTTCGACATGTCGGAAGTGAACTCGGCCTTGAAGTCGCCGGTCGGCCAGCCGGCCATCTTTTCCATCACGCGGAGCATCTGTTCGGTCGCCGGCTTCGCGTCGCGTTCCTTGACCGTTCCACCCGGGTAGCACAGGACAAGCGTCTTTGCGTCGGCCGAGGCCCCGACCATCAGTACCGCAACGGTGAACAGGGCAGCGAGTTTCAGAGTCTTCATACGGTCTTCCTCCGTCCAAACAGCTGGGCAACCGCCGGCGAGAGAATGAGGGCGCAGCCCAGGCAGCAGACCAGTCCAATGATTACTGCCAGTCCAAGTGTAGAGATGCCACGGTATTTTGCAACGGAGAGAGCTCCGATTCCCGCCATCGTGGTCAACGCCGCCACCAGGATTGGAATGCCGGCGACCCTGACGATCTGCCACGGGCTCAATTGCGTCATCTCGTCATACCGATGCGCGAACCAGATGCCGTAGTCGAGGGCGAGAGCCATCAGAAGAGGCAGTGCGATGATGTTGGCGTAGTTGTACCGGTAGCCGGCGAACTCACTGAGAATCCAGAGAATTCCAAGCATCAGGCCTTCGCCGACCAGCAGGGGCAGTGCCGCCACCAGGAAGCGCGGAACGCTGCGGAGCATCAGGAAAAGGAACAGCATCGAAACGACCAGGGCGATGCCGGTGCCCTGGAAGAAGCTGGAACGGGCAAGCTCGGCCTGGACGTTGTGGGTGGTCGGGAAACCGGTCGCGGACGGGTTGATCTCGTAGACCTCGGCCATCATGCCCTTGAGGAAGTCGATGTCATAGACCGACTTGGCCGGGTAGACATAGATGGCAATTGAGCCGTCCTTGCCGAAGAACCTGGACTGGAGGCTCGAGGGCAGATCGGCCGGCTTCATCACCTTCGCGTTGTTCCATTTACCGAGGTTGCGGATCATGTACCTGGCGTCGTCGGCCATGCTTGAAAGGAACGCCTGGTTCGCGGGGCCCGCCTTGTCGGGGTTGGTCTTGAGGGTCTCGATGATCTTGCCGAGCGTGGTGGCAATCTTGTCGAGCGACGCGGAGAGTTCGCCGTGTCCGGCGCTGAATGCCGCCTCGTTGTAGTCGTCGATCATCTGAGCCGCGTTTTCGAGAATACCAGCGATTCGCAGGGGAGCTCCGTTTTCAGGTAGTTTGAAGTGCTCGGAATCGTTGATGAACCGGGCTACGTCGGAATCGTCCGATTCGTCGGAGCCGACCGCCCCTATCAGATTGCGGCCGACCGCCTGGGCCGGAACGACACGATCTTCGGCGTCGTTCGGGAAGAACTGCATCGGAGACTGGAATTTCACAATCCGCTTCAGACCGTCCGCCTCGGCGAGCGTCTTTTCGCCGGACACGCGCAACGCCGTAGCCTCCTCGCGACTGGCGGCAGCCTTTCTTGTCAGTTCTGCCCTGGCGATTTCGGTCAGGCCTTCCGCCTTGGCATCTTCATCAAACTGTCCGGCCTGGGCCGTCAGTTCGTCGGCGCGGGCGATGGAGGCGTTTCCCTCGTTCTCCTTGTCCTTCCAGCGCTTGACGTGCTCGTTCAGCCGGCCTTCGATGATTCTTGCCTCGTCGAAGTCCCTGGCGACCATGATCACGACCTCGGACTGGTAGTCGCTTTCGGTGACCATGCGCTTCGAGTAGATCGCCGTTTCTGAGTCCTTGGGAAGCATGTTCAGGACGTCATAGTCGAACGGCAGGTTGACGCCTTTGAAGGCGCCCAGGCCCGCGACCGCAACCGCCACCAGGATCAGCGCGGTCGCGACCGGTCTCGGGAATCTGGAGCCCTTCGATTCCGGTTTCACCTCGGCTGTGTTCTGGCCGAGCGCTTCGGCAGGACGCGGTTTGAGCAGGGCGAACAATGCGGGAAGCATCGTGAAGGTCGCTAACTGAACGGTGAACACACCGAACATCGCGACCTTTCCCAGTTCCGAGAAACCGGTGAACTTCACGGTGGCCAGCGAGGCGAAGACAAGCATCGAAGCCAGGCCGGAAGTGATTACCGGCTTGGCTGAAGCGCCTGTACCGATGCTGATCGCGTCCATCAACGGGGCACCGCGTTTCATCTCCTCGATGATGCGGGACGAGATGAAGACTCCATAGTCGACGCCAAGTCCGAAAAGCACGGCCGTGAAGGCGGTCGTCACCATCGTCATGTGTCCGACGCCGGCCCAGATCAAGCCGAAGCTCCAGATCGACCCGATGCCCATCGCAGCGAACACGATGATTCCGCGCCGGAACGACTTCATGACGAAGATAATGATCAGGCAGATAAGGATCGCGGCGCCCACGATGGTCCATTTGACGCCTTGCTGTATATACGAGTACTCCTCGTAAAGGGTCGAAGGCATGCCAGCGAGTCCGGTCGTCGGGATCGCCCGTCCAGCGGCCGCCCACTCGGCCTTCAGTCCGTCGTTGACCTTGCGGATGTTTTCATAGAACGGCTTTATGAACGTGAATTCTTCCGAACCGGAGGCCTTCCGGACGAACACAAACAGCATGCTGCCGTCGTGCGAATCGTAGAATCCGCCGCCCGTGACCATCTTTTTCGCCTCGGGCTGATCGGCCAGCAGGGCGCCCCAGTCGATCCCGTCCGGCGTCTGATCGGCATTCAGCCAGCGCAGCCATTCGTCCAGGAAGAACTGCATTCCGTTGAGTGCATTTTTCGCGGCGCTCATGTCGATGCCGGATGTCGGGATCGATGGCGGATTCGCGAAGTAGTCTTCGCCAAGCTTCAGAGCGCCGTCGATATCCTGAGGCAGCTTGCCGTTCAGGTTCAGCAGGCCGTTCATGAAAGACGCGGCCTGGTCGAACTGCTCGCGTGGCAGCATGGTGAAGCCGTGCGACACGAAGAACTCGAGATCCATCCTGGCATCCGCGTCCGCGATCTCCGGGTACAGCGGCCTGCCTTCTTCGTCCTTCGCCTCGAGTCGTCTTTCGAGCTCGAGTGCGTACTCCTCAAGGTCCTTGCGAGGAACGCCCTCGATCGCCACGATCAGGTCGGACGCGGCGCCGAAGTTCTCCATGTAGTGCTCGAAGCGCATGACCTCGGGACTGTCCTTGGACAGCAACGCGGTCCTGGAAGTCGAGAAACTCATGGAGTTGAGCGCCCATAAAGCCAGCGCGCACAGGATCACGGCGGCGCCAAGGAACAGGAAAGGCTTCCTTGCCGAGGCCGCGGCAACCCGGGAGAAAAATCGTTCAAAGGCCCTGGAGAATCTTTCAAGCATTTGGTGAACCCTGCTTTCTATAAAAATTCCGGTAGGTTAGTTGGAAAAGGCTGCTAGCGGCCCCTGGAGGCACCACGCCTTTGTCCGGGGCAGATTGTCACCGCCAGCGGGGGGCTTTGTCAAGGAGCCCTCGCCCAGCCCGGATCAGGGGGTCATGTCGCGAAAGCCGTGATTTCGTCCAGGCGGCGTTGACGTCCCGGGTCTCTGCCAATAATCTTATGAGCCTGTTCTTCAACAATTCGGGGGTATCGATGACACGCCGGTTCCTGAAAGCTCTCTCGGTTGCGCTCTTTCTAATGGCAGCGTGCTCCGGTGGTGAGACCCACGAGGACGTTGCGGTGGACACGTTGGACGTCCTTGATTCGGTAGAGGATGTCTTTGATTCGGTAGAGGATGTCTTTGTTCCGCCTGAGGATGTGCTGGATTCGGTTGAGGATGCCCTTGTCGATGTCCCCCAGGATTTGACTGGCGACGCGGTGGAGGAGTTCGATTTCACGGTGCCGTGGGTTCCTCCAGCCGGGCCGTGGCCGAAATGCGCAGGATATGCCGGCACTGAAATGACGCTTTCACAGAAAGCCGCCTATTACGACTGGATTGGTCCGAAGCTTCATCAGGAGCCTCGCGCCGGCGACCACGAATTCGTTGCCAGGATGTATAACATCGACTGTGAAGGGCCTGTGCCGACC
>CAZNJW010000134.1:0-5419 GCA_964573455.1 uncultured Anaeromyxobacteraceae bacterium | reverse complement strand
GCGATCGATCGGCAGAACAGAGCATTGTCTGAACGACTGTTCCGCCGATTTCAATATGGCCGCCAGCATCCTGACTTTCGGGGCCGAGGGATGGACATCCGCGCCGTCCAGTGCCACGAAGACCGTGCCGTTCGGGCCGACAACCCTGTGCATCAGTTCGAATGTGTCGCTGCCAAGCAGTCTGGCTCGGTTCAGCGTCTCGGGTCTGCCGATGTTGACGACGATGGCATCCCAGGCCGGCTCGTCAGAACTGGCGATCTGGTGCAGATAGGAGAGAGGGTCCGCAGGGATTACGCGCAGGCCTTCAGTGTCGATTTCACAGATATCCGTCGTGAACCTGTGCAATTCCATGTCGGGTTGAACGAGAGCGACCTGTCTGGATGGGATGGCAGACAGTACGGCGAGGTCGTGCGCGTTTCCCGCGATGAACAGCACGTTGACCGAGTCGGGTGCGAGGCTGTGCACCACTGTCGCAATCATCTCTGGGTCCCGGTGATCATCGCAGTCCACAAGTGTCTGTGTTCCGTCCGTGATGGTTTTCTGCGCGTCCAGTTCCACAGCCCCGAACCTGCCGAATCTGTTCTCGATGATCGAGTTCGTGCGACCGCAGGTCGACATGGGAAGGCGGGAGGGGATTATCGAGAGCACCACCAGAAGCAGGGTGCCGACCAGTGTGATCGCAATGGTTCGGGGGCGCCGTGAATGCACCACAGTCAACGCCCCGGCGCCCAGGACGATTGCGATTGCGGCGATTCCGCTGGTACCGAGCCAGTCGATCAGAATCGACCCTAACAGAAATCCCGCGATGGCCGAGCCGCATGACTCCAGCACCGATGCAAGCGCGAGAGAGTGGCCGAACTTTGCACCAATGGCTGGCACCAGCCACGCGAACAGAGCTCCGGAAGCGGCGGCGGGGAGTGCGGCTGCCAGAGTCATCCAGCCAGCTGCCGCAAGGGGATGCATGGCGGTGCCGGCCGGTGAAAGGACCGTGGCTGCCAGACGAAGGATGAACAGGGAAAGGACAACCCCTGCTGAGGTCATCAATGCGCCCAGTACGACAAGCTTCTCGGGACGGCCTTGACGATCGGCGAACCTGCCGGCGATAGCCGCGGCGATTGCCCCGGTGATCAACCATATGGAAAGGGCGATGCCGACAAAGAACTCATTGCCGCCGAACCTCTCGAGCCCAGCCCGGAATACGACCAGCTGCGCCAGGGCCGCCTGGCCGCCGATGGCTGCAATGCCGATGGCCCGCCCCATCCGGGCAACCGTCGTTTTCACGTCATTCCTTTCCGGTCACGTCATCCTCGTTGAAGATGATGCCTTCGAAGCGGTGAAGAACGGCCGCGGGATCCTTCCATGCGTCCGGTGGCAGACCGGCCTTGCGAGCGGTGTGGTTCAGGAAGTCCTGAAGATTCCAGCCCCATTCAACCGGTACCTGCGGCAGCAGCAGACCGCGTCTGCCGTGCAGCGCGATGGTCAGACCGTCGCGACCAATGACTATTTCGTTCGTGTCACGCACGCGAACAGGCGGGAAAAGTACGCTGATCTCGTATTCAAGGCGGGGAAGCTCGTCCTTGCGCACCCGGTTGAACCTTGGGTCCTGCGTGGAAGCGGCGACAGCCATCTCGCGAACGCACTGCCACAGTGGCATGCGGGCCTCGGTGTGCCCGATGCAGCCGCGCAGATCTCCGTCAATCTTCAGGGTTACGAACGCCGCTCCGGGCTGAAGCAGGACAGGATCCGTCACCTTGAAGTCCGGAACCCTGCCGTCTGCGATCAGTCCTTCGACCGTGGCCCTGGCGATACCAAGCAGTTCTTTCTTCTGCGCCACCGTGAGTTCGTTATCGTGCGGTCTGGCCTGTTTCGTCTGAATCATCGTTTCCCCCGTTCCAGCCGGATTCCTGTCAAGCGCCGTGCCCTTGTCGACCGCTGCCGCGGTCTGACGCGGGAACGCCACCGCGCCATAACCGACTACCTTGCGTCTGTCCCCGGCCGTGTCCCCGGAGTTACGGTAATCCAGCACCACAGGCCTGGGCCAATTCAGCGCTTTCTGCGCCGAAATCAGTGCCGCGACAAGGCCCCAGCCGCAGAAACCGCCGTGCCGGGCCTCGGCGCATGGTCCGACGCCGGTGACGTCCAGATCGAGCACGCGTTTCAGCATCAGACGGTCGATTTCGACCGCGTCGGCGTAGGTAAGGTAGTGCGACATGTCGGTTGAGACCACGACGACCGTATCAGGATCCGCGGCGTACCTGCGAGCCAGAATCCCCGCCAGTTCGTTCGTCACGGCCGCGTCGTCCTGGTTCCCGAACATCAGCGGCACGATTCTGGACCGAGGCGCCGCCACCTGGATAAACGGAAGCTGTACCTCAAGGGAGTGTTCGCCGGCAAACAGCGCCCTGTCGTCCGTGATGACCTTCGATTCGGCGATCAGTGCGGCAGCTTCGTCAACGTCGACAGCCAGCGAACCGAGCGGTGTATTGAAAGAGGCCGCTGTCGTGGTGGCGATGCCGTTGTTGCGCAATCGTCCGTTTGAATCCCACGGTCTGTGTGAAAAGGCGATCACGACGACCCGACTCGGTGACATTCGCTGGATCTGTCGATATGCGAAGCCCGCGATTGGCCCGGAGTAAACGTAGCCGGCGTGCGGCGCGATGAACGCCCAGGCATTCTGTTCCTGGGCGCTTCCGGCTGCGTCGATGTATGCCGTGACGTCGGAACGCAGTTTCGTAGCGCCTGCCGGATAGAAGCTGCCGGCGACACCAGGTTCGATGGCCGGTCCCGCCTTGACCGCGGCCGACCCGGGCTGACCTTCAGCCTGACCCTTTGCCTGTGCACCGCCCTGGGTCGTGCCCGCGTCGGCGGTCGTTCCCGATCCGCATCCATTGATGATCGACATCAGAATCATGATTACCACCGCCATGAACTGGTTTTGTCTGCTGAACATGCGTTCACCCCGCCAACCGGTCGCCGCCGGTCCAGTATCTGGCTGTCATGTCGGATGTATTCCGGGTTCTGCCCGATCCGCCGGCCGAAACTGGACCACTCGCGATGCGCAATGGCGCGGACAGTATCTTCAGGCCCACCAGACACAGACCAGCGCCAGCCGCCATCAGGAATCCGCGCCGGTCGGTTCTTACCTGGCCGTCCTTCGGAAGTCCTGTATCTTCGGTTTGTTTCACGGGCTACCTCCAGATCCCACGGATCGCCTGACCGCAGAAATCACACTTTCCGTCAGCGCCGACGTGGTTTGAAATGACCTCGAATCCTCGGCGTTCGATCAGTTTCTTTCGACAGGCGGGACACCACGTATGTTCGAAATCGCCACCATCGACGTTGCCCAGGTAGACGTGCTTCAGGCCGGCCTTGACGGCGATGTCGGCAGCCTTATGAAGCGTGGCCGGCGGTGTCGGCGGGCGCTGTGTCATCCGGTAGGTCGGGTGGAAGCGTGAGAAGTGCAGCGGCGTGGTTGGACCCAGTTTTGAGACGATCCAGGCACACATGTCGGCGATCATGCCCATGTCGTCGTTCTCGCCGGGAATCACCAGATTTGTGACCTCGACCAGCACGCCGCTTTTTGTCATCGTTTCCAGCGTTTCCAATACCGGCTTCAAAGTGGCGCCGCCACAGACCCGCTTGTAGAAGTCTTCGGAAAACGCTTTCAGATCCACGTTGGCCGCGTCGATGAACGGGCAGGCATCCTTCAGAGGCGTCTGCTCGATGTACCCGGCTGTCACCCAGATGGTCTTCAGGCCCGCAGCGTGGGCCTTCTTTCCGATATCGACCGCGTATTCATAAAAAATGATCGGTTCCGTATAGGTGCAGGAGATCGACTTACACGAGTACTTCCTGGCAGTGGCGATCACCAGGTCCGGCGGCATGTCCTCGGCGCTGGCATCCTCGGGATCGGTCTGGCTGATCTGCCAGTTCTGGCAGTTGGTGCAGTGCAGATTGCATCCAGCGGTAGCCAGCGAAAAGGTATTGGTGGCAGGCAGGAAGTGGTGCAGCGGCTTCTTTTCCACCGGGTCGATGTGTACTGCGACCGCCTTGCCGTAAACCAGCGATACCAGCCTGCCGTCCCGGTTGATCCTGACCCGGCAGTTGCCACGGGCGCCTTCCTGGAGCAGGCAGCGTCTGGGACACAGGGAGCATTTAACCGTCCCGCCCATGAAATCCCCCTTTTCCTGCCGGGCACTTACCCACGCGACAAGCCCGGTGTGTCAGCCGCCATTCTAGCCGAATTGCTCGCGGAAGGAAGGGTTCGGCAGCGGGAGGTGAACTGTCCCGACGACGACGCTGGGGTGGGAGGTGCTTCAGGTCGGGGCTTTCAGTCCCTCGGATTGGCCACGGGGCGGGTGACACGCTATGATCTTTATCTGTATTAATTCCGAGGCATCATGGCACGAATAATCGAGACCACGCCCGAAAGACTTGTCGACGAAGGGCGAATTATGAACGGCGCGTTCAGGCAGCCGCTGCGGGACGTTAATCTGCTGGATGCCGATGTTTATCAAAAGACGCCCGCGTTCTGGCGGATGCGTTTCAAGGAATGGTGCGGGATGGGCTTTGTCCACCCGGACTGGTATCTGTCCGTGATGATTCAGGATGCCAAGTATCTGGGGTCAGGCGTGGTCTACGTCTTCAATCGTCACACCAAAGAGTTTTTTCAGGCCGGCTGGACCGGGCCGTTCAGGGCGGTGAAAGTGGCCGCCAACCAGTATTCCGGCCAGGCGCTGGCGAAAAGGCGAGGCTTCGTCCTGCGGTTTGATCACAGCCTGGATCAGAGGAGGCACGATATTCACATCGACGCGGCGGCCACGCGGCGTCATCCCGCGATCAAGGCCGATCTGGTCCTGCGCGAGGATTTCGAAAGCATGCAGCCGCTGGTCGTCAGCCTTCCCGTCGACAGGACCCACCACGCTTACACGCACAAGGGGTTGATGAGCGTCGAAGGTCTTCTGAACGTGGGCGGTCAGATCGCAAGGTTCATACCCGAGCGCGATGTTGGCAACATGGACGAACACAAGGCCATCTATCCGTACCACACCAGATGGTTGTGGGGATCGTTCGGGGCCCGGATGGATGACGGCGGGTTTGTCGGCGTGAATCTGGCGGATCACGTGTTCGCCGATCAGGAACGGAACAACGAGAACTGCGTATGGCTTGGAAGTGAATTGCTCCTGCTGGGCGCGGTTCGCTGGGAAATGAATCCGGTGAAGCCTTTCAACCCGTGGAGCGTACGCGACACCGAGGGGCGGGTCGAGCTTGAGTTCCGGCCGGAAGGGCGTTTCGTTCAGAAGGCTAATCTGCTTTTTGCCGGGATCGACTACTACCAGATGTTCGGAATATGGAGCGGCATGATTCGTGACTCGTCGGGAAAAAGTATTGAAATACCGCCATGCTTCGGAGTGGCCGA
>CAZNJW010000133.1:4888-5544 GCA_964573455.1 uncultured Anaeromyxobacteraceae bacterium | reverse complement strand
GAGTACGAAGTCGTCCGCCATTTCACCAGGCTCTCGCGGCTGAACTACGGTGTCGACACCGGATTCTACCCGCTCGGTTCCTGCACGATGAAGCACAACCCACGCGTCTGCGAGGACGCGGCGGCGCTGGACGGCTTCACCGGCGTGCACCCGATGGCCCCTGACTCGATGGTGCCCGGCGCCCTCGCGGTGATGTGGGAACTGGAGCAGTCGCTCATCGAGATACTCGGCATGTCCGGGGTTTCGCTTCTGCCCGCTGCAGGCGCCCACGGGGAGCTGACCGGGATGAAGGTGATCCGCGCCGCGCTTACAGCCCGCGGAAATCCGCGCTCGAAGGTTCTGATCCCGGACACCGCTCACGGAACCAATCCGGCGTCGAGCGCCCTGAACGGCTACTCGGTGGTCAAGGTCCCGAGCAGCGAGTCGGGCATTCTCGATCCCGAGGCGGTCGCTGCCGTGATGGATTCGGAAGTCGCCGCGATCATGATCACCAACCCCAACACGCTCGGCCTGTTCGAACGCGATATCCACAAGGTTGCCGCGATCGTCCATGAAAAAGGCGGACTGGTTTACGGCGACGGCGCTAACCTGAACGCGATAATGGGCAAATACAGGCCGGCCTGTCTCGGCATCGACGTGATGCAGTTGAATCTTCA
>CAZNJW010000133.1:0-4878 GCA_964573455.1 uncultured Anaeromyxobacteraceae bacterium | reverse complement strand
CGGTGGCGGCCCGGGCAGCGGTCCGGTCGGCGTGGTCGACGGTCTGGTCGACTACCTTCCGGTTCCCAGGGTTGTTCGCGCGCCCGACGGCACGTTCTCGCTTTCCAGCGATTTCCCGCTTTCGATCGGCCGCGTGCGTTCTTTCCAGGGTCAGTTCAGCGTCCTGGTCCGTGCGTTGACATACATACGCGCCCTTGGCGCAGACGGTCTGGCCCGTTCGTCCGAGATGGCGGTTCTTAACGCGAACTACGTCCGCGTCAAGCTGCAGGACAAGATGCACCTGCCATTCGCGGGAACGTGCATGCACGAAGCGGTGTTCTCGGATCGCAACCAGATCAAGTCGGCGGGCAAGGTCTCGACGATGGACATGGCCAAGCGACTGATGGATAACGGCATTCATCCGCCGACCGTATACTTCCCGCTGATCGTGAGCGGTGCCTTCATGGTCGAGCCTACCGAAACCGAAAACATGGCCGACCTGGACGAGTTTGTGTCCGTGATGGAGCGCATCCTCGACGAGGCGGCCACGACACCCGAAGTGGTTCACGCGGCTCCGCACTTAACCTCCGTCAGGAGGCCCGACGAAGTCACGGCGGCCCGCAACCCGATCCTTACGTGGCACGCATCCCGCGAGAAGGCCTGACGCCCGGTCGACGCCGCGCGTCCCGGTACGAGGCAGGCACACATGAACCAGCCGACGGACCACGGCGGAACCATCTTCCGAATATCGACGCGACTTGCTGTACTGGCCGCCATACTCCTGCTGTGGCATGGGATGGACACCGGCAGTCTTGTGCCCGGGGATGACGCCATCTATACCCGCGCCGCCATCGAAGGCGCACGGGCCGGTCGCCTGCTCGACGTGACATGGATGGGCGATGTGCTGTTTGAAAAGGGGCCGCTGCTGTTCTCGGCCATTCAGCTTGGAGGCGTTTTCCCGGGCCCGATCGAGCAGCAGGCTCGTTTTCCCGGAGTGATCGCTGGAGTGCTGCTGCTGCTGATCATCTATCGCGTCTCCCGTGATCTCGGACTCTCGATCTGGGCCTCATACGCGTCGGCCGCGTTCTGCCTGGCCTCCAGTCTGTTTTTCTTCAACGCCAGAAGACCGATGACCGATGTGCCTGGACTACTGCTCGCACTCGCGGGATTAAGGACGTTCATGATCTCGTCCACCCGAAGGTCGACGGTCGTTTCGGGACTTCTCTTCGGATTCTCATCACTGTTCAAGCTGACCGCGCCGGTGCCGTTCATGGCTGCGGCCCTGGTTCTGAAGGCGATCGGCGCAGGCCGCGACGCCCATCCGAACGCCCGGGCCCTCTTCGTCGACGTCGCCCTGTGCGGCGCGGGCTTCCTGGTCGCGGCCCTGCCGTGGCATGTGGCCATGACCATCGTGCACGGACATGCGTTCCTGGACACCTATTTCGGATTTCATCTGTTCAATCGTCTGTCGCAGAGCGTCGCGGGGATGGACGCAGGCGAGACATACGTCGGATGGCTGGTACGGCGAGACCTGCCTTCACTGGTGATCCTGCTTCTGACAACGCCGGTCGCGCTGATGCTTGCGGTCAGGAAGAGGAAGGCTGCGATTGCCGCGCTCGTCCTGGTAGGGCTCGCGGTCGTGCCCCCGGCCCTGTCCTCGACTGCCCTGCCCCACTACCTGGTTCCCATCATTCCGGGAGCGGCGCTGATGGTCGGCGTCGGTGTCGATGCACTACTCGGGCAGTTCCAGGAACGAGCCGCGCCTCGAACGGCCGTGATCATCGCGATTTTCGCCATACTGACAGGCGCCTTCGTTTTCTCGAACAGGCAGGATCTGCTCAGGCCCGATTACAGCCACGACTCCCGGGCCATGTGTGACACGATGATCATGGACGGTTCCGCGGCGCGTATTGCCGGCACATTCGACCTTCACGACACATCCATTCCGCTTTACTGCGACATGGAGGTTGAGTTCTGGGGCCACAACCCGGGCCACCGCAACGCGATGAAGGACATCCCGATGCTGCGCGGAACCTACCGGCCATTCGAGACACGCCTTCTCAGGTTATTCGCCGACACCGGCGAGATCCTGGTGACCGACACTCACGGCCTGAAGGCACTCTCCGGGCTTTCGAACGATGAAGGTTTCGAACTGGTAACAAGGGAATTCGGAGACAGGTTCGCCGTGTCATTTGTCAGGCGATGAATGCGGAACCGGCCAGCCTCGCCAGCAAGGCGAGTACAGTGGCCACGAGAATATTCAGACCGACCGAGACCGCAGTCCACTTCACCCCGGTTTCCTTCAATTGAACGATGATGGTCGCGACACACGGAATATAGAAAACCACGAACACGACGAAGGTAACTATCTGAGTCGTTGTCATCACCGAGGCGACATCGGTCGTGCCCAGCGCGGCGAACAGCATCAGAATAGTCAGCTCCTTCCTGAAGATGCCGAAGATGAGAGTAACGCCGACCGCGGCCGGAAGCCCCAGAACACCCACGGTGAAAGGAGAAAGAACGCGGTTCGCGGCGTCCTGGATCCCCCAGTACTCAAGCAGGGCCATAAGGATTGAAGCGGCCACCAGCGCCGGCCATGCCGAGATCAGGAAGGATCTGATCCTGAACCACACCTTGGCGACAACCGATTTGAAAGGAGGCAGACGGTAGGGTGGAATGTCCATCAGAAGGCCAATCGACTCGCCCGGAACCACCGAAGAAAGAACACGGCCCACCACTGCGGCGACAAGGATGTTCATGACATACACGGCAATAACCCACTTGAGTCCGAACATCGCGCCGATCAGGGCCAGAATCACGACGGTTCTGGCCGAACAGGGAACGAAAGGAACGAGCAGCGTGGTCAGCAGCCGGTCGCGCCTGCTTTCGAGAGCCCGCGCGCCAGCTATCGCCGGGACATTGCATCCGTAACCCATTATCAGCGGTATTGCGCTTCTTCCGTGAAGCCCGACCCTGTGCAGCAGCCCGTCCATAAGAAATGCCGCGCGCGGCAGGTAGCCGACGTCCTCGAGAAGCGCCATGAAGAAGAGCAGCGGAAGCAGATAGGGAAGGACTATCGCCAGGCCACCGCCGATGCCGTCCACCGTCCCGCGAGCAAGCACGCCCGCAACTCCGGGCAGTCTCGACTCCACGAGGCCGGCAAAGGCCTCAAAAGGTTTCATGACCAGCTCCGAGAGGGCACTCCCCGCGAAAAAAGACACCGCGAAGAATCCGGCCAGCACTCCGAGCGCGACCAGCGGGCCGAACAAAGGATGCATCAAAACGCTGTCGACTCTTTCGCGGATCGGTCGCCCCGGATTCCTCACGACCCTTGCCACCGATTCGAACAGATCGACCGCGATCGCATGCCGATGCGAAGCGAAAACCCCGTCCTCGGGCCAGCCGTGTTCAACTGCCAGTTCTCGCCTGATCTGAACAGCGGCGTCGAGAACCGATCGGTCGGCGCCCGCGACGATCTCCTCGGCCACGGGATCCGCCTCCAGAATCCGCACCGCGAAATACCGTGCGCGCGACCCATCGACTGCTCCTGTCAGGAGCGCTGCGACCTGTTCGACGGCACTGTCCACGTCCCGGTCATACACCGGTCGATTCGCCCTGCCTTGCCTCGCCGCAACCTGGATGGCCTCGGTCACCACGCGTACCACGCCCTGGCCGCGGGTGGCCACCGTAGGCACAACGGGCACTCCGAGACGACTGGAAAGCTCATCCACGTCGATGGTGATGCCTTTCCGGGCGGCGTCATCCATCATGTTCAAGGCAACGACAAACGGAATCCCGGTCTCGGCCAGTTCCAGCGCCAGTTCCAGGCTACGCGACAGCACGGATGCATCAAGCACCAGGATCAGCGCATCGATGTTTCCCTGGTCAAGCCAGCGCCTGGTGACCGCCTCGGCTTCGTCGGAAGGCACCAGTGAGTAGGTTCCGGGAAGGTCGAACAGCCTCACCTTTCTGCCGGCCACCATGGCCATGCTTTCAGTGAACTCGACACTGGTTCCGGAAAAATTGCCTGTTTCTGCCTTGAAGCCCGCCAGACTGTTGAACAGCGTGCTCTTGCCGCAATTTGGCTGTCCAAGCAGGGCGATTCGCGGAATCGGCTTGTTTTCTCTGGGTGAAAAGATGAGGTCAATCGGGTTCAACTGTTATCCTTGAGGCCATGCCTCTTCCGACGGCGATCTCGACCTCGGATCCCTGGACACGGACAAGAATCGGCCCATGAAACGGGGCCTTCCTGATCACCGAAACCCTGTCGCCAGCATGAATGCCCAGGGACGCCAGATTCCTGGAGAACCCGCCGCCACAGTCAACTTCCTTGACCTTGACCTGACCATCGATTTCGACTTCCAGCAATGTCATTCAGCCCGTCCGGCGAGAGACAGGCTAATGATAATGATTTTCAACTAATTAGCAAGGGTGCTTCTGTAGGAAACTTTGAAAGACTCAAGGACAACCACAATTGTTCAGTCGATCAGCTTCTGGGCAGTGGTGACTTGTGATCCCACTTCGCTATGCGATCCCTGAAATGCGGATTCTCACGGATGAATGCCTGTTCACACCAGCCACAGCGTTCACAAACCCGATCGCAGGTCGTTACCCTGTCGAATGCCTCAGGACACTCGACGTAGCCGGTCAGCATCCTCGCCGCGTCCGATCGCATGGTCGAAAAGCGATCCACCTCGCCGAGGATCTCGCTGGTGGTCGAATCCCGACCGGCAAGTTTGATAAGGCCGACCAACCCTGCGTACCTGGGAATGGATGCCGGTACTATCTCGGTCTGCCACTGTTCCCAAGGCGCGGCCACCTTCATCTCAAGGCACCTCATGCTGCATGCCTCGAACTCGGAGCGGTCGACGCAGTCGCGCCTGGCGATCGTCATGCAGT
>CAZNJW010000132.1:0-5595 GCA_964573455.1 uncultured Anaeromyxobacteraceae bacterium | reverse complement strand
GCGTAGGGGCGAATGTCAATTCGCCCTTTCCGGACGGCGAATGTAATTCGCCGCTACGGGGACAGGGACAGAGTCGGTGGACGAAGTACGCGAGCAGATGGGACACAAGGCCTTCGAGGCATTGTCAGTTTGCGGGGCATCCTCCAGGCAGGGCGGGGCCGACCTTTTCGATGGCGTCGCTGACCATGCCAGGAGTCAGGATCTCGGGCAGGATCAGCGGTTCGCCACTACATGGCGGGTAGACCAGGTAGACCGGCACGCCCACGCGGTCGTGCGCCTCGATCAATCTGGCGATCGCCGGATCGCGTCGGCTGAAGTCCGCCTTGAACGGCACAACGCCGTACTTTTCGAATAGTTCGGCCGTTTCCTGCCGGTCCAGCACCAACTTCTCGTTTGTCTTGCAGTTCATGCACCAGCTCGCCGTCGCGTCCACAAACACCGGGTTTCCCGCACTTCGGGCCTTGTCCACGCCATCCTGCGACCATTCATTCCACTTTACGGGGCAGTCTGTCGCGACCGCTTCATGCCGCACTCCGGTTTCATCTTCGAAGTTCCAGAGCATGCAGGCGGTAAGGATGACGATGACGCCGAGCGCGCCACCCGCCAGCAGTCGGTTTATGCGCACTGCCTTCGTGTACGTCCTGCGCGCCGCGTTCCTCGCATGAAGTCTGGTCTGCGCGTCTGCGGCGGCGTCACGCGTCAGCGCCTGTTCCTCGCGTTCGAGTTTCGCGGCGGCGTCCGCCTCGAAGTGCTCGCACCTGACCCCGTAGATCCATGCCGCGGCCGTCATTACCAGAAGGAACCACAGCATGTTGACGACCGCGTTCAGTCCGTAGGTGCCGCCCATGACGCCGATCAGCCAGACCATCGTCGCCAGCAGGAAAAACGCCAGTCCATGCGACCACTTGTTGCCACGTTCACTTACGCGGAAGTTGGACAGATGCGCGGACCAGCCCGGCAGCAGCGCCAGCAGCAGGAATGGCAGCGCGAAACCGATTCCCAGCGCCCCGAAGAACGCGAAAATCTGTGCAGGTCCGGCCAGGAATGCGAATCCAGCCGCGGGGCCCAGCAGTGGCGCCGTGCATGGCGTGCCCAGGAAAGTGACCAGAAGACCGGTCAGGAAGGACTCGATCACCACGCCGCGCTTGCGTGTGGCGCGCAGTCCCTTCAGGTCGTCGGTGTGGCCGGCCGACTGCAGAGGGAACAGGCCCAGCATGCCCAGCGACATCAGCATCAGAACCGCGCACATCACCGCCAGAAACGTCGGGTTCTGGAACTGGAATCCCCACCCGACCTGATGATCCAGCGCCTTGAGCGCCACGATCAGACCGGCGAACGCCATCATGGTCGACAGGATGCCGGCGGTGTAGGCCAGCCCGTTGCTAAGAAGCATCGAGTGCCTTTCGCGTCTGTCCTCGTACTTAACCGCCGTCTTAACCAGGTGGTTCAGTTTCGGGATGATCACCGGGATCACGCAGGGCATCACATTCAGCAGAAGTCCGCCCGCGAACGCCAACAGCAGGAAGTACCATGAGAACGAAGGCGTCCGGGGCTGTCCGGCCGTGCCGGCCGTTTCGGGATTCGCCTGTTCTGCGTCACCGATCTCGGCCACCTTCGGAGTCGCGGCCTGTGCCGCGTCCTTCCTGGCCCAGGGACTCTTCGCTGGATCGGACCACGCGCCGATCACAAAATCGTCCGCGTCCGCGCCGCCATCGGTCGTGGCGCTCAGAAATCCACCCGCGAACGGCAGGCAGTTCGAGCCACGCAGTTTGACATCCAGATTCCAGGAAGACGGCCCCGCCGGATCGATCGACCAGCGATCGACCATGCAGTCTCCACCGGGCAGCCATTGCGGGATGAAGTCCTCGATCCCCTTGAACCCGGTCGCCCGAAATCGAAGCGACCAGATCCCGTCCGCCTCATAGGTCATCGACTCAAGCCATGCCTGCAGAGCCTCAAGCTCCGTGGGTACAGGTTTACTTGAAAATACGGCATTGTCTGCCGATGCAACCGCCGACGACGCCACCGGGATCGAAATCGACGCCGTGGCCGTTCCGCCCACGCACTTTTCCCGGCAAGCCAGCCAGCGCGCGCTGGCGGTGACAGGCAGATCCTGCCCAACCGCGGCAGGCGAGGCCTCGACCGTGGCGACAACGAGCAGCTCGCCTTCGTAGCCGAAGGCCGTCAGATCGAAAACGTCGCGGTCCCACGTCGCTGGGCGTGGGAAGGACGCGCGCCCAATCACGGCGCGTTCCGAATCGGTCGTGAACTGGACAGTCGTCGGCTCGCCCGTATTTCCCGGCCACCCGGCATAGACATGCCAGCCTTCAGCGATACGTAGTCTGGCCGCCACTTGGAAAGGCTCGCTGTCGGACGCCTGGGAGACGCTCGACAGCATCTCGAAAACCACCGGATTCCTGTTGTTCGGAGTTCCGGCCGTGCCCGTGGAG
Source organism: uncultured Anaeromyxobacteraceae bacterium (assembly GCA_964573455.1). Taxonomy (GTDB): domain Bacteria; phylum Myxococcota_A; class UBA9042; order DTJE01; family DTJE01; genus JAGOFO01. Next base: position 3,145 of record CAZNJW010000132.1, on the reverse strand, counting down.
TCCGCGCCCGCACTTCCGTTATCACCTGATGCCATGACCTGCAGCGGCAGGCCGGCGATCACAAAAGCCGCCACGTAAATCAACTGGTTCCTGATCGGTCTGGCCTTCCTCATCGCTGTTCACCACTAGGCGTTCCGGCGCACTTTTATACCACAGCTGGACAAGGTTTGACCTGTTCGCGACACCATGCGGGAGAAGGGGACAAGCCTTGCCCATACAGGATGTTTTGGCTAGAATCGCCCAGACCGCATAGAGGTTCGGTCCGGATGCCGACGAACAGTCACGTTACTGCCTCAACGCTGCTGATCCTGCTGGTTTCGTCGCTGTTGTCGGGTTGTGGCCTGTCAACTGTCGCATCACGTCCGGGCTGGGTCGACACGCCGCCGCCCCACGACAGCCGGTATCTGTATTTCGTGGGCGGCAGCGGATGGCGCGCCAGCGAGAGCGAGGCGAAGTCCGCGGCCAGAATGTCGGCGTCGGGTCAGGTTCCGCAGTATGTCGCGTCGCAGATTCAGTCGGTTCTGGCGGACGTGCAGATCAACGAAAACGGCGTGGACACGAACCGGGTCGAGATTTCGGTGACCGTTGTCGGCACAGCTTTGACCATGCGTGAGGTTTCGGCCCTGCAGTACTGGTGCGCGCATTCTTCGTCCGGGTACGATTGCTGGGCTCTGGTCGGATACCCGCGTGCCGAGTATTCGCGTACGCTGGAAGAGGTCGATCGCATCGAGCGTGACCTGGCCGGCTACGCCCTCGATCTGTTCGAAAAGGCATCCGCCTTCCAGTCGTCCAGTCATTTCTGCGAGGCAGCTTCCGCGTATGCGGAAGTGGCTTCCGCGCTGAAGTCGCTTCCGGCGCCGCGCGAGCTGGCCCATCCCGTCTACTTGAACACCGACGTGCTTTCACGCGAGGTCAATGCCCGCATCGGCGTCGTGGCTGGCGAGTGCCGTCAGATGGATCGAAGGGTCGCTGTGCGCGTGCTGGTCGATGTCCAGTCCGCACGGGGCGTGCCGTTCACGGTGTCAGACCGGGCCACCGCCGTCATGGGATCGGAACTGGCGTCCGTGGTCGCAGCGGCCGGAAAGGAAACGGTGCCGGGCACGATAACCGGTGAACAGATCGCTGCCTGCCTGAAGGGTGATCGCTCGGCACTGGCCGAGGCCGCCGGACTTTCGCGTTACCTGCTGGTGGTGTACGCCAGGTCGGCTTTTCATGACAGCCGTTTCAACATGGAGTTCTACTTCCGTGCGTCGATGGAATGGGCACTGATCGATGTTTCCAGCGCGACCGTGATTTCATCGGGATCCAGTTCGGATTGTGGCGGCGAGGGTGTCACGATTCAGGCTGCCCAGGACCTGTCGCTGAACAGGTTGTTCAAGGACAGGATGGTCGGACCGATCTCGGCGGCCCTTGCCGGGACAGGGGACAGGAATTGAGTCGATCTGTTTACAGATGGATCGGATGTCCCGCCGCGATTCTGATGGCGTTGGCGATACTCCTGTTTCCCGACGTGGTCACGCCTGCGCCCGACTCCCGTACGTGTGACGATCGGATGAATCATCCGGTCTGTGTCAGGGAAGGCGACGCGGCGGCTGACTTCAATCTGCGCGGTTTCGACAATTCCCTGGTCCGTCTGAGCGAGCTCAAGGGCACGCCAGTTCTGATCGACTTCTTTTCGGTTGACTGCAGCGCGTGCAAACAGATGCTTCCAGTCCTCACGGAGTTCGCCAACCGTAACAGCGACAAGGTGCGGGTCATCCTGATCGCCATCCCCGAGCCCGGTGATCGCGGAAACGTCAGGCTGAAGCAGTATTTCAAGAGAAACCCGGTGCCGTTCACTCTTCTTCTGGATTTGGCCGGGTACTCCACTTCCGCGTGGGTGCCCGTCCAGGATGGAGAGGCGGTTATCCCGTATTTGTTTCTGATCGATGGGAACGGGATCGTAAGGGGCGTGGCCGGCGGCATTCACAAGTCGGTCGAGGCCGCGTTGCCGGCGATCAGTTCGGTCATCGCCCGCTGACCGGCGATTTGTGTCTTTAACACCAGTTATTTCTGGGCTTCCTGATGAGGGGTGCGATGGAAGGTGAACTCTACGATGTGGCGATAATCGGGGGCGGCGTCATCGGATGCGCCATCGCCAGGGAACTCTCGAAATTCGACCTGCGTGTCGTGCTTCTCGAGAAGAACGCCGAGGTCGGGTTCGGCACGACCAAGACGAATTCCGGGATCATCCATCCCGGACACGACACGCCGACCAGCACTCTGAAGGGGCGTCTGGTCGTACGTGGCAACATGATGTTCGACCAGCTCCAGACCGAATTGAAGTTCGGATTCGAGCGAATCGGCGCCATCTATTGGATCCGCGAGAAGGAAGACTGGCCGCGACTCGAGGCACTGAAGCGCCAGGGTGACGAGAAGGGCGTTCCCGGTCTGGAGCTGTGGGACGCCGAGCGCCTGCAGAAAGAGGAACCGAACCTGTCGCACGACCTGATCGGCGCCCTGTACGCTCCATCCGGCGGCGTCATCAATCCCTACGAGTTCGCGTTCGCCTTGATGGAATGCGCCGAGAACAACGGAGTCGAACTGCGGGTCGATTGTCCGGTGACGTCGATTGATCACGATGATACCGACGACGGAATCCTGCATGTTCATACTCCTGTCGGCGTTGTTCACACCCGATACGTCGTGAACGCGGCAGGCGTGTACGCGGATCGCCTCGCGGCGATGGTCGGACTGGACGATTACACGATCAATCCTCGCAAGGGCGAGGAGTTCATGCTGGACAAGCGTCTTCATGGCATCGTCCGCCGTCTGGTTTTTCCGCTGCCGACGGGAATCACCAAGGGTACCCTGATCATCCCGACATATGACGGCACGATCATGGTCGGCCCCACCGCGCACGACACGCCGGATCGCGAGGACGTGACCACTTCCTTTGCGGGCGCGAAAGAGATCTTCGATTATGTGACCGGACTGTGTCCGTCGGTTCACCAGTCGGACGTCATCACCGCGTTCGCCGGCCTGCGCGCGGTTTCCAGCACCGGCGACTTCATCATCGGCCCGACCCGGGTCAAGGGATTCATCAACGTGGCCGGCATCCAGTCTCCCGGCCTGACGTCCGCGCCGGCCATCGGTGAGTATGTCT
>CAZNJW010000131.1:0-5616 GCA_964573455.1 uncultured Anaeromyxobacteraceae bacterium | reverse complement strand
TCAACATCGTCGTATCCGAAATCGCACAGGCAAACCGCGTCGTCACCCTGTACCTCGCATCGATCGCGGTGTTCGCCGGGATGCAGATCCGGACAGGGATTGGCATCACACGGTCCCGGCCCGGGCACGCATTCAAGCCCTTCGTTCACGAAACCTTCGGCACATTCATCACATGTGTCGCCTGCGTAACCTTCCAGACAGGTACACTTGGCGGCGCCTCCAATCTCTTCGCATTTGGAGGCGTGCACGCACGGATCGGGATTGCAGGGGCTGTTCAGCACGCAGGCGCCATCCTCGTCGTGGTAGCCGTCGGCGCACCGGTCGCAGACACTCCCATCCCAGCCGTCGTGACAATCGCACGAGACGCCGGCGCCATCCTGGCGACAGTCGCCGTGGTCGCCGCACGGATCCTGATCACACGACGCGTCCAGCACGCAGCGCAGTCCGTCCGTGCCGTCCAGGACGTATCCGTCGGCGCATCTGTCGCAACGGTCGCCGTCATAACCGTCGTCGCACTGACACTCCAGCAGGTTCGCCGGATCCACGCAGTAACCGTGAACGCAGTCCGATGGCCGGCACGCGTCCGGGACGCAGGACGTTCCGACCGCGTGGAACCCGGAGTTGCAGTCGCACACCGGCATATTCTCCACGCTGACGCATTCCCCCTGCCCCGAACATGTCACGCCATCGCACGGGTCGTCGCCAGTGCCGTCGTCACCGCAGCCGACGGAAATGGATACCGCCAGAATCAAAGCCGCCGACGCCACACGTGCCATAAGACCGTGACCCCACCGCCGCAAACCACATCCGATAATTCCATGCGTCATAGGATTCATCATTTCCTCTCGAAAACAGCCGACTCCAGTCGACTCATTGAAACGTTGGCCGAACCGCCGGAAACCTGTATTTCCCGCCCAGACAGCACGTCCTTGTAAGTGCCGTCCGGCAGGCCGGCCGAGCCGGTCGGCAGGGTCCGCGAACCGGCATCCCCCCGGTTCAGGACAACCAGCACCGCGTTCGTTCCGTCCTTCATCACATACGCCCAGTAATCGCCCGAGGCCTGAATCGTGGTCCTGTTTCCCCGCCGCATCGCCGCGTTCCGCAGGCGGGCCTTGCCGAGCGACTGCACATGGGCGAGCGTCGCCTTCTCCCAGGTGGACAGCCCCGTATCGAACCGCATCATGCGACGGTTGTCGGGATCGCCCGCGCCCGGCATGCCGAACTCGTCTCCGTAGTAGATGAGGGGTGCCCCTTTCTGAGTGAAAAGGAATGTCCACGCCATCCGCAGGCGTCTGTATGGATCCTCACTGGAGGGCTGCCCTGGCGGGGATGACCAGCCCTGCTCCTTCGAACCGTTGCCCCACATGTCGCCGATCTGCCCAGCCGCGTGCGAAAGCGCCCGAGGCACGTCATGGTTGCCCAGGAACGTGGACATCACGGCCGCGCTTCCATAGTAACCGTCATTGCCGTCCATGAACCCGCGAAGCGAATCAAGCCCGCGCTCGTGGCGCACCAGCGCCGCCAGAGCCGCCCAGAACATCGGGAAGTCGAACTGCCCGTCCAGCAGGTCCGGGCTGACGTAATCCCTGATGGTCTGCTTTTCACCGTCACCTTCGCCGGTGAAGGTCTCGCCGACCATGTAGAACCGGATACCGCCCCATGTGTCGATGTCTTCATCGATCCGCGCCCTGAGCGTTGACGAGAAGTCCAGGATCATGTGCTTGACCGCATCCAGTCTGAAACCGTCGATGTTTGTTTCCTGAACCAGCCATATCGCGTGCTCCATCACCCGATCCATGACCGCGCCGTTCCGGTAGTCGAAATCGGGAAGGTACTCGGCGAACCAGCACTCGATCGGTCTATCCCAACCGCACACGTATCCCTGGCCGACGTTCCCGTTATTCCAGTTGAACCAGGCCTCGCTGTCGTTGCTATGTGCCTTGAAAAGCGGGGCGTCGGTGTGAACGTGGTTCGCGACAAAATCGACTATCACACGTATCCCGTGGGCGTGGGCGGCGGCGACCATTTCCTTGAAATCATCCATGTCGCCGAAATGCGGGTCGATCGGTCCATCCAGCCCCTGCAGCGGCTCGTCGCCGGTCCAGCCTGTCGCTATGGGCCAGTAGGAGTGATAACCGGTGTATTTGTGCCCGTCGGATCCCCAGAAGGCGCCCTGGGTATTCATAATGGGCGAGGATACCCAGAGACAGTTCACGCCCATATTGTCGAAATACTCTGCTTCGATCATCGCCGTCAGACCGGCGAAGTCGCCACCCTGCCAGTTAGCCTTAACGTCCAGTTCCGAATCCGAGACCGGCTTGTTGTTCGTCTTATCCCAGTCGCGGAAACGATCGGTCAGAATGAAGTAGATCGTGGCGTCCCGCCAGTCGAAGGGCTGATCCTCGACCCAGAGCGGCACAAACAGTGGTTCGGCGGCCCGTCCAGCCGTATCCGCAACCCGGAACAGATACCCGTACTTGCCCGGCGCAAGACCGGCATCGTCGATGGTGAAGGTGCCCGACGACGCATCCCAGCCACCATCGACCGGAAGCCCGTTGCGTGTGACAACGGCCTGCTCAGGATCCAGTTGCATCCGTTGCCTGCCGTACATGGCACGAACCTTGAACATGACCCGGCCGCCATCGACCGTCGGCTCTTCGTCCAGGACGAGCAGCGGATCGTCGCAATCGGGCACGCGCAGCATCGAATTCTGTGTCAAGTTGACCCATTTCGTGTAGGGATTGTCCGGGTCAAGTCCCCATTTCTCCTGACCGCCTTCACGCCAGAACAGCTTGTAGGCGTAGTCGCCGGGACGCAGACCGGACAGGGTGCGCTCCCAGAATTGCCCGACCTTCGTCATTGGATCGGCGGTCTCGGACCAGCCGTTGAACTCACCGCGCATCGCCACCGGGCCCGCGGTCGACAACCTTGTACGCACGGTTACGTCGCATGTTCGCGTCTGAATGCTTCCGGTGTCCGCGATGCAGACATCGAAGTTGTCGAGGCGGTAGCCATCATCACACAGACAAACGTGCCCGCCGGCACCGTCGGACATGCATGTGTTTCGATTCTCGGCCGTCGGACACGGATTCGGGTCACACGGATCGCCGGCACCCAGGACGCACCAGCCATCGGCAAACACGTATCCTTCGTCGCAAAGACACAAAGCCGAGCCCCCGTCCGCCAGGCAGACGTTTCGATGCTCATCATCGCCGCCGCACGGGTTCGGGTCGCACGGATCACCACTGACCGGAACGCATCGCAGGCCGTCCCGCTCCCAGCCGTTTGCACAATCCTCGCAGGTGTCTCCGCTGTAACCGTCAGCGCATGAACAGTCCGCCAGTCCACTTTTTGGAACGCAGTCGCCGTGGATGCAGGGATTCGGGTCACAGACCGAACGCGAGACGCACCGCAGGCCCTCGGCGAAATATCCCGAAGCGCAACGGTCGCACAAGTCGCCGGCATATCCCTGGTGGCAGGTGCAGGAAGTCTGGCCGTCTATCATGGCGCACAGGCCGAAAATGCAGGGATCTCCCTCGCAGGGATCACCGGGCACGCAGCGCCCGCCGCGTGGCATGAAACCGTCCGCGCATTGATCGCAAAGGGTTCCTGAGTATCCCTGGTCGCACCGGCACGTCGGCTGGGTACCAGTTGCCACGCAAACGCCGAACGCGCAGGGATCCTGGGCGCATGGGTCGGTAACGCAGCCGGTTCCCACGGAAATGAATCCCGAGTCGCACAGGCAGGAAGCCAGCCCGTCGCGAATGGCGCACACTCCGTTGTCGCCGCAATCAACCCCATCGCAAGGGTCGACCACATCGCCGCCGCCGCATCCCAAAACTGAAAACGACGCGACAAAACACAGGGTCAGGATTGCTCCGGCCCCCCGCCTCAAAAAGAAGCCCCGGATCACCGCTCCCATGGCCCCCCCCATTCTGGTCGGATCATCGATTGAGCCCAGTCTAGCCGAATGGACCGCGAACTGTCCAGCCCACAGGAAGTTACAGGTGAAGACCGGAGAACGCGGTGTCGAACCAGCCTGCTGAAATATCCTGGACGGCAGCATACAGAGATGTGCATTCCAGATATAATTACGGACCGGTCAATAATTCCCACGAAGGGAGGCTCCTTATGAGAGGTTCCGTTTGTTCACTGCGGCGCATATACCCGGTGCTGGCATTTTCGGTTCTGATTCTTTCGGCCTGCGGCAACGGCGAGGGTCCTGCCGATGTCGCCGGTGACAACGACACCGGGGGTGCCACGGACACCATAGGCAACGACACGATAACGCCCGACATCAACGAACGCGACGACATTGATGTCGAGGTCGGCCAGGACATCCCGGGCGACACGCCCGTGGGCGACGCCTCCACGGACACGGTCTGCATCCCTGATTGCAGCGACGGTCCCTGCACCGACGACGGATGCGGCGGCGACTGCTGCGACGCACCGAATGTCTGCGACCGGAACCATGCAGGGGATGCCATGCTTTGCCTGCCCCAGGATGGAACGAGCTGCCTCCAGATTGACCAGTGTTCTGTCTACTGCGCGGACGAAGCCTGCATGTCCGAATGCTACAACGCCGGCAGCGCGGATGCCCGCGACGCACTCTGGGCCATTATGGACTGCGTGAGGGCCGCGTGCCCGAATATGACAGAGGAGTGCGCACTCGGATCGTTTGAAGACGGTGGTGCCTGTTACGCCGAGCATTCGAACTGCATGAATGACTGCACACCCGACTGCAGCGACGGCCCATGCTCAGACGACGGATGCGGCGGCGACTGCTGCGACGCACCGAATGTCTGCGAGCCCCCTGAATCAGGTATCGGGCTGGAATGCGTGGCTGCAACCGAAAAAACATGCCAGCAGATATGGGCATGCGCGAATGAATGCGACAATGAGGCGTGTGTCCAGGCATGCATCAACTCCGGCAGCCAGGAGGGAGTGGCGCAGCTAATGACCGTCGTGGCATGTGTCAACGATGCCTGCGGGGCCGCCGGCGAGGAATGCATGATTGAAGCCATCCAGTCAGGCGGCGTGTGTTACGACGAATACACGGCGTGCAAGTGAACGACTTCACCACATGCAGGTGATTTGCGCGCGCAAAATCCGGTATCCAATAGACAGCCTGAAGTTCGAGACCGGCCCGGAGGCGGTTCATGGGCCGGCTTGTCCAGGCCGCGCCTCAACGCGACATCAGCGCGAAGACGCCCCAGCCCAGATATTCACGGGTGTAGGTAACGTGACGAACCGGTTCCCGGGTCAGCTGGGCACGAACCTCGGGCGCGAAGTCGTCGTCCGGGTTTTCGGCCAGCCAGCGACGCATGGTCAGCCACTTGGCGGCTTCGTACCTGTCCCACCCTTCCTGATCGGCCAGCACCATCTCGACCACGTCGTATCCCAGGTCACCGAAAGAAGCGACCAGGGCTGGAAGCGTCATGAATTCCGACATGGATTCGACCTGACATCCGGCGGCGATGTCCTCGGAAGAAGGCAGACTCAGCCAGTACGGCTCGCCGATCAGGATGATTCCGCCGGGCCGCAGGCTCTTTTCCAGCAACTCCATGGTGCCGGCAACTCCGCCGCCGATCCACGTGGCGCCAACACAGGCCGCCA
>CAZNJW010000130.1:0-5700 GCA_964573455.1 uncultured Anaeromyxobacteraceae bacterium | reverse complement strand
GTCCGAACGTCACCATCGTGCCGCCGATGCACGCGCTGCTGGCCGACCAGCGCATCATGCGGACAAAACCTGACGGGACGCTGTACGACCTCGAATACGCGAAGCCAGTAACCATCGGAAACAACGTCTGGATTGCGGCCAGCGTTGTCATCAACGGCGGCGTGACTATCGGCGACGACGCCGTCATCGGTTCGGGCAGCGTCGTCACCCGCGACATCCCGCCCGGCGTCATTGCCGCCGGCAACCCCTGCCGCCCCCTGCGCCCCATCACCCCGGCCGATCGACTGTCGGGGTTTGACACGGATCGTCGTTCTTGACCGACCGACTGTCAGGGCGGGCCGAACTGACGGTTTGTTCCGATTACCGACTTTGACACACCTGCGGCACCCGGCCACCAGGCCATACTCGCCTCATGCAGGCGTTTTGTGCATGAAAGTTCCTACACGCTCGGCAGTCGCGACAAGGCCGTCTTCCACGTCAACAGTGGTTACGCCCCGGAAAATGACGACCGTGTCTTCGGCCTGCCCGACCACGGCTGGGAAGTCTGAAAGCGTCACCGTGTATCCGGTTCCCGCGGGCACGTCCGCGAAACTGCCGGTGGCGGTGCGTGGCGGGCCTGCGTTGATGGTCAGATCCTGGGCCAGCGGGGTTTCAAGTTCCGCGCCGCTGACTTGGGCCGCCACCCTCATGATGTCGACGGACGTCAGCCCCAGTTCGATGCTGACCAGGCCGGTGCCAGGCGCGCAGTCCACGCAGACCTATTCCCCGCCGCAGGCCCACAAAACGGGCGCCGTCAGCAACGCCGCGATCACAACGGATTTCTTCAAAAGCTTCATGGTTGTCCCCCTGCCCGAGAAATCAGTTGAATACGCTTTACCCCGAAACGCGCCCTCAGGAAACAACAATCAGCACAAATCATCTGCAATTACGTGGCTTTTTGGGCAATGATCACGGACCTTGCATGGACGACTTTGCGGTCCTCGGCAACGCCTGCACCTGGACATCAGTCGTAAACGCTCGTCGCAACCCGCGCCACGGGATTGCCCGTGCCGGACCGGTCAGGTATAGTGCGGGGCATCAATCAGAATCGCTAAAGGCCACATTATGGTTAAGAACAGCATCAACAATCCGCTTCGCATCGACTCTGTGGCAGTTCCCGGGACGAACGGACTGATCGGCATGACGCTCTGCCCGGGCAAAAAGTACACGGGAATGACCGGGGTTCATGACCGGGACCTGGCCCTGGACCTGGATGTCATCCACAAATGGGGCGCCAGCATGCTGGTTAACCTGATCGAGGAATTTGAATACCGGATGGTCCACATCGATCACATCGAGTCCGCAATCGCGGGACGGATGACGCTTGTGAAGCTTCCGATCAGGGATATGGATGTGCCCGATGCCGGATGGGAAAGGCTGTGGCAGGAAAAGGGCCCCATCGTCCGTGCGGCCCTGCGCGACGGCGACCGCATCTGTGTCCACTGCCTGGGCGGGCTCGGACGGACCGGGCTTTTCGCGGCGCGTCTGCTGATCGAATTCGGAATGTCCCCCGACGATGCAATCCTGACCATCAGGCACGCGCGCCCCGGCACCATCCAGACAGTGGCCCAGGAAAAGTATGTCCGGGGCTGCGTGCCGGGCGTGGGGTTATAGGCGCGAACCTGGCGTCCGTTCACTCTTCAAGCGTGTCAGTTGAAAAGGGGTCATGATCAGATCAACTGGATGCACATGTTGGCCGTATAGTACTGTCATTCTTAACGGGGGAACGGCGATGTCGGAAATCAGATTTACTTCCATGCTGCCGGCGTTACTGCTCGTGTTTATGGCGCACGCGGGATGCCCAAAGTCCGGTGGCGATGGTCCTGGTTCCGAAGCCAATCTGGACGCCGACGCGGAAAACGAATCCGTGGTTGCAATATCCCTTCAGGGACGGAGCGAGGAGGAGCCGACGACCATAACCCGCCACGTTCTTGGATGGCTCGACCCCGGGAATGGTCGATTTAATCCGACGCTCACCCTTCGCCGACAGCGAGATCTCGACGGCTCGCGAAAACACCAAGGCCGCCCTTGCCAACCAGCCCGGGAATGTCCGGAAGGTGGTGTACGAGGAGTACCCGGACCTGGTGCCCTGGTAACCCGCAAATTATTCCCCGGCCAATACCGAAAGTTGATTTTTGTCTAATCTGGATTAGACTAATCGTAAGTAGACAAAGGCGGCACAAAATGGCTTTCTACAATCGAACCGAAGAGTTGAAGTTCCTGACGGGGCAGGCGCTTCCCGACCGTGCGGCCATGATCGTGCTTTACGGGCGTCGGCGGACCGGCAAGACATCGTTGCTGCGCCACTTTGCCAAAGACAGGCGTGCTCTGTTTTTTGTTGCGGATCAGGCATCGCGGGGGGATCAGCTTGCGGCCTTTTCGCGCGTCGCGATGGCCGCTCTGGGCGAACCCGGGTTGGAAGACACTGTTTTTCCATCCTGGGAAGCCGCCTTACGTTTTGTCGCCACCCGGGCCGTGGACGCGCCGCTGTTCATGGTTCTTGATGAATTCGGTTACCTCTGCGCATCGGATCCGTCGCTGCCGTCGGTGCTGCAGCGGTTGTGGGATTCGGGAATGAAGGATTCGCGTCTGCACATCGTGCTGTGTGGATCTTACGTGTCGTTCATGGAACGCGAGGTGCTGGGCGCCAAAAACCCGCTGTACGGTCGGCGGACCGGCGAATGGCTGCTGCAGCCGTTCCGTTTTCGTGGCGCGACCGCGTTCTTTCCAGGGCTGACCCCGGATGACCAGGTCGCCGCATACGGGATTCTGGGCGGGATCCCTGCCTATCTCGAACGCTTCAGCCCCGGGAAATCCATCCGTGACAACATCGTCGCCGAAATCCTGTCGAAAGGCGCCCCGCTTTATACAGAACCGCGCTTCCTGCTGATGGAAGAATTGCGGGACCCGCATATTTACTACTCCGTCTGCAATGCCGTCGCCTTCGGGCGCACCACCCCGAACGAAATCGCCCAGGCCGCTGGTCTGGCCGATCGCAGCGTGGCCGGAAGGTACATGGACACCCTGCGCGAAATGAGGGTGCTGGAACGCATGACCCCCGTCACCGAGCGCAACCCCGAACGCACGCGACGCGGCCGCTATCGGCTCTGTGACCCGTTTTTCCGGTTCTGGTTCAGGTTCGTGCTGCCAAACCGCAGCGCCCTGGAAGCCGGTGATCCGATCCAGGTCATGGATTCGAAGGTCGCCCCGCATCTTGATCAGCATGTGTCCGTCGCATTTGAAGATATCTGCCGTCAGCACGTCGAGGATATGAACAGGGCAGGCGCGCTTCCGGCCAGGTACGACCGGGTGGGGTCATGGTGGCGGGCCGATGCAGAAGTCGATGTCGTGGCGGTGGCGGACGCAGGCGCATTGCTGATGGGCGAATGCAAGTGGAGCGTCAATCCCGTCGGCACCGACGTGCTGGACCGTCTTGTCGGCCGTCGCGATGCCGTCGTGTCCGATCTTTCCTGGGTTCCCGGGAACGTGACTTATGCGTTGTGGTCCAGAGCCGGGTTCACTAAAGACTTGCAAAGGCGTGCCGCCACGGAAGGCGTCCTGCTGTTCGGGTTGCGGGACATCCTGGCCTGATATGTCCTGACGCGACTGTTTCGGGTTGTTCCGGCGCCGCGCGGCCCCGACGCTTCAAAACACATCACGCTGGATTTATTCCTACCTTACTCCCAGCCCCCTACCAGAATCTGGTCCGCTACCACGGGGTCTTCGCAAATCGCTCCAGGTACCGCAAGGTACTGCCACATCCGCCAGCCCGGGGCAAAAACGCCCGGGCTGACGACAAGGCTCCCGTCCTGGCCCAGGAGCCGCTCGAGACCCGCCAGCCATCACCATTTTCTGACGTTCTCCAACCCAAGTCGGCCGCCGGCCCACCAAAGCCCCGCTTCGGGGACCATCCACCGATCCGTCGGTGTCATGCCAGACCATGCCAGCAGCTCGTGGCGCATCCCGGGCGTGGGTTCCGACTCCAGACTTTGACAACACTTGGGCACCCGGCCACCAGGCCTTGCCGTTCTCATGCAGGCGTTTTGTGGATGAAAGTTCCTACAAAGCGCACAACGCGCTTCAACGACTGCCGATGCTGGGAAATGCCTTCGGGTTTTGAGACAATTCCGACGAGAACGGAGCACTCGATGAAAAAGCGACGACTTTTGATGCCCCTGGGAATCCCGATCATTCTGATCCCGATGGTGCTGGCGGTCGCATGCGACACGACACAAACGCCATCAGGCACGGTCGACATGTTGATTTACAACGTGGCTGGCCTTCCGATGGAGCTTTCGGATGAAAACCCCGTCGTGAACATGCCGAAGATCGCGCCTCTCCTGAATGGCTATCAGCTCGTTCTGGTTCAGGAAGATTTCTGGTTCCACGCCGATCTCGAAGCGGGAACGGCCCATCCATACAGGTCGGCCCCCATGTGGGAGACGCCGGATTGGGACAAGATCGGAGACGGTCTGAACCGGTTCTCGACCATCCCCTTCACACCTGTCAACAGGGTTAGCTGGGAACAGTGCAACGGGTTGATCAACAGTGGCGGCGACTGCATGACCACCAAAGGTTTCTCCGTCGGCAGGCATGAGCTTGCGCCCGGGGTCTTCCTGGATGTCTACAACCTGCACATGGATGCCAGCGGTTCCAACGAGGATATCGCCGCGAGAAAGGCGCAGGCGGAACAGCTTGCCGATTACATCGAAAACGCATCGGATGGCGTGGCGGTTCTGGTCGGCGGGGACACAAACCTGAAGGCAACTCGTCCGGAAGACCTTGTGACTCTTGAAGAATTCCTTTCCAAAACCGGCCTGGCCGACTCGTGCCGCGCCATTTCCTGCGGGGACGAACGAATCGACAGGATCATGTTCAGGAGCTCGCCTGGCCTGGAACTCGAACCGCTCGAATGGAGCATTCCCGACGAGTTCGTCGACGAAAACGGCAACCAGCTTTCGGATCACCTGCCGGTGCGTGTCATCTTTTCGTGGAACGTTGCCGCTTCTGAATAGACTCGGCCGCCCCTCAGTACCATCAATAACACGGGTACTCCATTTGTCCTTTTATGCCGCGCCCGATTTTCGTGGAGCCCTTAAATAGCCTTCCTCGTAAAAAATGGATCGAAATTTTACGTGGTAGATGTGGGAATTGGATTGCAATTTTACGAATGGTACCAACATGTGGCGGTCGATGGAATCACAACTGCCCGGAATGATCAGCGAAGTGCCCTGTAGGCGGCGGCGCAGACACGTTCACAGTCGGCCGGGGTCAGGGCGCTGTACATCGGCAGCTCGATAGCGGTCCGGACCAGTTCGGCGGCGCCGGGACATGAACCGTCCGTGTCGCAGCGCTGCAGCACCTCGGGACCGATTCCGCAGTCGATCCCCATGTCGCGCAGACGTCGACCGACCTTTTCCGCTTCCGGGTGGGTGGTCACATACATGTAGTAACCGTGTGGGCGCTGAGCCGGGTCCAGCGGACGGCTGAAGGCTGCTGGCAGTTTTCGGTCGTACACCGACGCAAGCCCGCGCTTGTGGTCTATCGCGGCTTCAAGGCCGTCCAGTTGAGACAACACAAGGGCAGACTGCAGGTCGGACAAAGCGGTGTCGCCGGAGCGCCCGCGCGCGTGAAAAAGCCGATAAAGCGAGACAAGGGCCC
>CAZNJW010000129.1:0-5708 GCA_964573455.1 uncultured Anaeromyxobacteraceae bacterium | reverse complement strand
GCTGCGGCGAGGACAACCCGAACGCCGTCAGATCCTGTCAGGTGATCTGGCAAGGCGAGGACTTCAGCACGATCACCTGCCTCGGCCTGCAGACCTGCGCCGCCGGCGAGTGGAGCGAATGCAACCTGCCCGACGAGTCTTGCGACGGACTGGATAACGACTGCGACGGCGAGATAGACGAGGACTTCAAGGATCCAGTCTCCGGCGCGTTCACCAGCCTCGAAAACTGCGGCGCGTGCTTCAACAACTGCGGCGTGCTCTCTTATCCGAACAGCAACGGCCAATGCGTCACGGACGGCGTGGTTCCATACTGCTCGATTGGCTGCGACGAAGGCTGGTTCAACGTCAACGGCGAGCTTATCGACGGATGCGAGTGTCGTTTCGTCGAGGGTCCCGATCTTCCTGACGGCATAGACTCGGACTGCGACGGCATCGACGGGTCGCTCGACGGCGGTGTCTTCGTGTCCCGCAGTGGCGACGATCTCGGTGACGGAACCATCGACAGCCCGCTCAGGACCATCGGCGCGGGGCTCGACGCGGCTCAGTTGCAGGGGCTCGCCGAGGTCTATGTGGCGACCGGCGTATACGAAGAAACCGTTATTCTCGGCCTTGGCGTTTCGGTTTTCGGCGGATACAGTCCTGACTTCAAAGAACACGACGCGCGCCTGTTCGAATCCGTGATCATGGCGCCACAGGGCGGGATGGCGGTCGTGGCTGATGGAATCAATGATATTGGTCCGGTATCGGTACTGGACGGGTTCACGATCTACGGCGTGGACGCGACGGCTCCGGGTTCCAGTTCATACGCGGTCTACGTCAGGAACTGCGACGCCAGACTGACCCTGTCGAACAACCGGGTCATATCGGGCGACGGGGCGGCTGGAACCCGCGGAGCGGTCGGCACCGAAGGTAACGACGGTATCAGCGGTTCCCAGGGCCTTGCGGCTCTCGACATAGCAGCTACTTGTATCGCGAACACGCTGAATGGCGGGTCTGGTGGCTTCAAAACCTGCGGTGAGGTTCCGACCGACGGCGGGGCTGGCGGCACATCGGTCTGCCCCGATTTCGACGAGGACGTCGCTGCGGGATCGAACCCGACCTTCCCTTACACACAGACCGTGACGGACGGGACCACCGGCTATCCGGGAGCCGGGCCGCTCGGACCGACCCCTGGCGGTACCCCGGGATATGACCAATTGATCGACCCTGACACAGGTGGTTGCGCGAACTGTGTTCTGCCTCCCTCCGGCTATCCCCGCGCCGGTCAGCCTGGTTCGGACGGCATGGACGGATTGGACGGAAATGGAGGCAGCGGTTGTGCCGACACCCAGGGCGCAATCGTTAACGGACTGTGGGTACCGGCATCGGCCGGCGGTGGTGTTGTGGGCGTGGCCGGCACAGGTGGCGGCGGTGGCGGAGCGGGTGGCGGTGTCGAAACGGATGCCGCATGTTCCGGGGCCGACGCGAAGTACACCGACCTCGGCGGCAGCGGTGGCGGAGGCGGCAGCGGGGCGTGCCCGGGTTCAGGCGGCGAGGCCGGGTTGTCCGGCGGTGGAGCGTTCGGAATATTCGTGGTTCAGGACGTGGCACTCACTTCCCTGCCGATAATGAAGACAAACAGCGTCCGCGCCGGAAACGGTGGAAACGGCGGTGACGGCGGTACCGGTGGCACCGGCGGATCTGGCGGAAAGGGCGGAAGCGGCGGTGCAGATGGTGCCGGCAGCTACATGACCTTCTGCGCTCCTGGTGGTGGCAAGGGCGGCAATGGCGGCGATGGTGGAAACGGCGGAGGTGGTGGTGGCGGATGTGGCGGTCCGAGCTTCTGCCTGCACGTTTCGACGGCGTCCGCTTTGAACCTTGAAGGCTACGCGGCGGACATGACCTGTGAGACGGGCATGGCAGGCAGTGGCGGAATGGGTGGCGCGTCCGTTGGCGCCCCTGGAACGGCAGGCAGCGTCGGAGTGGCGGCGAAGGACAACTTTTCGATTCTCTGATGATTGGACAGCAGGGCCGAAAACCGCGAGGTGAATCATGAAAAGGCAGCTTAGAGTCCTTCTTTTCGCGACGCTCGTTGCCGTTTTGACAGCCGGCTGTGGCGACGAAGAGAATCCAGGCGAGGATATCGGCATCGCGGACTTCGGTCCGGACACCGCCGATCCCCTGGATGTTCTTGAGGATACCGATGTAAATGATCTGATTCCGGACGCCGGGCAGGATCTGCATGTCGCCGACGATGGACCTGAGACGAAGGTCGACACGGCAACCGACGAGAGCACGGTGCCGGACACCAACTCCGACGAGGGATCAGATACGACCGCGGACCTGGCGCAGGACCCCGGTGTCGACCAGGGCGGACTGGACTCCACCACTCCGGACACAGTCGCTGAAACAACAGACGACACCGCTGAAGACACAGTGACTGATCTTCCCGTCGAAGACGTTGCAGAAGACCTGGCGGAACCGGATACATCAGTACCCGATTCCTCGACTGAGGATCTGGCCCAGGATGCCGGACAGGACACGGTGGTTCCACCTGAACCGATCGAGATCAAAGGGGTGGTTCCAATGTCGGCGGTTGAAAACACCGCTTTCACCCTGACCATGACCGGAACTGGCATGACCCCGGATATGACCGTGCGAATTGCCGGAGACAACGTTCTGACGCAGGGCTACGAGGCCTATCCGCTGACTGTCAACGTGGACGCATCCGGCCACAGCATCCTGGCATCTTTCGACGCGTCAAACGGGCTGATCCGCGGTTATTACAGGGTCGAACTGCTTCAGGACGGAACAGTGAAGGACAGCTTGGCTGGCTTCAGGATCCTGGCAGCCGGCGGAATACCTCCAACGGTCACCGGGGTAACGCCGGACACAGCCAAGACCGGTCGTGACAGGATGGTTACGGTAACCGGAACCGGTTTTATGGAAGGAGCATCTGTCTTTCTGAACGGGAACGGTAACGCCTGGGAGTGCAGCTACGTCGAAGTGGCCGGCGCGACATCCCTGACCGCTGTAGTTCAAGCCGGAACCAACCAGATTCCAGTCGGCGACTACGAGTTCTGGGTCGTCAATCCAGATGGGCTTGCCGGCGTCTGGGCGCTTCCGTTCAGGATCTCGGATATCGCCCCTCCGTCGGTAACCGCGATCTCTCCTGTCAGATCCGGAAACGCTACCGACGTGAACATGACCGTGACCGGAACCGACTTTCTGGAAGGTGCCCAGGTTTCGCTCCTGGCCCCTGCCGGTGACATTCTCCTGACGACGACTGTCGTCACCGAGGGTTCCGTCCTTGGCGCCGTCATTCCTGCCGGCCTGACCGCAGGGATCTACCCGGTCAAGGTCACAAACCCGGATCAGCAGTTCGACATCTTCTATTTCTACCAGGTCTCGAACAACTCCCCGGGATCATTGACGACCTTCGAGGCAATGGGTTCAACGCTGAACATCCCCAGATGGCAGCACGGTCTTGATGCGATGATCGATGGAATGGGACACGGCTTCCTCGTTGTCACAGGCGGACTGGACGCGTCCGGCGTTCCGATCGACGACGTCGAGATCAGCCAGGTCAGCCCCAACGGGGCACCTGGAAACTGGTTTATTCCGACCCAGACCGACCCGATAACCGGCCACCGCATTACCAACCGGATGAATGAACCGCGTTCCGGCGCGGCGACCACCAGAATCGGCAGGACACTGATCATCGCCGGCGGAAGAAGCAATCCTGAAACAGACAGCCCAGCCGTCACCTCTATCGAGATGACCAGGATGCTGACAGGCTCCGGGGCACCGCGAGTTCGCCCGCCCAGCGAGGATCTCAATGGTGGACTTCTTCCCGAAGGTCGCTGGCTCTATCGAGTTTCGGCAGTGACCACGGTCGGCGAAACCCTCGCGTCAAGTTCCGTTTCCTACCGGGGTCCCGGCGGCAAGCTTTCCCTTACCTGGGAACCGGTTCAGGATGCGGTTGCCTACAACATCTACAGGTGTCCGGCGGCAAACTGTACCTACGGACAGGAAATCGCGATTGCATGGATGCTTCCTTCAACAACGCGATCGTTTGATGATGACGGCATTGGAACGCTCACACCTTCGCCTTCAGGGCTGGATTCGATAGCATACCCGGACGACCCGGGATCTCTCGTGCAGACTCAGTATTCATACGTCGTGACCAGCATCGTGACAGTGAACGGTTCAAGCAGATTCGAATCGATTCCCGGAGGGCAGCACGACGTGATCGTTCCCGGTGGTACCGGTACCGTATCACTGATCTGGTCCGAGGTTCCCGGGGCGGAATCCTACAGTGTCTACCGCTCGTCTTCGGGTGGGCCGTTCGAGTTCCTGACCGAGGTCCTGGCAGGTACGACGGATCTGGTCGACGATCTGACCCCGATTGTCCCTTCATGGAATCCGCCGATCGGCATCGCTCCGCTGCCTACAGGCAGTATGTCGCTGTTCTCCTACATTCTGGATGCCATGGCCAACCCGATCCAGTTGAACGTCGGACGCGAAGGAGCCAGGGCGACATACGTGGAGACGCAGTACGACGAGACGGATCCTGACGCCGTGACGGGCGCCTTGTTCATCGTGGGCGGACGCAGCGGTTTCATGCCGCTTTCCGGTTCGGAAGATACCATCGAGGGTATCCGGTTCATGATCGATGGCACGCTTGTTGGTCCAAGCGTGGAGCAGGTCAGGATGGTCACCGGCAGATCCTTCTTTGGACTCGGCAATTCCCAGTCCAGGCTGGACAACCTTACCTTCGAAGAAGAGGATGACGACGATCCCGTGACACCGGACTGCCTCGATGTCGACCAGGACGGGTTCTTCGACGCGACGTGCGGCGGTACAGACTGCGACGACACAAACATTCTGATCAATCCGGCTGCCTGGGAGAACCTGCAAAACGGAATCGACGACAACTGTGACGGGCTGGTGGACGTGCCGACCCAGGGCTGGGACGCACCGCCGCCGAATGGCGGAAAGGTCGTCATTCCGCGTATGGCGCGAGCTCTCGACCCGGACCCGGAACCGGTGTTCCTGATAGCGATGCTTGGTAATGACGATGTACTTGCATCCAACGACACCGGTCTGAACGATATCGAGGCGATCGGCGTCGACCTGTACACCGGCGAGCTGATGGAATTGAACCAGACCCCGTCATCGCTGTGGACTGTTCAGGTCAACACGGACAACTCCCTGGTTCACGGTGTCAACATCGCTCTGTACCAGAAATACCTGTTCTCGTTCATGGGCGTCAGTTCCGAAAACCTCGGTCAGGTGCCGGCGAACCTGATTGCACAATCCAAGCGTTTCCCGTACTGTCCGCCGCCGGAACCTGACGACCCGGGCGACTCGTCGTTCGGCTGCCCCGGCTACACGGGATGGACATACAAGGATCTGGCAGGCCAGAAACGCACCAGCGCCAACGCCACCGTCTCCGGCGGTCTCGGCTACTATGGACTGGCCCGGGCGTTCGGATACATCTACCTTGTCGCTGGCGTGAATTCCTCCGGCGTCAGCAACGGAACCTGGCGAGTTCTGCAGTAGTCCCCCTGCCCCCGTCCCCTGATTTGCCCTGCCGTGTGTGAAACCGTACGAATGGCCCTGTCCTCGTAGCGGCGAATCACATTCGCCGTCCGGAATGGGCGAATTGTCATTCGCCCCTACGCCGGAATCCGTGCCCTGTCCTCGTAGCGGCGAATCACATTCGC
>CAZNJW010000128.1:0-5844 GCA_964573455.1 uncultured Anaeromyxobacteraceae bacterium | reverse complement strand
CCTTGTCCGGCAGGAAGCGGTCGGTGATGTACCTGTCCGAAAGCGTGGCAGCGGCATCCGCCTCCGCGCAGACTGTCGTGCCGATAGTGGATCGCCCGCTGGTGATACAGGAAGGTCAGGGCACCCTCAGCTTCGACATGTCGGTTGAATTGAATGCCGGCGCTCCCGGCCGATCCGGTGGCGTATACAGTTCCCTGGCCCACGAACCGTGGGGCGGGCTGGGAGCATCCTACGGTTTCGCGAAAGGCATCGAGGCAGGAATCAGCCTTCCCTGGCTCTTCTCCGATTTCAGCCTGGACAAGGTTCACGCCTTCAATACCGCGATGAATGGCTGGCCGCTGTTTCAGTCATTCGAAAACCGAAGCCATTTCCAGCCTTTGAACATCTGGGCCAGATTCCGACTCGCCGACTTCGTGGCCGTCGACCTCACGCTGATGGTCCCCCTCGAGGAAATCAAGGCCAATCAGATGGGCGCGGCGGTCGGCCTGCCCTTCAAGTTCACCGTCCTTCCAGGGCGGCTGGCGGTGCATTTCCGGCCGGAATTCAAGTTCGGTTTCGGCAACCGCAAGCGTTCGTTCGGGGAGTACACCCAGATCACATTCTTCATGGACGCCGGCCTGACCGCCAACATCACGAAGTCGTTGTTTCTGGACCTCACGATCGGTTACGGCAGGACCCTGCTCCCATCGCCTGATCTTCTGGTGTCTCCGGAGTACATCGGGGCAACCGGCTACAACGGTTCCGGGTGGTTGCCGGTGTCTTTCACGATCGGGTACACGGTGATTCCGTCGGTCGATATCTTCGCCGGTTTCACCATGACCAATCTGGCCCCGGAAGGATCCATTGGGGCCGGTGACAGCAGATCGCTTACAATCGGACTCGACTACAGATTCTAGCGGGGCCGGCTATGAAGAAACTGATTCCCGTCATTGCGCTGCTGGCGCTGCTTCCGTGCGTGCCGGCGTCCGCCCGCGACATGAACCAGAAGTTCGGTATTGGATACGAACAGAGCCTGGGCGGTGTCTCGGGCATCAACCTCAAATACAACATAAAAAATTTCCAGGTCGGGGCGACGGTCGGATTCGACATCTTCAAGCCGGTTGATTCGGATCCCAGGTCAGCGGTCCGCTTCTCGGTCGGCGCGTCGTATTTCTTCGCGAGCTTCAAATCGGTGAACATGGGAATCGGCGTAAAGGTCAACGCCGGATGGAAAAATGGCGACGCGGTCAATGCCGAGCGGCGCGACAAGCTGAACTGTGTCGATGGACAGGACTGTCCCGGCCTGGTTGAATCGGGCGATGTCTGGCAGGTCAACCTTGAAATCCCGCTGACGGCCGAGATCTTTCTTTCCGACCACTTCGCATTCACGCTGTCGGCCGGTTTCGTGATCACGATCCTCACCGAGGACGCCGTTGTGCTGGGCGACAATCCGCTGAACCCGGCCATGGCATCCAACACCGCGAAGTCGGGGTATGGGTTCAGTCTCGGGATGGGAAACCTGTTGGCGTCAGCCGGTTTCGTTGTTTACTTCTAGAACATGTAGAATCCTGTTCGATATCGCTTCGCGAGGCGCACCGGATGACTGCCAGACTTATTAAATCGCCGGTCCCCGGACTGATGCTGTCACTCCTGCTGTTCGCCTCATGCGCCGATTCCGGGCCAGGCCGGGACATTTCCGGAGACGCGTCCGACGCCGTGTCCCGGGACACGGTAAAGGATTCCATCGCTGACGGCATCGACACCGAGTTTGAGGTCTGTGTTCCAGGCACTGTCCAGGGCTGCTCGATGGATGGGCTTGGCGAGGTCGTATGCGCGCGGGACGGTTCCGGATGGGAAGTCGTTTCCTGCGGCGCGGGAAGCACCTGCGTCGCGGCCGAGGGAAGGTGCTCGAACTGCATTCCCGGTTCTCTCAGGTGCAGGGATGACGACATCATTCAACGGTGCAACGAATCCGGGACAGAATGGAAAGACTACCAGGACTGCCAGGGCGCGACGACCGGCGAGGTGTGCCGCCTCGGAGTCTGCATCGGCCTGTGCGAACTGAACTCCAAGCTCAGTTCCTATATCGGCTGCGAATACTGGGCGGCCGACCTGGACAACGCCTTCGTGCGCAGCAGCAGCGAAAGCGGTTACTCGGACGCGGCAGGCGCACCCTGGGCCATCGTCGTCTCGAACACCAGCCCCAAATACCCGGCCACTGTGCAGATCGACTGCAAGTACGGGCCCGTGACACGGGATCACTGGGGCAACCAGCTTGATCTCTCGCCGCTGCCGCCGATGAGCCTGAGGATCTTCACAATAGCCAGAAACTATGTGGTCGAGGATGCCACCAGCGAATCATTCGGCCAGGAATTCCCGATGGACGTTGATGGGACGGTCCTGAAGCCGCTCGCTTACCGAATCAAGTCCTCGATCCCGATCACGGCATACCAGTTCAATCCACTCGAGAACGAGAAGGTCTTCTCTAACGACGCGTCTTTGTTGATTCCGTCGAACGCGCTCGGAAAGCAATACGCCGTGATGACGCGGGAGCAGACCTTCGATGACTTGAAGGGGTTCCTGACCGTGGTCGCCATTCATCCGGGAGAGACTCAGGTAAACGTCACGGTCACGGCTCCGACACTGGGCGGATCCGGTGTCCCTGCCATGCAGATTGGCGGCAGCAAGACCTTTGCCGGACTGAAACAGTTCGACACGTTGAACATTGAAACCAACGCCTACGGTGCCGACCTGACCGGGTCGATCGTGCTGGCCAACCACCCCGTTGCCGTGTTCGGCGGAAGCGAGGCCGCGAACGCTCCGAACACGAACCACTGCTGCCCTCAGGGACTGTGCGAATACCACCATCAATGGCTTGAATGCGCCAACCGCGACGACTGCCTGTGCGAATGGCCGGCAAGGTATCTCGATCCTCCGCGTGACGTGACCTGCCGGAACAACTACGACTGCATCGTGTACAACACGTGCTGCGCGGACCATCTTCAGATGCAGATGTTTCCGGTCATCACATGGGGAAAGGAATACATCGCCACGCAGAGCTATCCGCGCGGCGGAGAACGGGACGTCTGGCGCATCATGGCAGCTTCGGACAACACCGAGTTCACGACTTATCCGGGCATGACCGACACCTGGCTGCTGAACAAGGGCGAGTTCGTCGATTTCGAATCCAGCGAGAATTTTGAAATCTACGGAAAAAAACCGCTGCTGGTCGGACAATTCCTTGCCGCGCAGCAGGCGCCCGAGCCGGGAGATGGCCCCCTGGACGCGACTACGGGCGACCCCAGTTTCATCCTGGCGGTGCCTGTCGAACAGTTCCGCACCGAATATGTGTTCCTGGCCCCGAACAAATACATGTTCGACTGCGTGAACATCATCTCGAAACCCGGCGTACCGGTCTTTCTGGACGGGGTCGAGCTTCGCCAGGAAGACTACACATTCACGAACATCAAGACACTTCAGGCACAGATGCTTGAGCTGAATTTAAAGCATCCGTCCGAACTGGGCCTGAAATTTGGCGACTACAGGCTGATCGGTCAGGGGAAGTGGGCGGTGTGGCGCCTGATCATCCCGGATGGGGTGCACACGGCATCCTCGGCCGAGCCGTTCGGCGTGATCTCGTACGGTTACGATCAGTACGTTTCCTACGGTTACCCGGCGGGGCTGAACCTGCAGGACCTGAAGCTGATAGATGAAGAAGATATCCAGTGACAGAACGCCGGGACAACACACGCGGCGCCGCGCTTCGGGGTTGATCGCCCTGACCGTGCTGCTGGCCGCGATCTGCGCCCCTCGTGAAGCGAAGGCGGACTACATCGACATCAAACACGTCTTCCAGGGAACCGCCTATACCCTTTCCCAGGGAGACTTCGTCGTGGGCGTGATCGGGCCGGCTTCGTTCGGACTTGTCGAGGAACTGACGCTGACAACCCACCCGATCCTCGATCTGATTCTGATCCCGAACGTGAACCTGAAGTGGAAGTTCTTCGACAACGACAAGGTCGCGCTTGCGTTCGACATCGCCTACATCCAGAGCTTCCTGGACACCAGTGTCTCCAACATCCCGGGATCGCTCAGTCCTTACATGATCCTGACGGTCCCGATCAAGGATGTGGCCAGCGTGACATTCAGGGCAGGATACGTTCTCGAACTGTCGCCCACTTCGCACGGGCTGACCTACGGCGCCGACGTTTCGTGGCTGGTGACCCCTTCGGACCTCCTGTCCGTGTCGGTCGCGGGCCAGTACCATCCTTTCGGCCGCGGCGCGGACGTTCCGACCGTAACCGTGACATACGGACATGCGTGGGACCAGATTCGGCTGACCGTGGGCATCGCCATCGGTTCCTTCATGACGCGTGTCGGGGATCTTCCGAACGACGTGTTCGACATCCCGGTCTATCCGGTCATCGATGTCTGGTGGCTTCTGTGATCAGCGCTTCAGAATGACGCGGGCGCCGCTTCGACGACGGTCGATGAAACGACTTCGCCGGATGGTGGAACCGGCGTATTCCCATCCGATCGCCCGAGACGCTGGAGCATCGAATCGTAGTTCGCCTTCGCCTCGGGGGTGTCAAGTTCCTCGGCTATAGCCCTCATCTCGTCCAGCCTTGACTGGACTCCGATATTCGTCCCCACATAGGTGTTTCGAGCGACGTTGATCTCGGTTTCGAGCTGACGCATCCGCTCCATTCGACTGGACGCGACATCTGGATCGACGGCTGCCGAACGACGTTCGGTGGCGCCACCGGCCGTGGCGGGTTCCTGGGTCGGCCGATTCGTCGGAACGCCAACTGATTCCACATTTTCGTCTTCTTCCGCCGTACGCTCGCCTTCCGCTTCAGCGACCTCGTCCCGTTCCTGACCCGGCTCGGGAAGACCCGCGACTCTGTTCAGCAAGGGGTCAACTCCGTCCCGACACCCCGCAATGCCGAGCGGCCTGGGAATGCCGGCCCCTGTCTCGGCGATGCTGGCACACTCCGACGGCACAAGCCCCAGTTCGTTGCACCGCTTGAACACATACGACCTGCAGAAGGAGTTCCCCTGGTCGGTGATGGCGGAAACCGGCGCCTGAACCATCGAACCACCGGCCGGCACCGACTCCGTCCCGGACGGCGGAAGCGGACTCACGGTACTTGCGGCGGGCGCTTCCACGTTCGACACCGCCGAAGTCACGGTCGATGTCGAGCCGTTCGGCGAAACCGACATCAGAAGCGCCACCACGACCACAACCAGCACGAAACCGCCGGCCAGTGCCAGCGTCACGATATTGCCGCGAGACATTTTCTCCATAACGACAACCCCCTTGAACTATCGACATGATAACATCGGTCGGCATCGAACCGCCTGGAAACACCGGAGGACGCCGATGGCCCGACCCGATGTCTCTATCGTACTGCCTGTGTTCAACGAGGTGGAGAGCCTGGAACCGCTCTTCGCGGAAATCCAGGATGTGATGTCGAAATCAGGCAGGACCTGGGAGGTCATCGCCTGCGACGACGGCAGTACGGACGGCAGTCGCGAACTGCTGATCGAAAAGGCTGGACAGGACGAACGCCTGAAACTGATCGTGCTGATGCGGAACTTTGGGCAGACGGCCGCCCTCGATGCCGGTTTTCGTGCGGCTTCCGGCGACATCATCGTCCCCATGGACGCGGATCTGCAGAACGATCCTGCTGACATCCCCCGTCTGATCGCAAGGCTTGAGGAAGGCGCCGACCTGGTCTCCGGATGGCGCGCGAATCGACGCGACCGCTTCCTGACGAAGACCCTGCCTTCGATGATCGCGAACAGGCTTGTGGTTTCGCGTGTGACCGGGGTCAGACTCCACGACTACGGATGCACCATGAA
>CAZNJW010000127.1:0-6044 GCA_964573455.1 uncultured Anaeromyxobacteraceae bacterium | reverse complement strand
CCACGACCTCGGTCAGGAATCGTCTGCGCGCCTCGACATCCCGGCTCATCTCGGGGTGAATCACCTTGACGGCCCAGTCCCCCGGCAACATCTCGTGCGTGGCCCGGTAGACAACGCCCATGCCGCCCCGGCCGATCTCCTCGTGCAATGTCCACTCGCGCACAACCCTGTCCATATGAATCGCCCCTGTAAGGCCGCTGTCGCCGGTCCCCCGTTCTAACATGACAACCCGTTCAGAACAAAACCGAATCGGGATTTTGCGAACACCGTCCCTTCAAAGTCACTGAGCATCCCGCGCAACGCGGATGCCCACGTTCTTTCGATAGGAGGATGAAGGGTTGTCGCGATTGTAGACCCGAACGAATCTGCTGTCGGATCCCCAGGAGCCACCTTTCATCACTTTGGCCGAACCCGGCCCGATCCAGGCGGAACCATCCGAGGGAGCGCCATCGAAGCGTTCGTGCCATGTATCCATTGTCCATTCCCAAAGATTCCCGGCCATATCGCAAACACCCTGCGCGGTGTTGCCGGCCGATTTCGAACAGACTGACCATGAACTGCTCCGGCCACAGCCCGGCCCGCTGCCGGTCATGACGGCATAGTTGCAGGACGCTATCGAGTTTCCCCAGGGGTATTCGATATCGCGACCGCCACCGCGCGCGGCATATTCCCATTCCGCCTCGCTCGGCAAACGTCCGCCAACCCAGCGCGCGTAGGACTCGGCCTGATGCCAGTCGACACAGTTGACCGGATGATCATCGCGTCCGGAGAGTCCCCAGGAGCAGTCTCCACCGCTGTTCGGCATGGAGCAAATTCCGGCCTGAACGCATCCACGGTACTGAGCGACGGTCACCTCGCTTCTGGAGATCTCGAACGATCTGACTGAAACGTAGTGACGTGGTCCCTCCTCGTAGCGGCCGGAATCGGTTCCCATGTAAAAGGAACCGCCCGGGATCGCAACCCAGTCGACGCGCCTGGCGGATTCGGCGGCACGTGTCTCGGCGGCCAACCGGTCGTTTTCCGCCTTGCGCTTCTGTTCTTCGTCCGCCTGAATCCGCGCGACTCGTTCCGTCTCCGCCAGCCGCGCGGACTCCGCCGCCCGGCGGGTCGACTGGTATCCAAGCACGCCAGCAACCGCCAGAATCGCCAGGACAAGCCCCGCGCCGACCAGCACGAACGGCAGAATCCTGCGACCGGACGGCATCGCCGGAACCGGGTCCCGGACAACTTCCAAAGGTTTTGTTTCTTCCAGGAAAACGGGTCTGGCATGTGGCTGTGGCGATTCCAGAACGATGCCAAGCATCGTGGAATCACGACTGACAGTGGACGTCTCGGGGACTCCGACGACCGCGTCCGCGCCATCAAGGCCTTTTCCGTCGGTCACGGCCCGCAGTCTTTCCGCGAAATCCGCTCCGTCGACTGGACGGCGCGCGGGGTCCCTGGACAACGAACTCATGACAAGCGATGCCAGTTCCGGCTGAACTCCGGGCGCCAGACGTCCGATGTCCGGGATTCCCTTTTCGTGAGCACGGGCCACGGCCATGACAAGCGCCAGCAGCGACGATTCCTCGGCCGGCATGTCATACGGCATCCTTCCAGACAGAAGCCTGTAGAGGATGACGCCCATGCTGTAGACATCCGACGCGGTCGATGCCTTCTGGCCGTCCAGAATCTCGGGCGCCATGTACGCGGGAGTCCCCACCGCCTTGCCTGTCGTTGTCAGCGAACTGCCGCCAAGCATCCTGGCAAGGCCGAAGTCCAGCACCTTGACCCGTCCGTCAGCAAGCAACTGGATGTTGGCCGGCTTGATGTCGCGGTGCAACACCGCCGGGTCGACGCGATGCGCGTAGCCAATTGCCACGCCTACCTGTTCCATGACATCGACCGCCCGCGAAGCCACCCACCGCCCCGGTTTCTGATGCAGGTCACACTCCAGCGAGACACCGCTGAGCAATTCCATCGGCAGATAGATCTCACCACCCTCGACGAACGGGGTCTCGACCTCGACGATCCCCGGGTGACGCAGACTCTTCAGAACCACGACCTCGGTCAGGAATCGTCTGCGCGCCTCGACATCCCGGCTCATCTCGGGATGAATCACCTTGACGGCCCAGTCCCCCGGCAACATCTCGTGCGTCGCCCGGTAAACAACGCCCATGCCGCCACGGCCGATCTCCTCGTGCAGCGTCCACTCGCGAACAGTCTTCGACATGACCCCATCCAGCTCTGCGATTGGTTGAGTTTGTATCACATCATGCGTGACACTTCACCTGACAAAACGAGCCAACATGTTTTCTTTAAAGCGGTCAGGAATCGGAACCAACGTTCTCGAGGAAAGAGATTCGACTATCGATCGCGGGCAGTATCTTTCCGGTCAATTTGGACAGCATCGCCTGAACACGTGCCGCGGACTTCCCTTCCGGAACGGGCACCGAAGAGGTCTGGGGCACGGCCTTGACCACCCTCTTTTCAAGGCTCAATGACCACGTCTTCATGGCGTAATCGGTGTTTGACTGTGCTTTCCTGATGGTCGCCTGAATCTGGTTCATGGTGGAGTCGGTGGCCTGGCGCAACTTTGCCTCGAGCTGCTTTCGCAACTCTCCGTCAAGATGCCTCAGCAGCTTGCGCTTTTCGATGCCGCGCGCCCGCACCGCATAAAGGATCGCGACAATGGCCAGCGCCGGCAAGGCCCACAGGACAATCAGCGCCCTCTGGCCCAGGTTCCCGCCCGAGGCTCCGCCACTGGTGCTGAGCATCAGAATGACCGACCCCAGAACACCGGCCAGCATCGAGACCATTCCGAATCCAGACCTGAAAAAGCGCCACGCCAGTTCGGGCCACGAAGGCAGCCGCGCGGAAACGGAAGGAGATATCCTTGGAATGCTGAGGGGTTCCACGTCGATGGCCGGAGGCTGGGGAATCTGTTCCTGGATGGCGACGAGATCATCCTGAACACAGGCCACGATCTGCTCGCGCTGTGACCGGATCCGATCGAAAAGGCCATCCAGCGCCTGAGTGCGCCACTGGGAAAACACCTGTGAAACGGCGCCGACCAGCTTCTGGCAGGACGACTCCTCGATCTGGACGGTCAGAACCGAGTCATCGAGCTGATCATCCGTCACAATTTCGGCGATTCTCTCTTCAAGAAAAGGCCAGATATACGTGTCGCGTTGCTTGGGCACGCGGACCGATGCCACATAGGAAAACGCGTCGTGGTCGATCCTGGTGACCTCGGGCAACAGCTTCTGCACACTGGACAGGTGCCTGGAGACCGCCTGCCCCGCCCCGGCGGACATATCGCCGGGCGTCAGCGTCGACGCCACGCTCTTGTTCAGTGCCACGACCGTGTCCACGGCCAGTTGTCGCAACATCGTGTAGTAGTCGAGCCACTCGGACGGACCGCCAGACCGGGACATGATCTCCTTGCCACGGCTCTGCATCCCGGCGACACCTTGACGCATCTCCGGGGGGAAATCGGGGCTTTCGGACATCACGCAGAAGGCAAGCGATTCTGAAATCGGGTCCTTGACCGCCTTCGACCTGGTGACTGGGGGTGAACTATCCAAGCTTTACCGTGTCCTCCGAGTCGCTGTCGGCTCCGAAAACTATCACACCGGGCGCCGCACCGGAAGCCAGATTGGCTACCATCTGATCTCCGGCAACATGAATGTTCGAAAGTCCGTCCTGAAGCTGCTGGTCGATGTCGCTCTTTCTGGCGTCGAGTTCGTTAAGGACGTCGCTGCGTTTCTGTTCGATTTCCGTCCTGAGATTGCGGCCGTAATCCTGGGCGGACTCAATCGCCGCGTCCGCGGCCTCCTTGATCGCCCTGACCACATTCTCCTGCTGGGAAACCAGTTCATCCTCGGCCTGCTGCGCCACTTTCAGCAACTCCGACTGTTCGTCGTGCCCGGTATCCCTGATGGTGGCCCGCGCGATGCGCGCGCTCTCCTCTATCTGCGCGGAAAGCCTTGCCTCGCTTTCGGCAAGACGCTGATCGATCGACGCGCCGAGCTGTTCAAGCGACGCCACATACCTGGCTTCCAGGTCTGCCGCGAACGACTCGAACCTGGCAATCTGGGCTTCCAGAACGGTGTTGACCCGTTCGGTGCTTTCCTGCGTGAACAGTTCAACCTGCTGGCGCGCGAATTCGACCGCCTCATCCCTCGAATCGACAACGTTCGAGATCATCTCGGCACCAACCGCGACCTGGGCGCCCGCCCCTATCACAGCGGCCGCTCCGGTCACCGCCGTTCCGATCTTTCCAGCCCTGGCCGGGTCCGCCGACACGCCGCTGTTCCTGCTGTCCATCTGCCACCTCTTCTTTAAAACGCTTCCTGCGTCCGATCGAACATCATGCGCGCCAGAATCTGCTGCATCCCGAAATTGGCCAGCAGCTTCGGCACAAGAATATCCACGTCGGGGCTAGCGATACTGAATCTGGCATCCACAAGAATGCGACCATTCTCTACATCCAGAAACTTGATCCTGAGGGCCTGATAAGCGATCCGTTCCGCCTTTCCGACGACCAGTTCACCGGCCTCGTTCGGGGTCGCGTGAAACGATCCGCTGTACTCGAACCTGCCGACGACAAGGGTCTTGACCCCGAGGTGCTTGCCAATCGACGGAGCCAGGGACTGTTCGACCAGATCACTGGTGGAGAAATGCAGTTCCTTGAGAATCTCGTCGATCATGACGGGATCACGCTCAACCATCGGCACGCCCTGTTCCAGCAGGCGCCGACCGACCACGGCGGTTACCCCGCTGGTTTCAGGGTTGACCGCGGACACCGTCGCGCCGGACTCGCAGGACTTCACGACACCGGAAGTGTCGAAGGTTGCAAGACCGACCGTTCCCAGTTCCTTCAGCGCGATGCCCTTCATGACCCCAACGTCACGCAGGATGCACTCGGGATTCAAGCGCACCGAATTGTTGCCGCCATCGATTTTGCACACTCCCGGAGGGAAGTCGCCGGTCGAGGCGGAACGAACCGTCTCGCGGGGCGCGCACCCGCAACAGGCTACCAGGACGATGGCAAGCGGAATCCCAGCAAGGACGAAATCCGGAACATAACGAGAAGCGGCACGACCGATCATGGTTCAACCCCCGGATCGACAAGAATGGCCGCGACAACGCCATCAATCAACCGGCTGCCTGGCCCGCACGCAGAAACGGCAGCGACAACACAGCGGCGGTTGGCCCCCGCCATATGGCTGTGTCCTTCCCTGCCTGACACCGAATCGAAATACATGCTGTTACGGCCGATCGAATCGGCCATCGCGTCGCGCGCGGCATCGAACAAGGCCACATCGAGGTTCCAGGTAGCGAACACGAACCCCTGGCTGGTTCCCGGAATCGGGGTCAGGGTCCATCGCAATTCCAGAACGACAGCCCCGGAACCGACGGAGTCGACCGTGACCAGCCCCTTATCGGCCAGTCCGGATTTGACGGATCTGACGATGTCGTCGCAGCCCTCGCCGGACAGCCTGATTTCGACCGGCATCGCGGCCAGGGCGTCCCTGTAAAGCCCCAGCAGGCGGGAGTCGGACACAGTGGACGCCGGTGGGATCGCGCCCACCAGGGCCGCCTTGCGCGCCTGAATCTGCCGGGAAACCTGCAAAGTCATGGCGCGACGTACGTTTCTGACCCTTACGATCGGCGTCACATCGCCGCCCGGCTCGATCAGGGAACGAATCTGGGAATCAAGCGCGTCGATCTCGGCGACGAACGTTTGACCCGCCATTTTTCTGTTCAGGACCGCTGTCGCGTACCACGTCGAACCTTCACGCCACGTCGCGACGATCTCGACACCTTCCAGAACGACAGACGTCCTGGTGCGGGTCAAGTCCTGCACGCTGGCATTTTCGGAACACGCCTGACCGCTGTCGGATTTCATGCAGACGTGATTGACCAGGCTGCTGAACGACGAATCGACGGTCACCGAGAAAAACCTGGCCACCTCGCCCCTGGCGGCATCGCGCGCCGCCGAAAGAGCCTGATCCGCCGTCACGCCCTCTGACTGGTTGAAGGCACCGGTTCCCCTGACG
>CAZNJW010000126.1:0-6223 GCA_964573455.1 uncultured Anaeromyxobacteraceae bacterium | reverse complement strand
ACGATGTTCGACATGCGGCGTGCCGGCGGAATCGTGATGGGGTACGCGCAGGTCCAGACCGAGTTCACGGGCGCGACCGTGTACGAGATGCTTAAGGAACTGGACGAAATCGGGGATTCGCGCCCGCTGACCGACGCGGAACTGGCGTACGCGCGTGATTCGATCGTGAACGGTTACGCTGGACGTTTTGCGACCATCGACAAGATCGCCGCCGAGCTTATCGACACTTACGCGCACAATCTGCCCGAGGACTCGGTCGAAACGTTCCCTGGCCAGGTCGCCGCGGTTACGTCAGCGCAGGTCACGGCCGAGGCCGCCAGGTGGCTTGCGAATGAACAGGTCTCGATCATCGTGGCCGGGGATGCTTCAAAAGTGCTGGATCAACTGAGTACGCTTGTACTTCCGCTTGATGTCGTTGTCGTGGATCGCGAAGGAAACCGCGTGAAGTGACGGATCGACCGGCTTCTACTGAACTTCACTGACAAATGCGTCCGGGCTGAACGGCACGCCGAAGGCTTCCTTGACGAAGTCGGGCCACGGCTTGGCCATGCCCGGCTTGAAGATCGAATCCACGATGTAGGTGCCGAAATCCTTGCGTCCGACGAAGTCCAGGGTAGAGGCAGGACCCTGGTGGCCGCCCATGGAGGCCAGCTTCTGACGCAGCATCGACGCGAACAGTTCACCCAGCAGGTAGTTATGGTAGTAAACCGGCGCGATCGTGAAGTGCGGCTTCGCGGCCCAGTCCGGCAGATCGCGACCTTCGGGGCGGGTCAGACCCTGCAGCGCCTCAACGTGGTCATACCACAGTTTGTTCAGGTCGGCGCGGTCCGGATTCTCATACAGATCGTGCTCGAAGAAGAACATGACCATGGCCCATCGCGCGAAAATGAGCTGTTCGCGCTGGCGCTGGCGGGCTAGCTCCGGGGCAAAGCGGTCGACCGTGGCGGAATCCGCGCCCGCGTATGCCTTCAACCACGTCGGGTTCTTGGCAAGGGCGCCCAGAAGCATCGCAATGCCTTCAGTCGTGAAGATGTGCGCGGCGTCGCGAACAGCCCAGGGAAGTGTGGGGTCGTTGTACTTCGAGTAGGCGGAGTGGCCCGACTCGTGAAGCATCGTGTCCATCCATTCCTGGGTCGGCTTGACGTTCAGCAGCATGCGGACGTCGCCAGCGCGGTCGATATCGGTGCAGAACGCGTGCTGGTCCTTGCCCTCACGCTCGTAGAAATCGGAATTGGCGACGATCTCGTCGATCGGGATGCCGATGTCCTGGAAGAACTTCTGCCCGATGGCGACGATGTCTTCTTTTGTCTTGTCCTTGTAGAAGATGTCCAGGTCAAGGGTAGGCGAGGGCGGTGCAGCCTGGAAGAACGGGTTGTCGTAGTGCCACGGCATCAGCTTGTCCACGGGCACCGCGAACGTCTGCGACAATTCGGCGTCCAGACCGGCCTTCATGTCCGCGAACGGTTTGTCCGTCTTGGCCTTCAGGTCGTTGAACAGTGCCAGAACCATGTCCGGGTCGTGATCCTGCAGGCGCATCCTCATATCCCAGAAGTTGCGGAATCCAAGCATCACCGCGGCCTGGTTGCGCACGCGCGCCAGGTCCAGCAGCATCGGGCCGACGCGGGCGCCGACCTGCTTGAGCGCTTCCCACGCCTGCTGGCGCTTCGCAGAGTCCTTTTCCTTCGAAAGAACGTCCAGAAGATCGTTGTTCGTGTACTTCTTTCCGTCTATCTCGGCCCGGAAGGTGTTGAAGGTCATCTCGATCTCGGACGACTTCGTGACCAGCTTCTCGAGCATCTCGGGCGGAAGCTGATTTTCCTGGTAGCTGAGCTCGATCACCTTCAGGGCGCGGGCCGCGACCGGGGTCAGCAGATCCTTGTGCTTCAGGAATGACTGAACCCTTTTGAAGCGCTCGGGATCCGACAGGTACTTGCGGGCGGCGAGGTCCTTGGCCGCGTATTCGTCGAAGGCAGCCTTGTCACCGGTGTTCGCGGCCTTCCAGTAGGCCAGACCCGCGTCGCGGTAAAGCCCGCCGACCACCACGCCGTAGTCCTGGATGAAGGAGTCGGCCGCCCTTTGAAGTTCTTCGCGATTCACGTCACTGGCCGCTTTCATGTCCTTTGCCTTTTCCTGCACGGCGCCTTCGCCGGCAGCCTGCTGCTGCGCCTGTTCGTCGGTTTTCCCGGCCTTGCAGCCGGCGGTGACGACGAGAAGCGCGGCCATGACCATAAAGAATTTCGAACGCATCGGTCCCTCCGTGGTGGAAACAGACAATAGATCAGCGTTTTAATCCGATTGGAACGGGCGGTCAACCCGTCTGGGCAGGGCCCCGGACGGCGAATGTAATTCGCCGCTACACGGACAGGTTCGTGGACGGGTTCCGGCGTAGGGGCGAATGAAAATTCGCCCTTTCCGGACGGCGAATGTAATTCGCCGCTACAGGAACAGGATCGGGAACGGATTCCGGCGTAGGGGCGAATGAAAATTCGCCCTTTCCGGACGGCGAATGTAATTCGCCGCTACGAGGACAGGGTCAATGGCCTGCCTGTTCGGCCTACCGTTCATGCATCCGCGCGGGGGGAAGATGGCGACGACTTGGCTGGCGTGGGCGCGGGGGCCAGCGGGAGTTCGATGGAGACGGTGAAGCCGCCCTCGGCGCGGTTGCTGGCGTGAACGGCGCCGTGGCACGCAAGGACTGCTGTTCGGACGATCGCCAGTCCAAGCCCGACGCCGCCGGAGTCGCGGCCGCGCGAGCTTTCGACGCGGTAGAACGGTTCGAATATCTGATCGATCATGTCCGACGGGACGCCGGGGCCGTGGTCGGATACGGTGATGGAGGCCGTGTTGTTGCCGACCGCGGCGGTGACCTCGATCGGGCCCGCGGTCCCTGCGTACCTGACCGCGTTCCGAACCAGGTTGCCCAGGGCTCGCAGCATCAGGTCGAAGTCCGCGGTAACCTCGATGTCTTCGGAAACGTTTACGACCACGTCGATCGACTCGTCCGGGATCTCGCGGTCGACCGTCAAGGCGGCGACCTGGAAAAGGTTAACGCGGGTCAACCTGACCCGACCGCTGGAACTGTCGGAACGGGCAAAGGACAGAAGGCCGTTGACCAGTTCAGACATCTGCTGGATTTCATCCTTCAGGGCAAGAATGCGCTCGCGGTTCTCGTCCGTAGCCGTATCCTCCAGGATGCCGATACCGAGCTGCATCCTGGCCAGCGGCGACGCCAGTTCGTGCGCGGCGTCACCCAGGAACCGCTTCTGGCCGAAGATCATCCGCGCCAGGCGCCCGGACATGTGGTTGATACCACGGCTCAGGCGACCGATCTCGTCGTTCCTGCGTTCGTCCAGCTTGACATCGAACATCCCGGTCGAGATCTTTTCGGTGGCGGTGGTCATCACGCCCAACGGCCGGGTGATGTGTCGAATCATCGGGATCCACAGCAGGATCGAGACCAGAACGGTCATGAATCCCATGACGACCCATGGGGTCGGATCCATGAACAGCCGGTTTCCGGTCATCGACTTGGAACGACCGACCAGCACCAGATCGACCGGGCCAACAGCCGTGTGGATGAATCGCGGCACCCGGACGCCGGCCCAGAAAAGACGCGGCTCGGATGTTTTCATCTTGAACGTGTGGCGTCGCGGTCGGGACGCGTCGGCGCAACCGGCGCCCGAACAGACGCCCTGGCATTGGCCGTTCGTGCAGAAGGTCGCCTTCATTCCCTGGCGCCCGAACTGTGACGAAATCCTGGTCGCGACATCCAACGGAAGCTTGTCGCGGCTGCCGGCGACGATCTTGCCTTCCGGGGTCACCAAGCTGAACTGAACCAGGTAATCCTCGGAGTAGCGCTCGATGACCCGATCCCATTCGGAGATCGGCGTCCTTTCCAGTTCACGCGATATGGGCAGACTGAGCATCGGGAATCGGCCCTGTGCGCGCCCGAACAGCCTGGAGTCCGGCCCGATTCGGAACTCAATGTCCATCGAGAAATAGATGATTCCGGCCACGACCGCGAGATTAAGGAATCCCCACAGGAGCAGCTTGGCCGAGAGACTTGATCGGATTCGCATCAATCCACCTTGTCAGGGTCGACGAACATGTACCCCACCGACCTGACCGTCTTGATGAAGCGCGGGCTTCGCGGGTCGTCGTCCAGTTTACGCCGCAGGGATGAGATGTGCACGTCGATGGAGCGGTCGAACACGTCGTAGTCGCGACCGGCCACCCGGTCCAGGAGCTGGTCGCGGGACAGAACACGCCCGACCGACCTGGCCAGCTGGTAGAGCAGTTCGAATTCGACGGGGGTGAGTTCCACGGGCTGACCGTTCAGGCGGGCCGAACGGGACGGATGGTCGATTCGCAGGCTACCGACCTCGACGACCTGCTCACCCTGGGATATGGATGTCTGGGCGCCGCCCTGGGTACGCCGGATTACGGCCCGCAGGCGCGCAAGCAGTTCACGTGTCGAGAAGGTCTTGGGGATGTAATCGTCGGCCCCCATCTCGAGCCCGACGATGCGATCGGTCTCATCGCCGCGCGAGGTAAGCATCAGGACAGGAATATCGTGGTCGCGACGAAGCGCCTTCAGTACCTCGAAACCGTCCATGCCGGGCAACATCACGTCCAGGATGATCGCTCCGAAGGCCTGGGATCTGACCATTTCGAGCCCGGACGGGCCGGTGTACGCGGCCGACACCACGTAGCCGTGAGGAGCCAGATAGTCACGGACCAGGGCACAGAGCTTCTGGTCGTCGTCGATGATAAGAATCTTGAAGGGCTTGTCTGTCTGCGCGTCATTCTTCATCCGGATCACCCCACGGGCAACTGCGAAAGCTTCTTTACAATAATGCGGGGAATTTCGCAGGCAACCTGAATTACAAACTATTTACAAAGCGTTGTGCGATTCTTAGTTTAATCCTTACAGTTCATCGGTAAAGTTTGAACCGGTGCTGTTGAGACCGGGGAATATTTCTTATATCGGAGGACGATGATGAAGAGGACGTTTGTTGCTGCTTTTGCGGGTCTGGCCATGGTGATGCTGGTGAGCGGTTATGCCATCGCCGCGCCGGGCCAGGGGAAAGGCCCCGGTGGCGATGTGCCGGAAAAGGCGGTGGCCGCTCAGGGCCAGTGCGCCTGCCAGGGCGAAGTGTTTGGCCAGGGACAGGATGGCGTTGAAGGCAAGACCGGTTGCGGATGCCACCAGGGCTGCGCGTGCGCCAATGCCGAAAAGGACAAGGGTTGCCAGGGTGGATGCGGCATGGCTGCTGAAGGCAAGGGCTGCGGATGCGGCATGGCTGGTGAAGGTAAAGGCTGCCAGGGTGGATGCGCCATGGCTGCTGAAGGCAAGGGCTGCGGATGCGCCATGGCTGCTGAAGGCAAAGGCTGCGGATGCGGGATGGGCATGGGCCACGGCAAAGGACACCACAAAGGCGATCACCGCTTCTGGAAGTGCCCCAAGGCGCGTGCCGAACTGAACCTGACCGAGGAACAGACTAAGAAGCTCGAGGAACTGGAAACCGCGGACCAGGGCAAGATCGATGTACTTCAGCGCGAGATCAAGGATCTGAAGGATCGCAAACATGAACTGATGAAGGCGCAGCCGATCGACCTCAGTCTGGTTTCCGAGGTGGTAACGAAGCTGGGTCAGACGAAAACTGAACTGATGCTTATTCGAACAGGCATGAAGGCGGCCGCGCTGAACGTGCTTACTCCCGAACAGCGCGACAAACTGTTTGGCATGCACGGGAAGATGATGGCTGGCAAGGGCGGATGCCACCACGGTCGTGACAAAGACAAGGACGGCGATGTTGATGACGACGACCTTGATGACGACCTTGACAAGATTACCTGTCCGAAGGCGATGGAAGAACGCGCAGCCAAGATGGAAAAGAAGGCCAGGGAACACGACCAGGAGTCAAAGGAACTAAAGGCGAAGGCGCGCGAGCTGAAGGCGAAGGCCAAGAAGGCCAAGTCCGGCAAGGGCTCGGGCAAGAAGGGCGCTGGCAAGAAAGGCAACTGAGTATTTACGGGATTCGCGGCTCAACGCCAACCAAGCCGCTCAACGCCAATCAAGCCGCTCAACGCCAACCAAGTCTCCCAATGAATCCAACGTAACCGATCGTCAAACCGCCAGTCCTCAGTCTGTCCGAAAATGATGTCCTGATGTGTGCTGAATTCGGTCGATATGACTGGCTGAATCGACGGCTCGCGGGCG
>CAZNJW010000125.1:0-6372 GCA_964573455.1 uncultured Anaeromyxobacteraceae bacterium | reverse complement strand
GCAGCCGAAGCTGCCTTCGGGGTCCATCACCAGGTCGCAGTTGTCGTCCAGACCGTTGCAGACCTCGACGGCGGCTGGATTGATGGCGGCGACCTGGTCGTTGCAGTCGCCGACCTTGGAGGCGGTGTACTGGCCGGATGGCGCGCACATGCACTGACCGGAAGCCGCCTGTCCGTAAGTGTCGCCGTCCGCGTCAAGATAGAACGTCTGACAACCCCACGCGGCGCCTTCATCGGTCAATCCGTCGCAATCGTCGTCAATCCCGTTGCACGCCTCGGAGACGCCGGGCGCGACAAAGACGCTGGAGTCGTCGCAGTCTCCGCCTGAAGTCATGGGGAAGTCGTCGGACGGGCTGCACAAACACATGGCGCCAAAGTCGCCACCGACGCCGTCGGCATCAAGATCCTGAAAATACATGCGACACCGCTGGGCGCCGGGTTCATCGGTGACACCGTCGCAGTCGTTGTCGATCTGGTCACACTGCTCGGCGGCCGAGCTGTTCACATCGGCATTGGAGTCGTCGCAATCACCGGTCGTTTCCGCTCGGTACATGCCGTTGGCGGCGCAATAACAGCGCGCGACCGACTCGAGACCCTGGCCGTCGCCGTCAAGGTCGAAATAGTACAGGGTGCAGTCGATGGCTCCCGCCTCGTCGGTGGCGCCGTCGCAGTCATCATCGATGCCGTTGCAACGCTCGCCATCCGGGCGCGGGGCGCTGCACGCCGAAAGCCCGTCCAGCCCGCAGGTCCTGAAGCCGGAGCACCGCGTCTCAATCCCGGCCGAGCCCACGGTGCAGGCAGTCCGCGCACCCTTGTCGACAGCCAGCCATGAGCAGTCGCATTCGCCAGCCACCGGCACGCACCACGACTTGCCGTCGCCCAACCCGGATTCGGTGCATTCGTATCCATCCGGACAACGATCGACGCAGGGTGGCAGACAGAAACGGCCACCCTCGGGTTCAAGGGTCCGGCAGGTCATTCCGGCGGTTCCGGGCAGACCCAGGTTGCACTCAGCATCGCCCTGGCACGGGGTGCAGACATTGACGAACTCGGGCATGCAAACCAGCGTTGGCCCGGCCTGGCCAACCGACCGTGGAACACATATGTAACCTTCCGGACATTCGCCGGACACGCATCCACCGGAACAGAATCGACCGTCATCCGTCAACACGCACGGGCCGTCGAGGCACTCGTCGTCAGCGGCGCAAGGCCACCCCGGCTCAC
The DNA here is from genome assembly GCA_964573455.1 of uncultured Anaeromyxobacteraceae bacterium. Classification (GTDB taxonomy): domain Bacteria; phylum Myxococcota_A; class UBA9042; order DTJE01; family DTJE01; genus JAGOFO01. Next base: position 5,149 of record CAZNJW010000125.1, on the reverse strand, counting down.
CTGGATCGGCCGTGTCCACGGCCACGTCAAAGGCATCGGTCACGTCCTGGACATCGGAAACGTCATCCGCCACATCGGAAGCGACGTCCAGTGTATCCCCGGGGACATCGGGGATCTCGATCGACCCGTCATCCTGAATGGAGTCGGGCCTGACTTCTTCCAGCGCATCGGCCACGGCGTCGAACATGTCCGTGGTCTGAACGTCCAGCGTAGTCACATCCCGCCCGCTGTCACCGGTGACGACGTCGGCAGGGTTGTCGAAATCACTGCAGCCGGAAGCCAGCCACAACGTCGCGAACCAGATAACCGCAACAGACCGAAACCTCATATGCCCCCGCCGGGGGATTTTCCCCGCGAAATACCGCCCGTGAAAAGATGCGTACCCGCGGGATTATAGCATTTTCGACGTTCGCTGGCATCTGTTAACGAACCCTGTGGCCGTCGATGGCCCGGCCGACCTCGTCATCCGGTTCGGCGGGATTCCTGTTCAAAGAGATCTGGTCGATGCGGTCAGTCTATGGATATAATCACGCCGTGAATGTCGAACACGACCAAATCGGCACGAAATGGGCCGACCGTCTTTTTCTAATTGCGTTCGTTCTGCTGACGGCGGGTTCGCTTGTGCCGATCTGGCTGATCAGAATTCTGCCCATGCAGGACATCTGGCAGCATCTCGCGCTTGTCGACATCATCCACAACTACAACGTCCCGGGGTCGATATATCCGGACTACTTCCTGCTGCCGGACGTCCCGAAGCCAAACCTGTTGTACTACTACGTGACAAGCTGGCTCGGCTACATCACGCCCAGCCTTGAGTTCGCCAACAAGCTGCTTCTGTCGGCGTACGTCATCACCTTCCCACTCTCTTACATCTACCTGCTTCGCTCGTTCGATCGCTCGAAGTGGCTGGCCCTTTTCGTCTTTCCCTTCGTCTTCAACGCGATGTTCTACCTGGGATTCGTCGCTTTCCTGCTGGCGATGCCGATGATGCTGGTCACTGTCGGGGCATATCGGCGCTTCATGAAGGCAAAAGACAGACGGGCCGGACTGCGTTACTGCGTGATCACCTCGGTTTTCCTGCTGCTTTCGTTTTTCACGCACGCGCACGTGTTTCTTATGTCAAGCATGCTTCTGGTCGTGCTTTGGCTGCTTTACGTCGAGGGTTTCTGGGACGGCGCGTTTAAACTGGCTCCTTTCGCGCCATCGATGACCTTCTTCATGCCGTGGTTCATCGTCTATTTCATCGAAAACGTGCCATCCTCGTCCGGCGTCAGCTTCGGCTCGTTCGACAATTTCTTCGGGCCAAGGTACTACAACGCGTCCAAACTGCTTTCCACCTTCTTCAACTATGTGTCGAACTACTTCCACCGTCCCACGGACGACACCGTTTTCCTGATCGTCATGCTGCTGATGATGGTGCTTCTGATTGTCCGCCGCGCGCCGCGGGTGCCCTCGGGTGAGAAACGCAAGCTCAGGTACTTCGACATCGAGATTCTCACTGTCGTCCTGGCGGTATCCGTCATCGTCCTGCCGCACCATATCCAGGCGCAGTCGATCGTTTCGCTTCGTCATATCCTGCCGGCGCTGCTGCTGTTTTTCGGGTGGGCACTGCTGGACGACGCGCCCCGGCGAATCAAATGGACGACGATGGCGGCGCTCTTCGTCACCTGCGTTGTCAGCATCGGGGTCGTGACCGACGGTTTCCTGCGTTTCGATCGCGAGATAGACGGATACCCGGCGCTGTTCGATCAGACCCGCGGGGGAAAGCGTCTGCTCAAGGTCGCCGTTAAACAGAACAGCAAGGTCGTCAACACCGGGGCGCTGTGGCATGTTCATCACCTCTACGGGGTGACGAAGGGCGGCGTCAGCAACGCGGAATTCGCCGAGCGACCCCACAATCCGATCGGTTTCCGGCCGGGGATGACCCCGCCCAAGATGGGTTCGGACTTCACCCAGAATCCGGCCTGGCGCTATTACGATTATGTGCTGGTTCGACGCGAACCGTCCGCCGATATCTCCAGGGTCAAGGACTCGCTGGAGCAGATTTCGTTCAACAGGGGCTGGACTCTGTACAGGACGATCGACTGGCCTGCCCCTCGAAACGCCGATCTGGAACCCGTTGCAAATCCGCGCAGAAAGTTCTTTAATGGGCTTCAGGACTATCAGCGCAGCGGCACCGTTTCAAGGTATGCCAGACCAACGGAGGACGACAATGATGTTGAACCTGTCGACAAAGTTCCGGGCGATGTACCAAAACTCTCCAATTTCATTACTGACCCCGGTTCTCCTGCTCTTCCCCCTGACGTTCGCGTCATGCGGCGGGGACCCGGACCCGACGCTCGACCTTCCGCAGGACACTGACACGGTTCAGGCGGACACCATCGATCCCGATAACGGCGCCGTGGATGTCGCCCCCGACCGCGTCGAGGAAGTTGCCGTCGACACATTCGTCGGCGACACCGGTCCGGACATCATCGAACCAGGTTCATTCGGCGCTCCATGTTCCAAAAACGAGGATTGCTACAGCAACCTCTGCATCGAGGGGCCTGAAGGATTCATATGTACTCAGCTCTGCCTCGATAGCGGCTGCCCCGACGGATATATGTGCTCGGGCATCATGAATACCTTCCCGGACACCATCTTCCTGTGCATGCCCGAATTCTCGAAGGTCTGTTCGGCCTGCACCGCCGACAACCAGTGCGCGGGCGGCAAGTGCATACAGTTCCCCGAGGGCAGGTTCTGCACGGTTCCGTGTACCGGCGACGATTGTCCTTCTAACTATGAATGCGCAGACGTCCCGGACCTGACCGATCGTTACTGTGTGCCGCCCAGCGGTTCTTGCCTGTGTCGCGCAAAGGACCAAGGCACCAAGCGCGCGTGTCAGGTGACGAACGAACTCGGGACCTGCTATGGCTATGAGTCCTGCGACCCGGAAATCGGCTTTACCGCGTGCGACGCGATCCCAGCCAAAGCCGAGGAATGCAACGGACTTGACGACGACTGCAACGGAACACCGGACGACGGTATCGGCGACGGCGAGCCGTGTGATCAGGCCAACGAATTCGGTACCTGCACCGGAACTGGCATCTGCATGGGTTCAAAGGGTTGGGCGTGCAGCGCGACGATCCCGGCCGCCGAGACCTGCAACGGCGTCGATGACGACTGTGACGGCAGCACGGACGAGGACTTCAAGGTCGACGATCTGTACGGCACCATAGAAAACTGCGGCGCATGCAACAAATCCTGCGAGGGTATCTTCCCGAACGCCACGGTGACATGCGACGTGACCGGCGCCGTTCCGCGCTGCGTGGTCGTAGAATGTGATGACGGGTACTACAAGCTGAACGATTACCAGTGCATCCCGATGACCTCCACCATCTGCAACCCGTGCGTCCTGGACACTGACTGCATCCTGGAAAACGCCAGGTGCGTGGAACTGGGTGACGGTGGAACGTACTGCGGCCGCGGCTGCGTCGACAGCGGCGAGTGTCCTCCGGGATACGAATGCCAGCCGTTCGACGGCGGCATGGACCAGTGTGTGCCGATTTCCGGAAGCTGCGCCTGCGACACTCCGGACCCGAACATCACGCGGGTCTGCACCGTGTCGGCACAGGTCGATCCGGATTCACCGATTTACACCTGCACCGGTTTGCAGCGCTGCGGCGAAGGCGGCTGGACTGCCTGCGAGCTCCCGGCCGAGGAATGCAACCTGATCGACGACAACTGCGACGGCGAAATCGACGAAAACTTCACCGAGGTCGGCACCGGGCGGTACGTCTCCGACACCGACTGCGGTGCGTGCGGCAACAACTGCTCGGCCCAGACGGTTCCTAACGGATACGGCGTATGCGACACCGACCGGACGATCCCGGACTGCCGCGTTGAATGCAACAGCAATTTCTTCAACGTGGACGGTAACCCGGCGAACGGATGTGAATGCCAGTACGTTGGCGCGGACGACCCGCCCGGCGGCGGCGACGCTGACTGCGACGGCATCGACGGCAAGACCGAAGGGGCGATCTTCGTCGCCAAGTGGGGTCAGGATACGAACCCGGGCAGCATCGAGCAGCCACTCAAGACGCTCGGCGCCGCATTCACTATGGCCCAGTCAACAGGCAAGGACGTGTACGTTGCCACCGGCATCTACACCGAACCGGTCTCAATCCGGACTGGCGTCAGTGTTTACGGCGGTTTCTCGGCCGACTTCCGCATACTGGATCCCGTGGCGTACGAAACGGTCATCCTGGGCCAGGATCCGACCCCGTTGATGCCCGGCGCGGTCAACGCGGTCAGCGTGAATTCCGGAACGCCGGGATCCACGGTGTTCTCGGGCTTCGTGGTCATCGCATACAACAACCGGACACCCGGCCAGAACTCGATCGCCATGTACGTCAAGGACTGTGGCAACGCCCTTACGATCCAGAACTGCCGATTCGTCGGCGGATTGGCCGGCAACGGCGCGGCCGGCGCCCTGGGACTGTCTGGCGAGGACGGAATATCCGGCGCGGCGGGGACAGCGGCGTTTGACGTAGATGAAGAGAACTGCGGCACAAGCACCAACGCGGGCGGAACGGGCGGTTCATTCTCGTGCGGCGCCACCAGCGTCGCCGGCGGAAACGGCGGCACATCGATCTGTCCGGACTTCGACGAAGACACGGGCATCTGTCCGAACGAACCGACCACGCAGACCAGGAAGGCGAACGAAAACGGAGCGGCTGGCGCCAACGGCGGCGCAGTCGGCGGAATCGCGGGTCTTGACGCACTGATCAACCCCGACTGCTCGTTCTTCGGTTCCTGCGGCACGTGCAACGTTCCCGCGGAAACCAGAACCGGCGCCCCGGGCGCGCCAGGCGCGATTGGTCAGGATGGTCCCGGCGGAATCGGTTGCACCACGACGGAAGGCAGTGTCGTAGACGGCGTCTGGGTTCCGGCCGCGGCGATCAACGGCGGGGTCGGCACGCACGGTGGCGGCGGCGGCGGCGGCGGTGCCGCTGGCGGCGTCGAGACAGCGAACTGCGGCCCCGGCGACGGAAACCGCGGATACTCCGATCTGGGCGGTTCCGGTGGCGGCGGCGGCTCCGGAGGATGCGGCGCGACCGGTGGAACCGCCGGCGGCTCCGGCGGCGGCTCGTTCGCGTTGTTCGTCGTC
>CAZNJW010000124.1:0-6416 GCA_964573455.1 uncultured Anaeromyxobacteraceae bacterium | reverse complement strand
ACATCGGATGTTCCGGTGGTCAACACCGGGTACTCCGCTGGTATCGGCATCACGGACCTCAGCGGAGAAGTCGGGTCGACCATGGGCGGCTACGGCAACTGTATGAACGTTCCGGACTACTGCCGTTTCGCGGAAGGCGTGCATGACCCGCTGCTGGCCCGCGCGATCGCGGTCCGCGACAACGCGACCGGCGAGGCGGTAATCTTCGTGGCTACCGACCTGGTCGGCGTGCTTCGTTACGACGTGGATCTGATTCACGAGGCGGCGGCTGAAAAGTTCCTGCAGGAATTCGGCATCGACAACTTCGATGGCCGGCGCATCATCATCACCGCTTCCCACACGCATCACTCGACCGACACGATGGGTCTGTGGGGGCCGCTCGATGGATCCGGTCGCAATGAAGAATACGCGGCGTTCATGCGCGAACAGGTGCTGGACGCGGCAGTCAAGGCATGGGCCGACCTGCGCCCGGTCGACATCTTCCACGCGAACACGGCGACCGCCCCGAACTACGACAAAGACATCTACGCCGACGACACGGCGATCCAGACGCTGCACTTTGTCGACAAGGCGACCGGCAACACCGCCTTCACGATGACCAGGTGGACGGCCCACGTCACGAACTACCCGCAGGCGCTCAAGGCCTTCTCCGCCGGTCACGTCGGCACGTTCTGCAGGCGCATGGAAGAGATGACCGGCGCCCCCGCGGTCTACGTCCAGGGCATGGTCGGCTCGGTCTACACCGAGGGCTACATGCTGGACAAGCCCGGCGAGGAACCGTGCGTGATGGATGATATGTTCCCCGAGGGTTACCAGGACCCGGACCTCAGGCAGGAGTTCATCTCCGCGGTAGGCTGCCTCGGCTCAGGCCTGGCCGAACTGGCGTTCGCGGACCTCGCGAACGAGACTCCGGTGCCCGAGACCGGGCTGAAACACCGGTTCCACAAGTTCGGATTCCATCCCGAGACTAAGGTCCCGGTCATGCTTGATTACACGATGTTCGACTATGTCGAGATCGGCCCCCTGCACTTCGATGTGCCTTCGGCCGAAGAGATAGACAATCCGGACTCGACGATGGACACGCAGTTCAACTGGACGACCATCGGCGATGTTCACTTGATCACGGTCCCGGGCGAGGGAATGCCGGAGTTCGGCAAGCAGATCGAGCGCGTACTGGCGCGTTCCGGTGGCAAGGTATTGACGGTCGGCCTGGGACAGGACTGGCTCGGATACATCCTCTCGTGGCAGCAGTGGCGCGACGATGACGACAGAATCCTGTACAACAAGTCACTGTCCGGCGGCCAGTACCTGCAGTCACGCTATCTGGAAGAGCTTCAGCAGATGGTCACCACCGAGACCGGCAAGGCTCCGGAGTGCAACGGCGCTGAAGTCAAGTGCAGCGAGGACGGCTACAAGGTGATGGAGTGCCACTCCGGCCTGTGGTTCGAGACGAACAACTGCGTGGCGACCATGGGCGGACTGTGCGAGGTGTCGACCGACGGACTGTCGGCCCAGTGCGTCGAGCCCTGGAAATGGGGCTCGCCGACGTGGGACAAGTGTGAAGAAAACCCCGCCGCCACGACCGAGTCTCTGGGCATCAAGGCCACGTACTACGATGAAATTGCTGGCCGACTGCACATCAATCCGCAGCTCAAGTGGCTGGCGGGAGTTACGCTGCCGAAGGGCGAGGTAGCATGCACAGGCGACCAGGTCGCCCCTTGTTACGCTCCGACCGTTTCCGAGGCCGAGGCAACCTGGGAGGACGTGGCGACCTGGCACACCGGCGAGAACGACGGTCTGTGGAGCGCGCTGTACCTGGCGTCCCAGGCGTACCGTTACGCCGCCACCAAGGATTCCGAGGCTCTCGAGATCATCCGCACGCTGATGGAAGGCGAGAAATGGCGCATGGAGATCACCGGCGTGCCCGGACTGTTCACCCGCCAGTACATCCCGGCCGGCGTCGACGGAATCGCCTGCCCCACCGACCTGGAATCCTATATCCCGGACGTTGAGAAGGACGACAACCGATGGCTGAAGATCGCGTCGGACGGCTGCATCCAGACGGTCGACGGAAACACGATGGAATGGGTCAAGCACGACGTATGCGTTCCGGTCAAATATGCCGACTGGTGCCTGCTGGACAACGTGTCGCAGGACGAGTACGCCGGTCACATGTTCGCGCTGGGCGCCGTGTGGCGGCTGGTGGATGACAAGCAGATCAAGACCTCGGCGGCGAACATGCTTGGCCAGATCGGCAATCATCTGATGGTCAACTGGATGCGTTTCAAGGACTGGGATGGACGCGACACAGAACACGGCAAGATGAACGTGTACTCGTTCGCGAACGCGCCTGGATTCCTGGCCGTCCACTCGCTGGACTTCATGCTGATGGCGGCCACGGCCTCGGGCCGCAAAGATCTGCGCGACTTCTATGATAAATGTCTGCTTCAGAGCGAGGGCAAGATCTGCGAAGGCTGGCCCTGGGACGGGGAACCTGCGTACGATTCCGAGCTTGACAACCTGGTCCTTTACGTCGGGTCGGAAGGCTGCAAGGCGAACTACAACAACTTCAGCATGGTCTTCGCGGCGATCCACCACCTGGCATGGTTCGCGGACGACATCGCCCTGAAGGAAAAGGTCCAGGCCGCATGGGCCAATCACTTCATGAACGAAGGCGACCAGCCGCGCGCCATCGAGAAGCAGAAGAACCCGTGGTTCAACTTCGGCTATGCCGCTATGAAACGTCTGGACGCCGACAATCCGCACGCGTATGACCTGGTCTCCGACGGCATCTGCAGCCTGCGGGAATTCAGGACGTCGCAGGCCGCACACTTCGGCGACTCGGCATCGGCCTACCCCGGCTACTGCGAGTCGCGTTTCGACGGTCAGTTCCAGGCCGAGTTCCCGGTTCCGGTTGGCGAGCGTTGCGCCTCGACCTTCGAATGGTGGGGAGACCCCTACAGCCGTGAGACGTGCGGCGAGGCCCCGTGGAACGTGGACGTCCCGACCGGATACCTGCTGCCTTACTGGATGGGCCGCTACTACGGTTTCATCACCGCGGACATGTAATCCCGACACTATTGTCTGGAAGAGTATGAACACTCAGGACGCCCGCACCGACAACCCGCGTGAGACCAGGATCGGCGATCGAATATGGCTGTCCGCGCCGGGAGTGTACCGGATCGTGTTGACGACCGGATATGAAACCGGCGACGTCAACGTGTGGCTCCTGGACGGCGATGAGCCGATCCTTTTTGACGCCGGAACCGGAACGGACGCGTCAAACAAAGAATTACGCGGCGCGCTGGCGGATATCGGACGCAGAATGACCGATATCCGCATGCTGCTGCTTACCCACGCGCACATCGATCATTGCGGCGGGGCCGGTGTGGTGGCGGGTGAGGCTGGGTGTCCGGTTCTGGTGCACGAGAGCGAGTTGCGGCGCGTGCGTGACTTCAAGGCGGTTTCCACCGTCGAGATCCAGGAGATGGCGCCGCTGCTGGACTTGATGGGTTTCGAAGGCGACGTGGGCGACCGGGCCAGAACGATGCTGGACTCGCTGTCGTCGACCGCCGTGCCCTGCCCCGACGCGATGCCGCTGCCCGACGTGGTCGATATCGGTGGCCGCAGAATTTCATGGAGTTACCGCCCGGGGCACTCGCCGGCCGACGTTGTGTTCGTTATGGACGACATGCAGCTGGCTTTCACCGGTGACCATATCCTGCCCCATGTGGCTTCAAGTCCGGCGCTGGATTATCGCGACCAGGACAGGTACCACCAGGCACTGCCGCGATATCGGGCGAGTCTGGTGGAATCGGCGTCGCTGACCGGGCTGATCGGTTGTCCCGGTCACGGCGGCACTTTCGCCGACGTAGGCGCGCGTGCCCGAATGATCATGCGAACCCAGGAGATCAGGTTGTCGCGCGTTCGCGGGATAGTAACGAAAACTGGCGCGCGGACCGTGTTTCAGGTTACATGTGAACTATTCGGCAAGAACTTCAGGTGGGAAATACTGATGCTTGCCAACGAGACGGCCGGCTACCTGAAGGTGCTGACCGATGAAGGGGGCGTCGCGATGCAGCGCGCCCCGGGGGTTCCCGATCGCTTCATCCCCATCGCCGATGGATCGGTTGATACCGGTTCAGGCGGCAGGTGGCCGGAGGATGCCGGTCATAACAGGATAGTGACAACATGAACAAGTCAGACCTTCTGAAGTACCCGCTTGCCGAGCTTGAAGGCTTCGGACGGTACCCGCGCTCACAGGCGCGCGTGGTGCCGGTTTGGGAGGATTTCATGGCCGGCGAGGCGCTGCGCAGGCGCGGCGATTTCCGCTTCCTGGCGCGCGGCACCGGACTTTCGTATGCGGACGCGTCCCTGAACGCGGGAAACATATGCCTGTCGATGAAGCCGCTGAACCGTTTTCTGGCGTTTGACGCGGACACCGGTCTTCTGCACGTCGAGGCCGGCGTCACTCTGAAGGAAATACTGGAATTCGCTATTCCACGCGGGTACTTCCTGCCCGTCACGCCCGGAACCGCCCACCCGACCATCGGCGGATGCGTCGCGTGCGACGTGCATGGCAAAAGCAAACTGCCGCTACACAACTATCTCAAGTGTCTGCACATGATGCTGGCGGACGGATCGCAGATAGTGTGTTCGCCGGACAAGCATCCCGACCTGTTCTACGCGACCTGCGGCGGCATGGGGCTTACCGGCGTCGTGCTCAGCGTCGAAATCGAGTTGATGCGGATCAAATCCAGCTACATCAGGTACGAAGGCATCCGTGCATCGAACCTGGAAGCGATCTTCCACGAGTTCGACAACACGGACGAATGGCCGATGACCGTCGCATGGATCGACTGCGTGGCCGGTGGCGGCAAGCTGGGCCAGAGCATCATGATGAAGGGACGCTTCGCCGAACCGCACGAGGTTCCCAGGGGCAGGAATCCGCTACAGGTGGCTAACAAACTGAAACTGACAGTGCCGTTCAACTTCCCGTCGTGGGTCCTGAACAAATACACGGTGTCGGCTTTCAACTTCGCATACCAGGCCAAGCATCCGAAGAAGCTGGAAACCCTGATGGACTATGAGAGCTTCTTCTATCCGCTTGACGCAATCTCTCACTGGAACAGGATTTACGGAAAGCCCGGTCTGCTTCAGTACCAATTTCTAATCCCGCCGGAGGCCAGCCTGAAGGGTGTCCGCACCTTGCTTGAGATGATAAGCGCCACCGGCAAGGCATCGTTCCTGGCCGTTTTGAAGAAGTTCGGAGAGATCGAGAACCGCGCCCCGCTGTCGTTCCCGAAGGGCGGCTTCTTCCTGGCGCTGGACTTCCCGTACGGTGACGGCAGGATCCTGGAAAACATGAGAGAATGGGACAAGAAGGTTCTGGATTTCGGTGGTCGTCTGTACCTGGCCAAGGATGGCCGTATGGACAGGTCCACATTCGAGACGATGTACCCGCGCGTGGCCGAGTTCAAGCAGGTGAAGACGAAGTACGACCCTGGATGCGTTTTCCAGTCGGACATGGGGCGCAGGCTTGGTCTGGTTCGCTGAGTTGTGGCGGATGGCGTGTTCGGAAGCAGGAGCGACAGATGAAAAACATACTGATACTTGGCGCGTCGTCTGGGATCGCGCGAGAACTGGCCAGGTTGCTGTGCCGTGAGAGTCGCCTGATTCTGGCCGGGAACGACCCGGACGTGCTGAACAAGATCGCCTCGGACCTTGAACTGAGGTCGCAGGGGAACAAGCCCGTGGTCGTGGAGTTTGACGCGCGCAACACGGCAGGCCATGGGGTTTTCATGCAGAACCTGCTGGCAAACGTCCAGCGGATTGACGAGGCGTGGCTGTTCTTCGGTGCGATGGTCGACGAGGCCGAGGCCCACCGACGCCCGGAACTGGCCGCGACGATGGCGCAGATCAACTATGTCGGAGCCGTGACGATACTTGAGCACATAGCGCTTCACATGGAACAGAACCGGGCAGGCTCGATCGCGGCCGTCTCGTCGGTCGCGGGCGATCGCGGCCGTGCCAGCAACTACCTGTACGGCTCGACCAAGGCGGGGCTGACCGCCTACCTGTCCGGACTGCGGGCTCGTCTGGCGGCGTCCGGCGTTCATGTGACGACGCTCAAGCCGGGATTCGTGGACACGCCGATGACCGCGACCCTGAAGAAGGGCCTGTTGACGTCACAGCCCGACAAGGTGGCGCGGTGCATGCTTCGAGCCGCCCGCCACCACATGAACACGGCCTATGTGCCGTTCTTCTGGGGCTTCATCATGTTCGTAATCATCCACCTGCCCGAGTTCATCTTCAAGAAAGTCAAATTCTAGACGGTCCCCGGAAACCCGAACCTGTCCTCGTAGCGGCGATGATCCCAGGGCCTCGGCGTCGCCTGCGGCGCCAGCCTCGTGCCT
>CAZNJW010000123.1:0-6442 GCA_964573455.1 uncultured Anaeromyxobacteraceae bacterium | reverse complement strand
GGGTTCCACTGTTCACGCGCTGACGTTATCATTCAATGACCTTTCCACGCATCTTGCGGGGACGTACATCATGTCACGATCAACCTGGCCCGCCGCGCTCGCGGCACTGCTGATTGCCTGTTCCGGCGGATCATCTCCCGGCGACACCGTAACCGATGACACGGCCGCCGACGCCGTGGCCGTGGAAACATTCCCCATCCCGGCGATGACGCTTGAATGGTTCGACTGCCCCCTTTATGACGATCCTGACGAAACGCCGAACCCGACCGCCCAGTGCGCCAGCGCGGACATGCCGCTGTGGTGGGACCTCGCCGGCGGGCCGACTATCCCCGTGTATTTCAAGCGCCTGCTTTCCTCCGCCGCCGAACCCCGCGCGCAACTCTGGCTCATCGACGGCGGCCCCGGCGCCTCGGGCGTGTCCGACTTCCCGCCCATGATGGAAGACATGCAACTCCTCGACCCGGAGCTGGACCTGTACACGATCGACCACCGGGGCGTGGGGCGTTCGTCGCGCCTGGGCTGCCCCGCCCAGGAAGACCCGGATTCCGAATACGGCGCGAGCATCGCGACCGACGAATTCGGCCCCTGCATCGAATACCTGCAGGACCGCTGGGGCGACGACCTGGCGGCATTCCGGACCACCTTCGCAGCCGTGGACCTGGCCGCGGGCATCCAGGCGGCGCGCGAGCCCGGGAAACCGATCTTCATCTGGGGCGGCAGTTACGGCAGTTACCTGACGCAGCGTTTCCTGCAGTTATTCCCGGATCTGGCGGACGGGGTCGTCCTGGAAGGAATTTCGTCGCCCGAAATATCGTTCGCGTTGTCGAGCGAATACTACGAAACCGCCGGGCGCGGGGTCCTTGACGCGTGCATGGCCGACGAATTCTGCGCGTCAAAATTCCCTGGCGGGGCCGCGGAAACGCTTGATAGCCTGCTGGACAAGCTGGACAACGGACACTGCGACATACTGAAAATCAACTCCGAAGTGCTGTCGTACATCCTCACATACCTGAACTACTATTACCCGGTTCACGCGATGATCCCGGCCGCGATTTACAGGCTTGACCGGTGCACGATCGGGGACGCCAGGGTCTTTTACCACATGTACAAGGTGCTGTTCGGGTCGGACGGTTCCCTGCTGACGACCACCGGCCCGTGGTCGACGGTCCTGAACCACAACGTGCTGCTTTCGGAAATGTGGGACACGGACCGCTTCACCGATGAAGCCGAAATGCTCCAGTACTGGGCCGTCCTGGACGAAACCGCCCTGTTCGGCATGAGTGACCCCCTGACCGTCTGGGAAATGAGGAAGCAGTGGCCGACCTACACCGATGACGAATACGACAACGGCTGGGCGCATACGTCCGCGCCGATGCTGATGCTGCAGGGCGAACTGGACCCGGCGACGCCCGCCTCCGGCGCCCGCGACGTCAGAGACAACTTCAACGGCCCGCACCAGACGTACGTGGAATTCGCCGGCGTGCCGCACAACGTCGTGTCGGGAACTCCGGTTTCGACAAACCCCGCGTTCATGCATTGCGGCCAGAAGCTGTTCGTGGACTTCCTGAAGAACCCGACGGCCGACCTGGACATGGCGTGCGTCGAAAATGTCCTGCCGCCCGATTTCGAGGGATACCGGGCCATGTCCCAGTACGTGTTCGGCGCCGACGATTACTGGGACGCCGGTCCCAACGGCCCCCCCGCGCCTCCGCGTGCCGCGACACCCGCACTGCCACATGGCGGCTTCTCCCGCCACCCGACCGACCTCCAGCCCGGCATACCTTACGCCGCCCCGCCCATCGACCTGCCGGCCATCCGCGCATCTATCCGCACCGCCATGGAACGCGACGGCGTCGCAACCGTAATGGATCGGTTCGAACAGGGCCTCCCGGATTTTGAGATCGCGCGGTGACCAGATTCCGCGACGCCAATCCGCTTCTGTTGTTCCTTCACGCGGCGGCGGGCCTCCAGGGCGACGTCACCATTTCCTGACGTTCTTAAGCTCAAGTCGACCAACGGGCCAGCTGCAGACCCGTTTCGAGAACCTTCCACCGATCCGTCCCGGCCATGCCGGCAGTTGGCGTCGAATCCCACCCGTTCGTTCCGATTCCCGGCTTTGATGGCCGCTGGAACCATTCAGAATGCGCGATGGGGTTGCTGGTGCACCGCTCGTGCCCCGACGAAATTGAAACCGCTAACGGCGTGGCGGTTACCGCGAATCCGTTCGACCCGCCCGTACGGGCAGCAGAGGACAAGGTCGCAGAGTGGCGGTGCGGCGAATACTGGGTTATTCGCCGCAGAATCTGCGGTGAATGACTTGCGGAATTGGCTGTACGGTCTGATAATAGCCGCATGAACCGCGGTGATTACAAATACATCTGGCAGAAAGACGAGTGGCCGGGGTGGCGTTATGACCTGGCGGCGCTTGCCGGCCGCATGGCCGATGTGAGTCGTGCCCAGGGCGTCCTGCTGGGGCGTCTGGCCGATGTCGGCGTGGGACTGCGTGCCCAGGCGAACCTGGTTACGTTGACCGAGGACGTTGTAAAAACCAGCGAAGTCGAGGGGGAATCCCTGAACGTGGAATCGGTGCGTTCAAGTCTGGCCATGCGACTCGGCGTTGACATCGGTGCCTTGGCCCCGAGTGATCGGCACGTGGACGGCGTGGTCGAACTGGTGCTTGACGCCACAAGGAATGCCGGCGCCCCGGTGACCCCGGACAGGCTCTTCGGCTGGCACGCGGCGTTGTTCCCGACAGGATATTCGGGGCTTTCAAAGATCTGCGTCGGGGGCTGGCGCGACGACAAGGGCGGCGAAATGCAGGTCGTATCCGGCCCCGTCGGTCACCGGCGCGTGCATTTCGTGGCGCCACCGGCCAGTACGCTTCCCCTGGAAATCGGGCGTTTCCTGGATTGGTTGAATGGTGAACCGGATGAACCCGCGCTGATCCGGGCCGGCATCGGCCACCTGTGGTTCGTTACCCTGCATCCGTTCGAGGACGGAAACGGGCGGATTGCCCGGGCCATCGGTGACCTCCTGCTGACTCGCGCCGACGGCAGTCCCGATCGATTCTTCAGTCTGTCGGCCGAAATTCAGCGGGATCGCAAGGCGTATTATCAGGTGCTGGAGCAAACCCAGAAGGGAACCATGGATGTTACGGAGTGGCTGGCGTGGTTCCTGGACACCCTTCATCGATCGATTGACCGCGCGCACACTGTTCTTGACGCGGTGCTGGCCAAGGCCCGTTTCTGGCGGGAATGTGCCGCGGTCCCCTTGAACGGACGACAGGTGAAGCTGATCAACCGCCTGCTTGACGGATTTGAGGGCAAACTGACGACCAGCAAGTGGGCCAGGATCGCGGGTTGTTCGCAGGATACCGCCCTGAGGGACATCACCGATCTGGTCGCCCGCGGCCTGCTTCGCAGGGCTGACGCCGCCGGCCGCAGCACCAGCTATGAATTGAACCGCCAGTGCGGTTTGCTGTGATCGGCACTCAAGCCGTCGGATGCGCCCTGCCGGGCTGACCAAATTTCCATCAGTCAGGCTGGAAACTGGTGGAAAGTCCAGCCTGAACCTGACCCTGATTGTGCAAGGGCGACGGCGGGCGAATGTGATTCGCCCCTACGAGGGCGCCTTGTGCCGATGGCCCAGCCGTACATCGAAAACAAACTGCCCCACGGGCGGGCTCGAATATCCGTCAGTCCGAAGTTCCCCGCCTGAAAAACAGCAAGCAAGCAGAGCAGGCGCGGAATATGGCTGTTCGCGCCGTGCAAAACTGCTTCCGACACATAACTGAAGTATTACGGGAAGATAACGATCAAATCGCGGTGGAACTCCGGACTAGGCGTCGAGGGCGACAGCGGCTTCGACCAGATCCACGCAACGGTTCGAGTAACCCCACTCGTTGTCGTACCAGGTCAGAATCTTAACCATGCGGCTGTTGGGCATGACCATCGTCTGGGTCGCGTCGAAAATCGATGACGACGGATTGTGGACGATGTCCGAGGAAACGATCGGGTCCTCGGTGTACTCCAGAACGCCCTTCATCGGACCTTCGGCCGCCACCTTTATGGCGGCGTTGATCTCGGCGGCCATCTCGGCCGGATCGCGAACCTGGATACGCTCCAGCTCGCAAACGAAGTCGACCAGCGAGCCGTCCTGAACCGGGGCGCGCACGGCGATACCGTCCAGCTTACCCTTCAGGTCGGGGATGATCTTGCCAATCGTCTTCGCCGCGCCAGTGGACGTCGGAATCAGGTTTGCCGCGGCACTGCGGGCACGGCGCATATCGCCCTTGTGGAACTGATCCAGGATCTTCTGGTCGTTCGTGTACGCGTGAACCGTCGTCATCAAACCGCGGACCACACCGAAATTCTCATGAAGAACCTTCACGACCGGCGCAAGACAGTTAGTCGTGCAGGACGCATTCGAGATGATCCTGTGTTCCTTCTTGAGGTCCGCGTCGTTGACGCCCATGACGATGATGCTGTCAACGGCGTCCTTGGGCGGAACAGTCAGAAGCACGCGACCGACGCCACCGTTCTTCATGTGGCCTTCGATCTGTTCACGCTTGCGGAACACGCCGGTCGACTCGACAACGAAATCGACGCCGTACTTCGCCCACGGCAGTTCCTCGGGATTCTTGACCGAGAGAACGTCGGTAGGCTGACCGTTGATGATTATCTGAGTGTCGTTGTATTCGACCGTTCCCTTGAACGGACCGTGAGCCGAATCGTACTTGAACAGCATTGCAAGTTGCTTGACGCTGCCAGCAAAATCCTTCGGGTCCAGAATGTCGTTAACGGCCACGACTTCGAAGTTGCCCCTTTCCATCATGATACGGGCGACAAGGCGACCAATACGACCAAAACCATTGATACCGACACGAATCTTTCTGCTCATTGGTTGCTCCTTATTCGATGGGTGTTCGTGCCCAGAAAAAGCGCCATGATTGTAAATGAAATCACAGGTTTGTCAACGAACGATCATAACGCCCCGCAATCCCTGTGATTTATTTCACATTTGATCATATTCCCATCCGATTACGGGCGATGGTCCACCTGTCCCTGTCCCACGCACTTGACATCCCGGGCGCGCGTAAACAATATAGCATGCGCAATAATCAGGGGCGGATTAGCCCGGGAGGAACCCGATGATTTCTGAACTGTGGCGTGACGTGGTGGTCAAGACGGTGGTCGAAAAGTTTTCACCGCTCGCCATGAAAGTCCTTTCGAACGAAAAGGTGAAGCCGCTTCTGGCACAGGCCTTGAGGCTCCAGTCCGAACTGAAGCGCAGCGTCGATTCCCAGGTCAGGTTCGTGGCAGGGACATTCGAACTGGTGACCAGGGACGAATTGTCGTCTGTACGCGGCATCGTGAAGTCGCTCGAGGGCGAGATCACCCGTCTCAAGGCCGAACTGGATCAGCAGCGGAAGGCCGCCGAGGACGCTGGAAAGGCTGCCCGGGATGCCTTCCAGGAACTGAACCAGGTCCGTAACGAGGCGATGAAGGCAAGCCGCGATGCACTCGCCAGAACCCAGGCGCTGAAGACCGAGACGATCAAGGTCGCCCGTGACGCGGTCGAGGATGCCACCAAGTCAAGCCGCGCAATTGCCGCCGACCTGGTTCGCGAGGCCAGAAAGGCGACCGATGAAGCGGTTCGGAAGGTCGAGGAAAACCTGAGCGCCGGACTGGCGGCTCAGGCCCAGGCAGTCAAGGCTGCCGCCGAGATGGCCGCCGAGGCCGCCAGGAAGGCAGAAAAGGCGACAGCCCAGAAGACCGTCAAGGTGCCGGAACCGGAACCGAAGCAGGCCCCCGCGCCGGAAGCGAAACCGGAAACAGCAACCGAACCGAAGCCCAGGCCGGCTCCCCGCCCACGCGCCCCTAAGGCACCTGCCGCAGAGCCGAAGCCCGCGGCAGTGCGCAAGACGCCGGCCCGTAAACCAGCAGCCACCGAAAAGGCCTGACGACCAGGGCCGGCCAGTGCTGCATGCCCAGCCGCATCACTATTGAATGTAGTCTTCCGGCCTGTCGCCGGCCTGGTCGGCTCCGCCCTGAAGCACCCTGAAGATTCGCTCGCGCTCCAGTTCCTCTTCCAGTTCCCACCTCTGGACTATCAAGGCGGCCTGTTTCTTCTTGCGCCGGTAGACCACCAGAAATATCCCGACCACGACAGCCCACAAAAGAGTGGCCGACGTAAGGAAGGCAATGACAGAATCCAGAGGACTGAAGGTGGCCCGGAAGTCAGCAAACACCGCCTCGGGGCTGCGCCCCCATGTTGCCATGAACGCCAGATCAAATGGCATTCCTACCCGCATCTTCGAAATAACGGTGGGAATGCCCGAGCTGCCTGAGATGGTCTGCAGGTACCTGATGAAAAACATGGACTCGGCGTAGGCGAGGTGTACGGCCGGCACCTTGTCCGGAAACGACTCGGACAGTTCCGC
>CAZNJW010000122.1:0-6489 GCA_964573455.1 uncultured Anaeromyxobacteraceae bacterium | reverse complement strand
GTGACGATAAAACCGTGACCGAGGATGCTCATGACAGAGAGTTGCGCCCCGAGCGCGGCATCCGGCGACACGCCGGCACCGGCCATGGCGCCGAGCAGCTGTCCGGTGTAGATGTTCACCAGATACGCCAGGCACGGAATGATGGAAAACGCGACCGCGATGACATGGCGCCGTTCGGTTGCCCTGAAGGCCTGATCGGTGATCGCCAGACCCACGAACAGAAGTATCGGCGCGACGACCACCTCGGGCACGTAGTCCACGATCACGCCCAGCAGGCCGGTCATGCCGCCTATGCCGACAACCAGACCGGTCAGCAGGGTGTATCCGGCCCGGGCGCCCATGGCCTTATACGCTGGATGACCGATATACGGAGTGGACTGGGCGACGCCACCGAACAAACCGGCCACGATCGTCGCGACCGATTCGATCAGCAGGATGTCACGCGTGCGGTAGTCGTCACCGGCAGCCTTGGCCGACGCGGTCGTGTTAATGCCACCAACGATGGTCAGGAGCCCGAACGGAATGCTGATTGGCAGGTACTTCAGGGCACCGGCAAACCCGGCACCGAGCGCCGCGAAATCGGGTATGGGCAGATGCAGCCCGAAGGTCGCCGTGTGTGCCGCCGGCGCGGGCGACAGACCTGTCAACGCCATGAACCAATAGATCGCCAGCCCGGCCAGGACCGCCACCAGAGCCGCCGGCAGACCAAAAGGCAGCCGGAAACGACCGATAAACGCGTAAAGGATGATCCCCATGGCGAACAGACCGGCAACCGGCATCGAAAAAATCCGCAGGGCCGGAACCAGACCGAGCAAGGCAAGGCCCACGCCCGCCAGCGATCCGAGCAGCGCGGCCAGCGGAATGATCCGCTGAATCAGGTCACCGAAAAACGAAGCGACAACCTTGAACAGCCCCATTATCACGAGGGTGCACATGCCGACCGCCCAGGCGATCCAGGGGTCGCCGGTCTCAAGAAAGACCGGACCGATCACCACAATGGTCATGCCGATTGTCGATGGCGTGTCCAGGCCAAGCGGCATCGCGGTCATGCGCCTGCCACCGCGGCACGCCAGCCAGGTATAGGCAAGATCGCCCACCATCACGCCAAGCGCAGTACCTGGAATCATGTGCGTCAGGATGAAGTCCTGTGGCATTTTGAACTGGTACACAAGGATGGCGCTCAGCATCACCAGATTGACGACGTTGTCGACAAACAGCGCGAAAAACGCGTTCAGGTCACCCGGAACGAACCAGCTTTCCCTTTTCGTCATTCACAATCCCCGTGAAGGTCGGTATTCCCGTCGATCCGGCGGGTCAGGAGGCGTCAGAAAGGAACGTCATCGTCCGAGATGGCGTTGGGGCTGGTGACGGGCATGCCTACCGGTTCGACGATTGGCGGTTCGGAGTAACTCTGGCCGGCATCCGAGGCCATGCTGCCACGCCCGCCAATCGACTGGACGCTGCTTGCCACGATCTCGGTCGTGTAGCGTTTCTGTCCTTCCTTGTCATCCCAGGACCTGGTCTGGATGCGTCCCTCGATGAAGACCGTGCTGCCCTTCTGAAGGTACTGACCGCAGAACTCGGCCTGCCGACCCCAGACGACGATCTTGTGCCACTCGGTGCGTTCCTGCTTCTGGCCCTGCTTGTCATTCCAGGACTCGTTCGTGGCAACGCTGAATGTCGCAACGGTCTGGCCGCCAGCAACCGACCTGACTTCGGGATTGGAGCCGAGGTTTCCGATGATGAGGACACGATTCAAAGACGCCATTTCACACCCCTCGAATTTAAGAAATAACCAAAATGCACCTGCCCGGCGCACATCCCGTATCTTCGAAAACCGGGCGGACTCTGTTACGCAAAGAATATCCCATGAAGCAGGCGCGTGAAATCATCAACGCTGCCGGCATCCACCAGAATCGTCGTCGCCGCCGGGGTGAGCATGAGCCCCCTGACGCCCGGCATCTGACGGAGGCGCTGCATCGCGCCAGGCCCCGCCGAATCCCCCAGGACGTCCCCAACGACGGTCACGGCGCCAATATCGGTCACCAGGTCGGCACCATCGGGCAACAGATCCCGTAAAGAACCATCCAGAGCCACGTTGTCGGAACGCGAAAACACCAGCCAGGTTCCGCCACCGCCAGCAGCGCAGGCGAAACAAGGCTTCAAGCCGCCATCGGAAAGAAGTGCCAGCGCCGAATCGGCGACACCGCCTTCCGACGAAAACCTCATGGCAACGACATCCTTGCGGGCAGTCACGCCATACACTCCGCCGGGAGCCTTGTCCGGGTTTGAACGGACAACAGTCCCCTCGCGGCCGGGATCCATCGATGATCTGGTATAAATGGCGATTCCGGCACGCTTCGCGAACTCAACGGCGTCGGAGTTCAAGACCTTGGCCCCGTGACGCGACAACGCCAGCATCTGGTCATAATCAAGCTCGAGGAACTCGCGCGCCGAGACAACCACCCTGGGGTCGGCCGAACAGACGAACAGGACATCCGAATAGATCTCGCAACGTTCCGCGTTGAGCGCCGCGGCCAGAGCAACGGCCGTGGTGTCGCTGCCGCCACGTCCAAGAGTCGTGATCTCGCGCTTGTAGCTGGTGCCCTGGAACCCGGCGACGATGACGATGCGCCCCGCCTCGAGTTCGTCGACCACACGGAACGGCCGCACCTCGACGATTCGTGCGTGACTGTGGGTATGATTCGTCATGATCCCGCACTGGGAGCCGGTCAGCGAGATGGCGTCCTCTCCAAGCGCCTGGATGGCGATTGACAGCAGAACCATCGATATGCGCTCACCCACTGACAGCAGCATATCCAACTCGCGGTTGGACGGCTTTGGAGCGACCTCGGTCGCCAGGCGCATCAGTTCATCGGTCTTGCCGGACATGGCCGAAACCACGACAACCACTTTGTTGCCCGCGCGTTTCGTCTCGACAACATGGGCAGCGACCTTCCTGATCCTGTCGATGTCGGCGACCGAACTGCCGCCGTATTTCTGAACGATGATTGGCAAGGCACCCCGCCATGGTGAACGGTCAGACGGATTATAGCAGGAACGGACGGCGGCAAGCCCGCCAGAATTTGCCATCCGCTGTAACATACTTGCGTGAACAAGCCGGCAGGCTTTATAAGGTGCATGGATAAGTCTTTTGCGAGGATCTGATTCCCCGATGAACATGAGCTTTGAAGACATCGCGGCGGCCGTGATCGGCTCGGCGCTTGCAAGGATGAAGGAATCCGGCACGGTTCCTGCCGAATTCAACCCACAGATTATTATCGAGCGACCGAAGAACGAAGGATTCGGCGACTTTGGCTGCGCGATTCCGATGGTGATGTGCAAGACCCTGCGCAGGCCGCCGGTGGCCTGCGGGCAGGCGCTGATGGATGCGCTTGAACCTCCCCCCGGGGTCTTTGACGAAATCACCTTTGCCGCCCCCGGGTACATCAACTTCAGGGTGTCTCCGGCAGCCTGGTTTGAGCGTCTTGTGCGACTGGACTGCATCCCCGACGTCGGCCGTGGCGAGAAGGTTCTGCTGGAGTTCGTTTCCGCCAACCCGACTGGACCGCTTCACGCGGGACACGCCCGCGGAGCTGTTCTCGGCGACATCACGGCCAGACTGATGCGCGTATCCGGGTATGACGTGACCACCGAGTACCTTCTCAACGACGTCGGAAACCAGATGGCGATGCTCGGTCTGTCCATGTACATACGTGGACGGCAGGCACTGGAACTGGCGACTGATGACGACTTTCCCGAAAACGGATACCGCGGCGATTACATCAGGAACCTGGCCGCGGAATTCGTTCAGACCGAGGAAGGACGCAGGGTCTGCCAGGGAAGCTATGAGGACGCCGGCGCGCGCGACGACAACCCTGCGGTCTGGTACGCGGCGGACAGACTGACCGACGAGATAAAAAGGACTCTGTCCTGCCTGGACATATCGTTTGATAACTGGTTTTCGGAGCGCTCCCTGCACAAATCCGGACAAGTTGCCGGTCTGGTGACGCGACTGCTGGAATCGGACGCGGCATACCGCAATGAAGACGGCGCGGTCCTGTTCAGGATGGAAAGCGACGACGACGGCGAGGACCGTGTGGTTGTGCGGTCAAACGGCGTGCCGACCTACTTCGCCGCGGACATCGCGTACCACGACGACAAGGCGCGACGCGGGTTTGCACGTCTGATCAACATCTGGGGCGCCGACCATCACGGCTACATCCCACGCGTCAGGGCGGCGCTTGCAGCCTGTGGTCACTCGCCCGACATGCTTGACGTAATCCTCGTGCAGATGGTGACGCTGACTCGCAACGGCGAAGTGGTTCCGATGGGCAAAAGGCTTGGCAGGTTCGTTACCCTCCAGGACCTGGTCGATGAGGTCGGAGCGGACGCGGTGCGTTTCATTTACATCATGCGCCGCGCCGACGCCCAGATGGAATTCGACCTGGAACTGGCCAAGCAGAAGTCGATGGACAACCCGGTCTACTACGTCCAGTACGGTCACGCCCGTGTGGCATCGATAATCAGGCGGGCCGCGGCCGAAGGTTTCCAGGTGCCGGAATTCGATCCGGGCCTGCTGAACAGCCTGACGCTGCCGGAAGAACGCGCGATCATACGAGACCTGTGCCGCTTCCCGTCCGTGGTCGCCAGTTCGGCCGCGAAATGCGAGCCGCACCACGTCGCGTTTTTCCTGATGGAACTGTGCCGGGGATTCCATTCGTACTACACGAAGTACAAAAGTTCCGAACGTGTCATATCGACCGACAGGAACAAGACCATGGCGCGTCTTTACCTGGTCTCCAGAATGAAGTTCGTGCTTGGTTTCGGGCTGGGACTGCTGGGGGTCTCGGCGCCGGACGAGATGCACTACGAGGATCCGGATGGAGAATGACGACCAGCGGGTCGACGGTGGGGACGAAGGCGGCGGGCCGACCCACGGATCGCGCGGCACCGACAGAATCAGGTTGCGCGACTATGACCGCATTCAGGAACGCGAACCTTTTCAACTCAGGCCGGTACACGTCAAGACGGGTATTGCCCTGGCGCTGACGCTGATCCTCGCCGGCGTGGTTGCCGGCTGGATGATCGGACGGTCCGAAAGACTCGGAAATAAGACAAAGGCCGCGGGTACGCCAGTCGAGGCCACCGCAGATCAACCAGGGATGCCGGCAGGTTCAGCGGGTACCGGCCAGAGTCCTGCCGTTGGCACGCAAGAAGCTTCACCCGGCAAATCGAACAGTGTACGGGGGAGCGTCCTGCCCCTGCCTTCGCCAGCTCCCAGGGGTCCAGATGCCCCGATTGCGACGCGGCGTTCACAAGTCGTGGTCCCGGCAACCGGAAATGATGCGTCCGACGATGCCACGGTGGCGGACCTGTGGCCCGGGCTGCTCGTCACTACCTACGATTACTCGTGCATTTCGCCGGATGGCGACTGCGGCCCCTGGTCGACGATTCCGACAAAACAGGATCCTGCCCCTGACCAGAAGGGCGAATGTGATTCGCCCCTACGGGATCCCGACCCCGACCCTGACCAGAAGGGCGAAGGTGATTCGCCCCAACGGGCCCCTGTCCCTGACCAGAAGGGCGAAGGTGATTCGCCCCTACGGGCCCCTGTCCCTGACCCCGTCAGAGTTTCGAAGGATCCCGTCCGCGAGTCCGCGAAGGCCGTCGCCCCGACGAAACGGTACGTCGTGCAAATCCGCTCGTTCAAAGAGGAAAAGCTCGCGAACGAGTTCGCTGACCAGATTCGACAGAAGGGTTACAATCCCTTCATCGTGCCTTATACGGACGCGGCCGGGACGACCTGGTACAGAGTAAGGACCGGCAGCTTCGACAACGCGGCGGCGGCGGCGACATTCGCGGCCGACCTTAATGCCAGGGAATCCGAGAAGTCGATTCCTGTGGAGGTAAAATGATTCCAGTCATCGTACCCAGGAAGATCGAGAAGCCCTGGGGGTGGGAACTCTGGGTCGCCGTGACCGATAAGTATGCCGGCAAGATCATCCACATCAATGCCGGACATAAGCTGTCACGCCAGTACCACATCATGAAGGATGAGACGGTGTACGTCATCTGCGGCAACCTTCAGGTCGAAATCGGTGCCGGTGACGCCATCGAAAGCCTGACGCTGCCAGCAGGCAAGTCGCTGCGCGTCACTCCCGAAACCGTTCACAGGTTCATGTCGCCAGACAACGCGGATGTCGAGATCTTTGAAACATCCACGCCCGAACTGGACGACGTGGTCAGGCTCGAGGATGTCTACGGGCGCCAGGGAACTTCCCGCCCATAAAAAGAGGTAAAACAATGAAGGGAAACATGCCGGTACACTCCGATGACGCGCCAGCCGCCATCGGTCCATACTCCCAGGCCATCGAATGCAGGCCATCTCGAATGATGTTCGTATCCGGGCAGATTCCGATTGACCCGGCAACGGGCGTGTTCGCACCGGGTGGCGCAGCGGAACAGGCGGCGCAGGCGCTGAAAAAT
>CAZNJW010000121.1:0-6507 GCA_964573455.1 uncultured Anaeromyxobacteraceae bacterium | reverse complement strand
GCCCTGATTTCCATGCCCCTTCACCGATGAAAAGGACGGGCGAATTGTCATTCGCCACTTGAACGGGCGAATTGTCCGACCCTGAAAAGGATGGGCGAATGTAATTCGCCCCTACTGGTTCATGGAATTCAGGAACTGCTGGTTGGTGTCGTAGCGGGAGAGCTTGTCCAGAAGGAATTCCATGGCGTCCAGAACGTTGAGCGGGTGCAGGAGCTGACGCAGGATCCAGACGCGGTTAAGCGTCATCGGGTCGAGCAGCAGTTCTTCCTTGCGGGTGCCCGACTTGTTGATGTCGAGCGTCGGGAAGATGCGCTTTTCCATCAGCTTGCGGTCCAGGTGCAGTTCGCAGTTACCGGTGCCCTTGAATTCCTCGAAGATGACCTCGTCCATTCGCGAACCGGTATCGATCAGCGCAGTGCCGATGATGGTCAGCGAACCACCGTCCTCGATGTTACGGGCGGCGCCGAAGAAGCGCTTCGGCTTGTGCAGGGCGTTGGAATCAACACCGCCGGACAGGATCTTGCCGGACGGCGGAACAACCGTGTTGTAGGCACGCGCCAGACGCGTGATGGAGTCGATCAGGATGACCACGTCGCGCTTGTGCTCGACAAGGCGCTTGGCCTTCTCGATGACCATTTCCGCGACCTGGACGTGGCGGGCGGCCGGCTCGTCGAAAGTCGACGAAATAACTTCGCCCTTGACCGACCTTTCCATGTCCGTGACTTCTTCCGGACGTTCGTCGATCAGCAGGACTATCAGGTAGACTTCCTTGTGATTCGTGGCGATCGCATGCGCCAGATCCTGCAGGACGACGGTCTTACCGGTCCTGGGGGCGGCGACTACCAGGGTACGCTGGCCCTTTCCAAGCGGGCACAGCAGGTCGATCACGCGGGTCGTGAAATTCTTCGGGTCGAACTCGAGCTTGAATTTCTGGTCCGGGTACAGCGGAGTCAGGTTGTCGAACAGGGTCTTCGTCTTGGCAACGTCAGGATCTTCGTAGTTGATCGTCTCGACCTTGAGAAGCGCGAAGTAACGTTCGCCGTCCTTCGGGGGACGGATCT
Source organism: uncultured Anaeromyxobacteraceae bacterium (assembly GCA_964573455.1). GTDB lineage: Bacteria > Myxococcota_A > UBA9042 > DTJE01 > DTJE01 > JAGOFO01. The sequence goes on along the minus strand of CAZNJW010000121.1, from coordinate 5,446 downwards.
GACCGGAAACCGTGTCACCGGTACGCAGGTTAAAACGACGAATCTGCGACGGGGAGACGTAGATGTCGTCAGACCCGGGGAGGTAGCTCGTGTCCGGGGCACGCAGAAAGCCGAAGCCTTCCGGAAGGACCTGGAGCACGCCTTCCCCGTAGATGAAGCCGTTCTGTTCGGTCTGAGCCTGGAGAATCGCGAAAATCAGCTCCTGCTTGCGAAGGCCGCGAGCGTTTTCCACGTTCAGGTCCTTGGCCATTTCCAACAGATCCGCGATCTTCATCACCTTGAGTTCATTGAGGTTCAACTTAATTCCTCCGCACTGTTTTTGACCGGCGCTGAAATTTTCTGAAGGAGGATGCCTTGCGCCTTCAGGGCATCGCTTCCTGGAACCCTGCGACCGCCGGGCCCCGAAACGCCAAAGTAAATGATGAAACAATCGACCCAAATCACCGTGAAATGACTGATTCACACGGGGGCTTGAATCGTGAAAACCGATATCCTGGAGAAAAAGCCGGGAGGCCCTTTCGGACATCCCTTTGGAACGGTTCTTTGTAAGTTTAGGTTTACGATTCCTGAATGTCAAGACTTTCGGCAGTTTTCGGGAGTTTGTATCAGTCAGTATCCGTTCTTTGATTCGGAAAGCACCAGGCCGGCGTCGATGTCCGCGCGCATGGCGTCACCTGTCAGCCATTCGCTCAGGCAATCTTCGCCGCCAAGATGCTGCCGGAAAAACGCCACCAGGTATTTCCGGGTCAGCGCCAGCGTCACCGCTGGATCGTCGGTCCCGGGACGACAGAAAAGGCTGCAGAATTCATCACATGCGTCCAGGAACGAAACGTGATCGGCCCCGATTACTTCGATCATGACGGCAGGACCCGTCGCTGCTTCGTAGTAGTCAGAGAATCGGTTACCGGCAGGGGCGCAGGACATGGCATCGGCCAGGTCGCCGTCCGCGTTCTCACCGAGCACAACGATCGGGATCTGGATGTCGCCCATCATTTCTGGAGTGACCGACGGCCAGTCAGCGGGCTCATAGTCGTCCATCGGGGGCCCGGCATCCACCGGATCAACCCCGAAAACTGCACCCACGCGATCGTCGGAAGCCGCAAGCAGGAACGACAGCTTGCCGCCCATGGAGTGACCTGCCAGTCCCACGCGCCCGGGATCGACATTTCCCGCCAGAGGACCGTCGGACGCGTTTCCCGCACCAACCGCCCAGTCCAGCACGCCGCGCAGGTATTCAGCCTGGATGCGGTGGGGCACCGGACTGAACATGCCTCCCGGAAGTCCTGGCATCACGACGACCATTCCCCAGGAAGCGATGAACTCGCCGGTGCCGATGTAAGCCGCCGGTTCCTGAGAGAACCCGTGAGTGAAGATGACCAGTGGCACCACTCCGGACACATCGGGCATCAGGATAGTCACCGGGACCGTCGTCGAGTCTCCCTCGACCTCGATGGTCAAATCGTTCTGCGACGATACGACATCAAACGGACCCGGCAGAGAGGGATCGGCCGCGTCCGAACAGTCCGGCCCGCGACAGCCGGAAAGCACCAGAATCACCAGCATGGACAAGGGGATGCGATTCATCTTCGATAACCTGCCGTGCAAAGTGATTTAATATACATCGACTGACTTGGGAGAGAACCTTCATGAGGCGTGTTGCCAAATGTTTATGGGTGGTTGCGCTGGCATCCCTCACCGCATGTTTCGAGGTTGAGCAGACATCGGACACTGGAGCCGAGGATACGATTGTCTGGGATACGATCGTCGGGGAAACGATCTGCATCGAAGAGGTGTCCGACCTGGCGTGCCGCCGGGACTCCGACTGCACCGATGGACGTCATTGTTTCGAGCCGGGCGAACGCATCTGCGGGATTTGCATGAAACCGGAAAACACATGCCTCGGTGACGAAGATTGCGTTACGTGGCCGGGCACGATCTGTGATTATCCAATCAGCGACGATTGCTACTGCGATTGGGGCAAGCTGTGCATCCCGCCGTGCGGGACCGATGGAGGGACTGTCTGCGACAGCCCGGATCGGCCCGCCTGCGAAGATGGACGCTGCGTCAGACAATCCTGCGAAACCGATTCGGACTGCCCCGATCTGTTCACGTGCAACACCGCCGGCGAGGACCGTGGATGCCAGCGAAAGACGTGCCAGGACGATAGCGAGTGCGGCGACTGCGGCTGGTGCGTGGTGGGCTCCTGCTTTGACGAACCTGGCCGATGCGACTACATGGCGCCTTGACCCCTCTATTTCCGGAGATTCCCGCAATGCTGAAATCCTCGATAATAGTCGCCTGTGCGGCATCGGTTCTCGTTTTCGGCTGCTCAACTGACACGTTTGAACAGGACGTCACTGAATCTGAACAGGACGTCACTGAAGTAGTGGAACCAGAATTCATCGAGTTCGACCCGCTGCCGACCGATTGCGTTTCCGGTGCCCGCTGCGAAGTGTCATTCACCATCGATGCCGAGCCCAGGAACCCGTTCGACCCCGACGAAATCACCGTCGATGCCAGGATCACGAACACCGGGGACGACTCCTCGCGCATAAGGCCAGCGTTCTATTATCAAGGATTCACAAACAACTACGGCGCGCCGGGACAGCCGGATGGCAACCCCGGATGGCGGATCAGGTTTCGTCCGGACGCCCCGGGTTCGTTTGACCTTACAGTGGATGTCACGACGCCTGACGGTACTGTTTCCAGCACCACGCAAACGATCGAGGTCAGTGCCCCGGAATCGCCATGGCATGGTCAGGTCATGCCAGCCAGCGATGACCTGAGATATCTTGCCTATGAAAGCGGCAGGTCGTTCTTCCCGGTCGGAGAAAACATGTGCTGGTGGAACAACGATGTCACCGATTACACCGGGCGCGGCGACAACCCGGGCTGGATGAAGAAACTGGCCGACAACGGCGGCAATTTCATCCGGCTGTGGATGGCGACCTGGGGCTTTTCCCTGGAGTGGTCTTACCCGGAAGGCTCACGTCTGGGCGATTACAGCGCCCGTCAGGATCGGGCGTGGGCGCTGGATCGCGTGTTCGAACGGGCCGACGAACTCGGTTTGATGGTCGAACTGTGTATGTTCAGCCACGGTCAGTTTTCCACCACGAACAATTCCGAGTGGGCAGCCAATCCTTACAACACCGCCAACGGCGGCTTCCTTGACGACCCACGCGACTTCTTCACCAACCCCGAGGCGCTTCGACTGACGAAAAACCGCCTGCGGTACATCGTCGCCCGCTGGGGCGCCGAACCTGCCCTGCTGGCGTGGGAGCTGTTCAACGAGATCGACCTTACCAACCCGCCGGAAGACGGAACGCAGTTCGCTGTCGTCCAGCACGAGTGGCACGAATCGATGGCCGGCTGGCTGAAGGATATCGACCCGTACCGTCACATGGTGACGTCCAGCATCTCGTCGTTCGGGACATTCTGGGGCCTGGACGAAGCGATCTTCAGCCTCGACGACATAGACTTGGTACAGGTTCATAACTACGGGAACGAGATGTTGCGCTTTGACATCGTCGACGAAGTGCCGGGCCTTGCCAGTAGTTACGCGCGGTTCGGCAAGCCGGTGTTTTTCGCCGAACTCGGAGTGCACTCGGCGGGCCCCACCGAAACGGCCGCGACCGACCCGTCGTTCATTGGCCTTCACGACCTGATCTGGGCGCCGGTGTTCGGCCCGTCGGCCGGTTCTGGAATGACCTGGTGGTGGGACAACTACATCGACCCGAACGACCAGTACTTCCAGTTCAAGGCTGTGGCGGATTTCGTCGACGGGATCGACTGGGCGGCCGAAAAATTCAACCTGATGAATCCCGGGACGTCCGACGCCACGAACCTGACCGCATTTGCGCTGTTCGGGAACACGACCGCGCTGGTCTGGGTCAAGAACACCGCCGAAAGGTACTGGGATCTGCTCGAGACAGCGGATCCCGCCGTCATCGAAGGCGCGACCATCGATCTGTCCGACCTGCCCGACGGCAACTGGACCGCACAGTGGTTCGACACGTTCGGCTACACGCCCCCCGCCCCGCATGAAGGCACTGTAGACAACTCCTTTACCGCCCTGCCCGTCCCGGGCTTTACCCACGACATCGCCCTGAGGCTGTCATCGATCGAAATGTAGGGGCGAATGAAAATTCGCCCGCTTCTTCATTAGCTCGTACAGGCGGATGAAAATCCGCCCTTACCGCCCCCGACTAAAAAACATTCTGAAACGACTGGTCGCCCCAGACGATTACCCCCTTCGCACCCTGAAAGAAACGACTGCGGGGATTTGGCATGCACGAACACGATGGACGATCGGACCTGTGGAAGGCCGCCATCAAGCGCAAGGCAGACGCAATCCGCCTGTTCGAAGCCGGGAAGTCACATTACGCAGGATCGATGTACCTTGCCGGTTATGCCATCGAATGCAGAATGAAGGCAATCATGATGGACGCGTACGGCGTCCTCACGCTAAAGGATCTCGCCGGCCGGATGAACCTGGATGAAAGGGACGTCTTCACGCACGGGCTGGAAGCACTGGTTGAAGCGGCCCCTTTCGGGGAATCCCTTCGCCGCAGCCCGGTATGGCGTGATTTCGCCAAACAAGTTACGCTCTGGAAGCCATCGTGGCGTTACGATCCGCGGGAACGGACCGAACGTGAAACCAGGGATTTCCTGGATGCAGTTGACCGGGTTTTCCGCTGGCTCGACACAAACCGCTGCTAGGGCACAGGAGGCAGAATGCGCACAAGGGAAGAAATTAAAAAGGCTCTTGAATTAACATTCAAACAGGAATTCCCCACGGACACCGTCGATATTTCGGACGGTTATGCCAGCAATATCCATATTCTGGTCGTTTCGCGGCGTTTCGACGACATGCCCGATGCAATCCAACGCGACATGATGTGGCATCTGATCGGCAAGGCCGGCCTTGACGAATCGGAAAAGGCGCTGATCAGCATGACGCTTGCCCTCAGTCCCGCAGATATCAAGTAATTCCGTCGATCGGCCGATGACCGTCACAGCCAGCACTGCACACTTAAACCTCAGATTCGCGCCCTGTAAGGCAGATACTTTCCCTTGCGCTCGATCAACCTCACAAGACTTGCGGCCTGATGTTCAAGAACCTGCCCCGGGGTCATGCGGCGGGATCGCCACACCACCGGTTCCGACCACCGCCTCGAAAAACCGTGGGCGAGCTGACCCTTGGTTTCCACGCGCAAATGACCGTGTTCGCCGGTTTTCGGTTTGAACCCGCGGCCCAGCATCCCGAAGACGAACCTGTCAGCGAACGGAGCGCGGAATTCTTCAATCAGGTCGAACACCAGACTGCCCTGGTTCCGTTTTGACCCGTGCATGAATCCGAAGTACGGATCCTCACAATACCGATCGAACTGATCCAGATAGATGTTGGCCAGCAACGGTGAAAGCGATTCGCCCTGCGGAACCCCGA
>CAZNJW010000120.1:0-6555 GCA_964573455.1 uncultured Anaeromyxobacteraceae bacterium | reverse complement strand
GTTTTGTGGATGAAAGTTCCTACACGCTGGAATTCACCCGCCAGGAGACGGCAGCTTTCATGAGCGCCATTTCCACCTCCGGCGACCGGCTTGCGTTGCGCGACATGGCGCTTTTCGGGATATACATCTATACAGGTATACGCCGAGCCGAGGCGCTCGACCTGCGCGCCACGGATTTCGATGCCGACAGGCGGGAACTGCGCATTCGCTCCACGAAAGGGGGCATCCCGGCCACCAGGCATGTGGCGCATCCCCTGGCCGCAATCCTGACTGCCCACATCCAGGCACAGAACTGGTGCCATGGTAGCGGCGAGCCCGATTTCCTTTTTCCAGGGACAAAACCGGATTGCCATATGACGGCCAGACAGGCCCATGCCCGGTTCAACCACTGGAAGACCGGTTCCGGCATCAGACCCGACCTTACCATCCACTCGTTTCGCGCCGGATTCGCGACCCTGCTTCATCAGGCAACCGGCGACGCGCTGCTGGTTTCAAGGGCGCTGGGGCATGCCGACATCAGGACGACGGCACGGTACGTCGCCACCGACAAGGAGATGATTTCGCGAACAATCGACCGTGTATTCACATCTTCCAACAAATGATTTGAAACACCGCAGGACTCTCATCGAATTTGTCCTGGGCGCCGGCCAACAACGATTCAGGCGGCAGAAGAGACAAACAGACCACCGGAGCCCGGGTTGTGGCGCTCTGTGTTAGATGGTAACATTTAGGAGGTTCGGCTGACCGACAGCCGAAATTGCAGTGAAAAGATCACCGAAACTTGAACGAGCCGAATTGATTTCCAGGGTTCAGGGCGCGGGATTACTTAATCCTGCCAAACGCAAGACAGCACTGCGATGAAAGGGGTGTCAGGGCCACGGACGTGGAACAAGCGATTGTCGCAGGACATCCGGTGCCGAAGCGGGATCGCTTCGACGAGATATTGAAGGAATGGAGCTATTGTTTTGAAGGATTTACGGTCGACGGCATCGCCATTCGCGTCGTTGTGGCCTTTATGGACAAGATGGTCGTGGTGACGGTGGTTCGCCCGACGGTCGGGGAGTTCTGAATCATGGCATCGATTATTTTCATGGAACTGGGGTTTCCGATAGTTCTTATCGATCCCCCAATGCTTGAAATCAGGGGTGAGCAGGTTCCGGACATCAACATGGGACAACTTCAGGACAAGGTTTTTGGACTTCTGGCTCTGAAGCCCGCCAGGCTGACCGGCTCGGAGGTCGGCTTCATCAGATCGTATCTGCGGATGCGTCAGGTGGATTTTGCGGCGACGTTGAACATGGCAAACCATTCCGTTGTGTCCCAATGGGAATCACGGCAGGATTCCCCTGCCGGCATGGACTACAACACAGAGGTCCTGCTGCGCCTGTTCATGGCGACCAGGGCCGGAATGACCGACAAACTGGCTGAATTGATCGGTGGAAGTCTTCGAAACCTGAAGTCCAGCTCGGATCATCCGCTTGAGATCCGGATGCCGCATGCGGCGTGAAACATGCTGCGGCTTACGAAACGGTGACGAAACAGCCTCAGTAATTCCTCGGGCACTGACCGTAATCGAAAGGCACGCCGCCGTAGAAGCGTTTCAGGACATGGTACAGGTCGGTCATCGTTTCCGACAGACTGCGCAGGGCAATTGCCGGCAGACTGGCTGTCTGGCCGTCAGGCAATATCGCGGTCCACTTTTTCTCACCATTTGCCCCAATCGCCGTCACGACCGTGCTGTACTGCCCACCCGCAGGCGTCAGATTGCAGATGACGTAAAGCGTGTCGGACACGTTTGAATATATCGGGTCGCTGCAGTCGCCACGTTCCGGGTTGTCGAAGTCGTCAAAACGCCAGTTGACGGTTTTGTCGGGCGCGATGCTGTATATCAGGCGGGAAACCGGCCCGTTGACCGGCTGTCGATTCGCTGTTAGTATCTATACGAATGATTCGTATCGAAAGGATTATTTGAATGGCTGACAGGGAAACTGAAATCCTGCGTTCGTTAAGAAAAATCGTCCGCGCGATCGATATGCAGTCCCACAGGATCAACGTGTCGTTCAACGTGACGGTGCCACAGCTTCTGTGCCTGTACGCCATCCAGCGCAACCCGTCTTTGACGCTTTCCGGGCTGGCCGAAGAAATCAGCCTGAGCCCCAGTACCGTCAATGGAATTGCCGACAGGCTGGAAGAAAAAGGTCTTATCCACCGTGTACGCAGCAGCCAGGATCGACGGAAGGTCATCCCGATGCTGCTGGAAGCCGGGGGAAGGATCGTCGATGAGGCCCCGCCGATGCTGCAGGAAACCTTTGTACAACGATTCCGGCGTCTGCCGGAAGATGAACAGAACGCAATTGCCGCCGCGCTGCAGAAGACGGTCAGGCTGCTGGACGCGGAAGCGATCGACGCATCCCCGAACCTGTTGCCGCACGATCCCTGCTGCAGCAGCGACGTACGAACCGGATGACGGCCAAAGGAGAACGAATGAACCAATCCGCAACAATGAAACGAATTGCCACCCGGACCGCTGACGAAGTCAGGGAACACAGACAGACAAAATTCGACAGGACGGCCCGGATCGGCAAGGCACAGATTCAGTACGGCCCGGTCAGCGACCGTGTCTACGTGATGCGCTGGAACGGAGCCGACCCGGAACATGTGCTGCCGCGACTGCAATCACTGGCCGAAAGCGAAAACCTGGGAAAAATTATCGCAAAGATCCCGAACAGCGTGGCCCCGGGGTTCCTCGACGCGGGATACCGCCTCGAAGCGGGAATACCGGGATATTACGGTGGACGCGAAGCTGCAGTCTTCATGGGAAGATATCCGGATCGCAGCCGCAGACATCCTGAAAACAGGGAAAAACTGGAGCATGTGCTGATACTGGCTGCGCAAAACGCGTCGGAATCTGAAGGTGATGTCGCAGACTTCAAATCACCTGATTTGGAACTGCGCGAGGCAACAAGGGATGACATCGGGCAGATGGCGACGATTTACAGGAAGGTCTTCGAAACATACCCCTTCCCCATCCACGAGCCGGCATACCTCCTGGATACGATGAATCAGGACGTCCGCTACTTTGCGGCGGTCGCGGGGGACAGGCTCGTCGCCCTTTCATCCGCCGAAATGGACCCGAAGCGGCTCGGCGTCGAAATGACCGATTTCGCCACACTACCGGAATGGCGCGGGCGCGGGCTGGCCTCCCTGCTACTGGACAAAATGGAAATCGCCATGCGCCAGTCAGGCATGCGGACCGCTTACACGATCGCCAGGGCGCCAAGCGCTGGCATCAACATCGTATTCGCCCGCAAGGGGTACGATTTTGGCGGAACCCTGGTCAACAACACAAACATCGCCGGCACCATCGAATCAATGAACGTCTGGCACAAAAACTTGGCCGAGTCCGGCGTGAAGTCATACTGAAACTGGCAGCGGTTACGCCACGTTCCGGTGTGGCTCGACGGCCGACTGCCGCTTGCAGGGTTGATCAAACGGGGAACAGGGATAATATGGCGCGAGAATCATGCGGCTTCACATGGATCCCAGAACACAGATCAACAACACGCTGACCGCGGGTCAGCGCTTCCTGGACAAGGCGTTCGACCTGCGCGGGCTGGCGCGATGGCTGGCGCTGGGCGTGGTGGTCGGGCTGGTCGCCGGCGCGTCCGCCATCCTGTTTCACGTTGCGCTGGACGGACTGCGTACATTCAGCTTCAATGCCCTGATAGGTTTATCGCCAGGCCGCCCCGGGGGTGAAGAAGCCGTTTTTGACGTTCCCGTCGCAGGCCATGTCCGTTACGTCCTGATCGTGGCCCTGCCGGCGGCCGGCGCGTTCCTGGCCGGACTGCTGGTCAGGTTCTTCGCGCCCGAGGCAAAAGGCCACGGGACAGACGCCGCCATCAACAGTTTCCACAGAAAGGGCGGACACATCAGGAAACGCGTGCCAGTCATCAAATTCTTCGCGACAGTGCTGACGATGGGTTCGGGTGGATCGGGCGGCGCCGAAGGCCCGATCGCGCAGATCGGCGCCGGGTTCGGCAGCTTCATCGCCGATCGTTTAAAGCTGGGTCCACGTGAAAAACGACTGCTGATGATCTCCGGCGTCGGCGCCGGGGTTGGCGCAATATTCCAGGTGCCGCTGGCCGGGGCAATCTTCGCGGCCGAAGTTCTGTATTCCGACCCCGACATCGAAACGGACGCCATCATACCGGCGTGCGTGTGCAGCATCGTCGCGTACTGCGTCTACGGCGCCTGGCACGGCTTCGGGCACATGTTTCCGGTGTCTGGCATGTCGTTCCAGAACCCGCTGGAACTATTGCCTTACCTGCTTCTGGCGCTGCTGGTCACGGCGGGCGCCCTGCTTTACATCTGGGTGTTCTACGGCACCGAGGGCGCGTTTAACCGCCTGCGCCTGCCGTTCATCGTCAAGCCATTGATCGGGGGCCTCATGACCGGAGCAACAGCATTGGCTTTGCTGTTGATCGTCGGGGACGAACACGTAATCGACGTGATGTCCACCGGTTACGGAATACTGCAGGACGCGCTGTCCGGACAGATCGTTGAAATCGGCGTCCTGATCCTGCTGGCCGTCGCCATCGGCAAGATATTCACCACGTCATTTTCCATAGCGTCCGGCGGAAGCGCGGGCGTGTTCGGCCCGTCGCTGGTAATCGGCGGAACACTGGGCGGCGCGGCGGGGCTGGTGTTCCAGGGATGGTGGCCCGGTCTGGTTCAGAATCCTTCAAGCTTCGCCATGGTCGGGATGGCCGGATTTTTTGCGGCTGCGGCCAACACGCCGCTGTCGGCGGTCATCATGGTCAGCGAAATGACGGGCGACTACAGCCTTTTGGTGCCGGCGGTGTGGGTGTGCGCGATCACCTTCCTCGCGTCCAGGCGATGGACGATCTTCCGCAGCCAGGCCGAGTCACGGATTCATTCCCCGGCGCACATCGGACAGTACGCGTTCGAGATGATGGGCAAGGCGAAGGTGGGCGAAGTCTACAAGGAAAACCGCCGTTTTGTCCCCGTTGAAGCCGACCTGCCGCTGACGCGTGTGCTGGCCGGAACCGGCTCGACCAGGCAGAGGATCTTCCCGGTCGTGGAAAACGGCCGACTGGTCGGGGTCTTTCATTACAAACGCCTGATGGCCGCTCTTGAATCCGCGCAGGAATATCCGGATGCGATGACCGCGCGTTCGTTGATGCGGCCGGTATCCGTATCGGCCCGCTTCCCCGGCGTCAGGGCGGGCGACCCGCTGACCCTGGCGCAGCGAAAGATGACCGGACTGGACGTGGAAGAGCTAATCGTGGTTTCGGATGAGATGGACGAGGTTATCGGCATTCTGACCGCGTCCGACGTATTACTGGCCTACAACCGGCGCCTGGCAGACCTGTCCGCTGAACGCCATGCCCCCGAAATCCTGCCGCCACTCGAGGGAGACCATTCGGGCGACGAACTCGAGTCGGAGAGCATCGTCAAAGCCGCGATGGATGAAACGACCGGCAACACGAACGAGCACCACACCATCTGACGGCTGAAATCCACGCGTGTTTGTCAGAACCGCCTGGGGCACTGACCGTAGTCGAAAGGCGTGCCACCATAGAACCTTTTCAGTTCACGGTACAGATCAGGCAGGCGCGTTCGCATCATCCCGGGGGTTTCGAAAAACGCCTCGGTCGCGACGGAAAAGAATTCTGCCGGGTTCGTGGCGCCGTAATATCGCATGACCGACGTCTCATCCGGATGACCATCGACCAGACGCTGGTAATGATATCCGAGCACCGAGGCCCAGGGGCCGTAGTCCCGCCTTGACCGCAGAACAGGCATTCCGTTGAAACTGCCGGCGTCCCGATCGAGCACATGCGCGAACTCGTGGATGGCCGTGTTATGCCCGTCGCACGGGTCGGCCAGCCCCGCGACGACAGCCGGCCACGACAGCACGACCGTGCCCCAGTGATGAGCCTCGCCCAGGATGGCGACACCCTTCTCATCGTTGTGTTTGTACACATAAGGGTAAACGACGATCTCGGTCAGGCGGTCGTAGTAAGAAAGGTCCAGGCGAAGCACCAGCCGGATCGCGCACCCGGCGATCACGACCCTGACCTCGTCAGTGATCTGCATGCCAGCGGCCGGTATCCAGTGCCGTTCCGCGATGAAGATACGTACCATCCGCTCGTACCTGCCGCGCCATTCCTCCGGCATATGCCGGTAACACGCCAGATGCTTCGTCAGATAGCCACGCCATTCTTCCGGGAACGGCTGCCTGTCCAGGCGCCACCTGAGATATCGTTTGATCGGTCCAATCATTTTTGGGATTGTAGCATTCCCCGTGACATGATTCGGCGGTCTGGTTCAACCGGCGGCAGAAATGCAGGATGGGAGACGCGGGATTCAGCGAACGAAGATTGTCACTGCTCTTTCGCTTTGATGTTGGGAAGTTCCAGGCCGTAGCCATACTTCTTGTCGGTGGCCTTCAGGATAAAGCCGAGTACGAGAGCGGCAACACCGAGCAGGGCCAGCATCAACAGCGGATAGGTGTAGTCGTAGGAAATCGCG
>CAZNJW010000119.1:0-6583 GCA_964573455.1 uncultured Anaeromyxobacteraceae bacterium | reverse complement strand
CACACGCGTCAGACGGCCCATCTGATACTCGACCTCGTTAAAGTACTCCTGAAACACGAAGTCCATGCCGGCATCGTCGAAACGAAGCGTCCGCAGCCAGGACATGTGCCGCTGCGACCAAGCCCCGACCGGGTCAGGGCAACGGATGTCGTGCTTGAGAAGAAGCTTGGACAGTACGTGGCGCGCTTCCGTCAGGTTTCTCCTGACCACCTCCCGGGCACGGACCATGTCACGAAGAACCTCACGTTTCTTGTCCGGAACCCACACGGCGGTCAACTCCCCGGCTCGGTGGCAGCGCGCAAGCTTGATGGCGTCCAGACGATCCGTCTTTACACGCTCCCCAGGCTTTTTAGGAACCAGCGTCGGCGCTATTACCTCGCAGTCGATGCCCATCTCCGTCAACTGCCAGTAAAGCCCGTATCCGCAAGGACCTGCCTCATAACATGCCCGAATCTTTGTACTCTCCGAACGAAGACGCTTGAACAACCGCCGAACAGCTTCCGGATTGTTTTCTATCGTCCCCTGCGAACGTACCTCTCCATCCCGGCCTCCGTCCGCCACCGCGACCGCGATCATCTTTGCATGTACATCAAGACCCACGAATCGAGTATCCTTACCCATGACCGGCTCCTTTTGTATGTAGCTCTGGGCTACGGTTTTAATCCAACTGCAAGCTTAACCTACGGTCTTGCAATCGGAGCCGGTCATTCCATTATGACTACGCCGGAATTCGTCACCGATCCCGACCATGTCTGGAAGGGCCAACCCAAGATCGTTGGATCTAACAAGGGGTTTGTTCCTATACTAGCGGTCGCGGGCGCGAGGGCGCATGCCGGAGGCTTCAATGTACAGGACCGGACAGGTCGGATTCTTTGATTCATGTGCCATGCGTGTCATGGCGGCGGCACTTCAGGTGATGATGCCGCTTATGCTGGCGCTCGGGATGGCCATTCCGATATCGGCCGAAGCCTCGACATTCGTGGTGCCAGATCTGGATCGGCTTGTCGCGATGTCATCGGCGGTCGTGCGCGGCACGGTGATTTCGACGACGTGCCGCCAGGCCGACAACGGAAGAATCGTCACCGACTACACGGTCACCGTCCAGGAAGTCGCCACGGGCAAACTGGACGACGCCTCGACGACAATGATGTTCACGATGCCGGGCGGGACCGTCGGCGATGTCGGCGAGATGGTTACCGGACTACCTGCTTTCCAGACCGGCGACCAGGTGATTCTATTTGTAAAGAGTTCCTTGCCCCCATCGGATTACGGCAGCGCGCCGAAGCACTATCTCGTGACCGGAATGGCTGTCGGCGCCCTCAGGGTCGAGATGGCGATTGACGGCACGCAAATCGTGCGTGGGCTGGCCGCGCGCGCATTCGCCCGTCTGCCGGAGCACCGCTCGAAAGGATTGACGGTGTCCCCAGCCACTGATGACGCGAACGACACCGCCCCGCTGGACGCCTTCCTGAACGCGGTCCGCGACGCTGGCAAAGGGGTGGCGCGATGATCACTCCATCCCCTGCCCGCCTGGCCATCGCTGGCCTGCTCGTGATGTCGGCGACCATGCTTTCCGGTTACACCTTCTATGAGATTCAGACGTCTGTCGGTCCGATTCCGCTGCGCTGGTACCAGTCCGACATCACCGTCTATCACGACAGCGCCTTGACCATGGACGCCCCGGGCGACGCGGTGCTTGACGCTATCTCGTCGTCACTGGCCACATGGAATGAAGTCGGCTGCGAGCATCCGATTCTTCAGAACGGCGGCCCGGTTCAGGGAGGAACGCCGTTCAAGATTTCGAACGGCTCGGAAAACGGCACGAACATCATCATCTTCGAGGACTCTGAGACATGGCACACGAACCGTTCCGGACAGGAACAGTTCGACCCGTCGCTAACCGTCGCCCTGACCACTATCTTCCACAGCGCCAGGACTGGCGAGATCCTCAACTTCGCGCTCGAGATGAACGACGGGTCGTTCGACTTCGGGATCGAACCGACCGGCTACGCATTCGACATCCAGAACACGATGACGCACGAGCTGGGACACGTGATTGGCCTTGACCACACCATGCTTGACGTGGTCGACACGTCCCAGCAGACAATGTACTTCCAGACCGAACCGGCTGAAACCGTGAAGCGCGACCTGGGCCAGGACGACATGGCAGGTTTCTGCGCCCTTTACACCCAGGAATGGAAGGAAGCCATACCGGATCCGACCGGATGCTCCGCTTCCGGTTTCGGGAAACGAAGCCACAGGTCGGACACGACCGCGGCAACGATGGCTTTGCTGTTCGCCCTCCTGACGACGCTGACCCTTGCCGCAAGAATCCGCGACCGGGGCGTCAAGACGCGGTCCGCCGGGGCACGACCGAACTGATTTGGTGATTGAACCAGGAAACGAGGTTATTGAAGTGAGCAGAATGAATCCGACACACCTTCTGGCTGCAGCCGCCCTTGTTGCTTGCGCCATTGTCGCCCCGTTGGCGGCGACGGCCCAGGAACCCTACGAACTTCAGGTCAACAGCCGCGCGTTGGTGGGCGATAAGAAGCCATCGATCGTGATCGGTTCCAACACGAACATGCACAACGTAACGATCAAGCTGACCCGTGACGACAACAAGGTCATCACGCTCAAGTCCAAGCTGATTCGCTTTGGCCAGCGGCAGGAATTCTTCTTCGACCAGGAACCTGGTCGGCACGAATACACGATGGAGATCAAGTGGGGCAACCGCAAGGAAGCCGACATGTACAAGCTGGACGTGGTCGTGGCGAAGCCGATGCAGATCGAGATCACCAAGGACACCATCAACCTCGAGGCCGGTACGATCACCTTCGTCGGCTCCGAGGCGGTCGCATTGGTCACCCTGAACATCGTCACCGAGGATGGCGTGCCTATCACGACAAAGGAATTCAAGGTTCAGACACCGGCTGGCCAGCCCACAACCATCCAGTTCCAGCCGCCCAGGCAGTCGATTGGGTACGTCGAATTGAAGGCTCACGACCAGTGGGGGTTCTACAACGGTATCCAGATGACTCCGTTCTTCGTGCAGATCCCGGCAGCGCGCGAGGTCATCTTCGAGACCGGCAAGTGGGACGTGCTTCCCGGCGAGGAACCGAAGCTGGTGGATGTGCTTGACCGGGTCGTCGAGGCGCTCGACAAGCTGGGTGGTGGCTTCCAGGCCACGCTCTACATCGCGGGATACACCGATACGGTCGGCTCGAACGAGGCGAACTACGCTCTGTCGGAAAAGCGGGCGCGTTCGATATCCCAGTGGTTCCGAGGTCATGGACTACGTATCCGCACATGCTACCAGGGTTTCGGTGAAGACTCGCTGGCCGTGATGACGGCAGACAACGTGGACGAGGAACGCAACCGCCGGACCATCTTCGTTATCGCGGCCCAGGCGCCAGGCGTGAACAGGACTTTCCCCCGCGCCAACTGGAAGTGTCTCTGAGCCCCCGCCCGCGCATAGCCGGCCCCTAAACTCAATCAAATCAACGGATGCCACAAACGAAGTTTGACCCCGGAATTCGGCAGTCCTAAAATGCCGTAGGGTCGTCATCCGAGGAAAGCACCATGTCAATCCAATCCAGGCGGGGTTTCACCCTCGTCGAGTTGATGTTTGTCGTCGCGATACTGGGCGTTCTGTCGGTCGTCGCGGTGGCCAGCTATCGCGGATACATGAAGAAGGCGCGTGCCGAGGAAGCGATCGCCTTCCTGATGGACATCAAGCTGAAGCAGGAAACCTACTTCATGACGTATTCACAGTTCGTGGACACCGGAAACAGTCCCGAGGACATGTTCCCGACGCTGAACATGATCCCGGACTACTGGCTTCAAGGCGGCATGACGTGGGACTGCGTCGCTCCAACCAGCAACGCGATTCGCGGGTTCTGCGCGCTCGGCATCCAGCCGAAGCAGGAAATGACCCACTTCCAGTTCGTGACGATGGGATGGCAACCGGGTGACAACGTACCGGCGGCCAGCGCCCAGGGCGCATGGATCCAGAACCCGGCCCGGCGCTGGTGGTTCGCGCGGGCCCGCAGTTACGCCGACGAGACCAGAAGACTGACCATCGACCTTCGCCTGAACAGCGAAGTCAACGAGGTTGTCGAACTTACCTATTGATTTCATTCCATAATATTGTGTGGGCGATCGTTTTCGCACTGACACCTTGATAGAAGGGCGAATTTTCATTCGCCCCTACGCGGAAACAGGTCTCGTGGCGGTGAATCACATTCGCCGTTTGGAAGGGCGAATTTTCATTCGCCCCTACGCGGAAACAGGCCTCGTGGCGGCGAATCACATTCGCCGTTTGAAAGGGCGAATTTTCATTCGCCCATACGCGGAACCAGGCCTCGTGGCGACGAATCACATTCGCCGTTTGGAAGGGCGAATTTTCATTCGCCCCTACGCGGAACCAGGTCTCGTGGCGACGAATCACATTCGCCGTTTGGAAGGGCGAATTTTCATTCGCCCCTACGCGGAAACAGGTCTCGTGGCGGTTTTGCTTCCTTCAGCCAGTCGTCCCATGAACGGATCTCGACGAAGTCCATGTTCGAAAGGACTCGGGCGGCAAGCGGCGTGGAAACTTCGGGTGCCAGCCCCCACACGGCAACCAGTTTGTCGAACTCGACCTGGAGCGACGTTGGTGGAATCACGAGCCTGTTGAACGCATCTGCCGCCGTCCTTGCGTCCACGGCCGAATCCCACACCGACGCGACGACCATGATCGTCTGATCGCTCGGCCCTATCCAGAGCCCAAACCTGTCGCCATCCCACCCTTCCGCGGCCTCGAGAGCCTGCGCCGACGGCATGACCTGACCGAACAGAAGTCGCAACGAGGCCTCGCCCAGGATCTCCGACCCGACCCAGGTTGCATCAGGTACGGTGTCCTGGGTGATGCGGACGTTCATGGGGTAGTCCGGGGCGCCAGTGGTCGCTGGATGCAATACCTGCTCGGTCGACAGCGGCGGTTTGCGCAAGGCCGCGTTGACGGCGTCCCATCCACCGCTTTCCAGAAGGCCCGCCACATAACGGGTTCCCTCGATGTAGTACCACATGAAGGCCTGCTCGACTATGTTCGGAACCGTTGACGAGACTCCCGTCGCGCCGTTGGCGTCCACGCCGGCCAGCTCCTTCTGCATCGCGTCGGCCATCTCGTAAAGCACCTGGGTATTACGCACGGGGTCTACCCCGAGTACGGCGACCATCGTCGCCATCGCGTCACCCTCGGCGATGGCCAGCCCTGCCGAGAACGGCTCGGAGATTCCCTCGATCGGGTCGGAAATACGGGCAAGGCCGAAATGCTGGTCCTGAAGGACGTGGGTCATTTCGTGCGCCAGCACGGAGTTGTGTTCCTCAACCGGGGACCAGTCGCAGACGAACAGCGTCTTGCGCTCCCAGTCGTAGTATCCGGCCACTTCCTCGGTCATGAAGGATTGGGCCATGGCCATCAGATCCACGTCAGGGGGAATCGAGCCGACCGCCTTCATGCATAGCGACTGCATCCGCAGCGCCCTCACAGACTTTTCGCGTGAGGCCTCGGCCTTGATATAGGCGGCATGTTCCTGACGATCGATGCCACGCGCGACCAGAGGCGCCAGCAGGTCCAATCGCCTGGCCGTTGTCACGTCGCGCAGGATGCCTCCGACCGCCCGAGCCGTGAGGTCCGGCAGACCCGCTACATCCAGGTTTGGATCATGGGCAGGTGTGGCCGCGGCCGGCGTCGGATCCGGATGATCCTGCCGCACGTCGGGACTCGAGACCGGGCAACCGGTCAGCAACGACAGGGACAGGGCAAGGATCAACGACACGCGTATCATTCAATCACCGCCAATTTGCACGCAAAATGCGTATAGGCCCTTAACAAACTGAAGCCGGGTGTTTATTGTACTTCAACGGGCGCGGTCGCGGCGAACGTTCGCCGGCGATGCGGCTCCCGCGTTTTTTGGAAATAGCCATTTTTGGCAAGCTTATAAAGGAGTTCTCAAAATGGACAAGAAGCTTTACACCGAACTGAACAAGCAGATCCAGGAAGAATTTTACGCCGCCTACCTGTACCTCTCGATGTCCAACTGGCTGGAAAACCAGAATTGGGGCGGATTCGCGCAGTGGATGAAGGCCCAGGCCCATGAGGAAGTCGAACACGCCATGAAGATCCGCGATTTCCTGCAGGACGTCGGCGAGCCGGTTCAGGCGCTGCCCATTGGCGAGGTCGAGACCGAGTTCAAGTCCCCGCTGGCCGCTTTCGAAGCCGCTCTGAAGCATGAGAAGTACGTCACCAGCCGCATCAACATGCTGTACGCACTGGCAAAGGAAACCAAGGAGTACGCGGCCGAAGTATTCCTGCAGTGGTTCGTGAAAGAGCAGGTCGAGGAAGAAAAGCAGACCAGCGACGCGGTGGCCAAGCTCACCATGGCCAACGGCAGCGTGGGCGCCCTGATGCAGCTCGACAAGACCTACGGCAAGCGCGAGGACTGACGCGTTCCCGCCCTGTCCGTGTAGCGGCGAATTACATTCGCCGTCCGGAAAAGGGCGAATTGTCATTCGCCCCTACGCCGGAACCCGTTCCCTG